>NZ_JBXANP010000004.1:0-383110 GCF_058801745.1 Rugamonas sp. GW822-FHT03B10 | reverse complement strand
TAAGCTAACTGATACTAATTGCCCGTACGGCTTGTCCCTATAACCTTAGCAGGTTGTGGTGAATGAGAAGTGCGTTGGAACGTTCGTTGATACAACTTCATTACCCAAAATTACTTCTTCCAGATTCCGGGTGACGCGCATGAGCGCGCAACCCATACAAGTCAAAGCTTGATGACCATAGCAAGTTGGTCCCACCCCTTCCCATCCCGAACAGGACCGTGAAACAACTCTGCGCCGATGATAGTGCTGCAACCAGTGTGAAAGTAGGTTATCGTCAAGCTAGTTATATGAGAAAACCCCGCCGACTTAATGTTGGCGGGGTTTTTTTTCGTCTTCAGCCAACGCGGACATAAAAAAAGCGCTTCATCACGAAGCGCTTCTTGTTCTGCTTGCCGATGTTGCCGGCACTCAGACTCCCCAGATGATGTCCTGACCTTCTTGCTTGGCATTGCGCAGCATTTCCAACAGGGGGAAGGCCCGCGTCGCAAAGCCGACACGTAAGTGCCGCTTGTTTTCGGGCAGATCTCCACTCTCTTCTTGCTCGGGCGTATGAACCTCGTGCTCCGCATCCACTTCGGGATGCAGTTTGCTCAGCGCGACCTCGTGTTCCAGGACAGATAATGCTTGGGCGGCTTCTGCCGCCGTGATCACCCCGCGGGTGGGATTTTTGTGTAGCAGGTCGAGGATGCGCTGTGCATGTTCCTGATACATCATTACTTCTGGCAACGATTTGGATTTGAATGTGATCAGCATAGGCACTTTCCGAGTCTTGTTGTTTATAACGATAACATGACTTGTCCGTTCGCATACATCGACATCAACGTCCCGACAAACCACTCCCGGTCAGGCAAACATCCGGCGGTGAGGCGGATTTTGCAAGACGATTCATCATAGTTTCTCCCCGCGCCTTATTGTTAGTTTAGTTTAAAGGAGCTCATGAAGGTGTCAACCGTGTCGCGTACGACATTTTTCTCCGCACCCATGATGATCACCTGGTAAATCCGGTTGTCCCTGGCGATGAAATGACCGATCAGCAACGTCGCCTCGCCATTGTGCGCTCCTTTCGCTTCCACTTCCACCAGCGTTTGCTGTCCGGCCAGACTGCCGGTGCCGGAAGAGGTCACGGTGGTCTTGTCCGAGACAATGGCCGCGCCGATATTGTTGACCAGCGCCGTCTTCATGGCAGCGAGCGCCGCCTGCGCCTTGGTGGCGTCGGCCAGCCGGGCGCTGCCGACGGCGAACGACACACCATCGACTTCGGCCGCCGTCATCGTCATGCTCACTTCCTGACCGTCGAGGTTGATGGTGCGGGTCTGGCTGGCCGGTTTGCCGGGGAATAGCACCGCGTACGGCGCATCGTCGCCGCGGTAGTCGCGCCAGTCGTATTTGGGGCTGCACGCGGCCAGCAGGCCCGCTGCCAGCAGCGTCGTCAGGAGGAGGGGGAGGGAGGTTTTTCGCATGTTCCGATGGTAGCAGGGCCGGTGGCGCTGAGGCAATCGCCGGGACCGCCTTCAGTCTGGGCGCAGCGCGCGCCGGTATTGGATGGCCTCGCCAATGTGCTCGTTGCGGATGGTGTCGCTGCCGGCGAGGTCCGCAATGGTGCGCGCCACCCGCAGCACGCGGTGGTAAGCCCGTCCCGACCAGTGAAAATGCTTCATGGCGGTGCGCAGCCGCAGTTCGGAGGCGCGGTCGAGCTTGCAGAAACGGTCGATGTCACGCGTCGTCAGTTGCTGGTTGCTCTTGTTCTGACGTCGCAATTGCCGCTGGTAGGCGCGTTCCACCCTGACCATGATCGCCGCCGACGGTTCGCCGTCGACCTCGGCGGCCAATACTTCCGCCTCCACCGGCCCCACGTCGATCTGCATGTCGATGCGGTCCAGCAGCGGCCCGGAGATGCGGTTCTGGTAACGGCTGATGGCGTCGGGCGGGCAATGGCAGGTGCCGGCCGGATGCCCGAGGTAGCCGCACGGGCACGGGTTCATGGCCGCGATCAGCTGGAATCGGGCCGGGAAATCCGCCTGGCGGGCTGCGCGGGAAATGGTGATGCGGCCCGATTCCATCGGTTCGCGCAGCACTTCCAGCACCCGGTGGTTGAACTCCGGCAATTCGTCGAGGAACAGCACCCCGCAATGGGCCAGCGAAATTTCGCCCGGGCGCGGCACGCTGCCGCCACCCACCAGCGCGATGCCCGACGATGTATGGTGGGGCGCGCGAAATGGCCGCTGTTTCCATTGCTCGGCCCGGAATTCGCCCGTGATCGACTGGACCGTCGCCGCTTCCAGCGCCTCGGCGGCCGTCATCGCCGGCAACAGCCCCGGAAAGCGGTTGGCCAGCATGGTCTTGCCGGCGCCGGGCGGCCCCACCAGCAACACGCTGTGGCAGCCGGCGGCCGCGATTTCCAGCACCCGCTTCGGCACACCCTGTCCCTTGACGTCGGCGAAATCGGGATAGTCGCGGCGGATCTCGGCGATCTGGGCCACATGCCGCGACAATGTGCCGGAGGCATCGCTGGAGGAGAAGTGCGCGCACACCTGCAGCAGCGAGCGCGCCGGATGGATGACGGTGCCATCCGCCAGCGCCGCCTCGTCGGCGTTGGCTTGCGGCAGGATGAACGCCCGCTGGTTGCCCCCGCGCAGCATCGCATAGGACATGGCCAGCGCGCCCCGGATCGGCCGCAACTCGCCCGACAGCGACAGTTCCCCCGCAAATTCGTAGTGGTGCAGCCGGTTGGCCGGAATCTGGTGCGACGCCGCCAGTATGCCCAGCGCCATGGCCAGGTCGATATTTTTGGCGCTTTCTTAACTGTTAACTAGCTATAAGTTACATAGATACAACGGTTTATGACTGTTAACCCTTTTTCGGGCGGATTGCCACGATGTTTCTGTTTTGCTGTGCTGCCCGAAGTGTTTGGTTATCCACATGCAGCATCTCGTTGAGCGTTGCAAGCCGGGCGATATCGGCCTGAAGTTCTTTGATCTCACTACGCAAGTCCGCGTTTTTCTTCCGCTCGGCCTGTAATTCCGAAAATTTCTCTCTTGCACGTGCGGAGGTCGATGCTCCCTGTTTGACGCGAATCTGTTCTGCGATTGCAGGGTAGTGATTGTGAATCAGTGCGGGAGTGACACCCGCTTCCTTCGCCACGGCGGAGATGTTCAGTTTACCGACCCCGCTATGCGCACGGCCGCGCTCAATGCGGAAGATTGCCAGCCGCAAATCCTTTTCCCGTTGATCGGCAGTTTTTCGTGAGTTCATTGAAGTCCTAAGGGCTCGGCAGCAAGTTGCTGCAGGACTGTCGCGCAACGTTGAAGGTCCCGGGCGACCCTTGCGCGTCCGCCGGGGCCGATGTCTGAGGCTTCTTGCAGTTCTGCGAGTTGATCATGAAGCGCGCGGTAAATGGTCGTGTGGTGGCGCCCTATCACGGCGTTTTCGCAGCCGTCGCCGCACCGAGTGCGATCGAGATCGTTGCCTATACACTGATTTTCCTGAGCCGTACACCAAGCGTGTCCATTGCTCCGAATCGGTGTGCTCAATGCGATGGACCGAACCATCGCACCGTGGGATTTGAACATCGTAATACACTCGTCGCGTGAACGCCAGTTCACAAGACTTTGGCCGTAACCACCTGCTAGCGGCTCGTCTTGTTCTAGCCACGAAGAGACAGTCTGGACCTTCAGTTCATCCAATTCGGCCCCGATTTCGAGGAACAGCGACATTTCCTGGGACTCGTTCAGGGCATATCCAAGCGTCATATCCATCGACCAATGCTTGAAGTGCTCACGCAGGTAGCGAAGATCGCCGAACTTGCTCCGGGCAGCGTAGTTGGCAAATTTCCTGCGAAACTGATGTGAGGCTAAGTCCCAAGCAATATCGCAACGATTTGAGAAACGCTTCAATTCAGAGTTCAAGGTGGTGGTTGACATCGTTCGCACCTGATTGCCATTCATCAGGTCCATTGCAACAAACACGGCGCCGACGTGCTCTGTTGCAATGGCAATATTGACATCCATTGGTTCCGCTATGCGGCGGTCTGCGATCTCTTTTACCAGGCGTTGCTGGTATGGTTGCGCCCATCGATCCATGATGCGTAGTGCCGTTACGGCCGCTTCTGGAACGAGCCATTCGGTATCGCCTTCGAACGTCTTAGTAGATCTGGACTTCATCCACCAGAATCTATTGCCTTCGCCGTCTTGCGTGCTGTAGTAGCTGCCGGAGCGCAGATTGGCCAGCTCGTGATTACGGCAGCCGCACAGGCTCGCGATAACGATGTAACTTGCAGTGCGGATCTCGGCAACAAGGCTCTTGAATTCCTTGTAGCCGCCGAAGCCGTGCCGTTGAACCTCCTTCGTCTTCAGGGACGCGATATAGCGTGGATGAAGATCAGACTTTACCGTCTCTAGCCGCTGCAATTCATCACGTAGGTCAAGAATCTCCGGTGCTCTTTCGATGATCGTCCATGCATGCTGAAACAGCGTCGTGAATATCTCATCTGGTATGAGAGGAGTTCGAGATTCGTCATTCGGCCTGCTCCTGCTGTAGCCAGATATGTGATCAGCGGATGAGTCGGGCCATGGGTGCTGAGCTATCGGTTCGTCCGTGTATTGGCTAAGATGAAAAATGTCTTCGACGATTTTGAGATTCTTGTATAAGCCCGGCGCCGACAGAACTTTAGGCGGCCTGTCGCCTATGGTATGGCGCTTTCCCTCTCGAAGGTGCTGAACATAAGAGTTGCAGATGAGCGGAGTGACTTGATTCAGTCTAGTGACACCGATAGAGTTCAGATACTGGAAGAATGACACAATCAGAAAGTGATTGCGTACTTGAGTGCTGGCTCCTGGACGCCTCGAGTCAGCTGTACCGCGACGGATGTAGCGATACATGATCTGTTTCGACATCTGGCGGAAGACCTCAGGTACGCGCTCGAAATCCATCTTTGCTCGTGAACGTTGCGTATTTGTGGTCATACCTTGAGCCCACCATATGTTGTCGCCATAGCTACTTAACACGCGCGCTTTGCCGTCGACCCGAACGATCGAGACGATGAGGCGATCTCGTTCGGATGATTGCAGGTTGCGCACATCGTTCGGTTGCGACAACAACTGCGATGCGTGGTCATCGGCTAATTCAGAGGCGGTACTCATCAGAAGGCTCCAAGAGAAGTAAAATCCGCAATGGATTGCTCACTGCGCCAGAACGGATGGGGGGTGTGTCGAGCGCGCTCACGCTCACGGTTCACGATTTCCTGTTTGAAAACTCCTCGACTTAGACCGGCTTGTACAACGTCGCGGTCAATGAGGCGGACAATGTGACGTAGCTGACTTTTCCACCGACGAGCGTCCATGCGGGAGCGCTCCGCCAAGATGCGCCAGTAAAAGCTAAAGAGGCGATAGAGGTCGTCGCCGGTTACGACATAGTTCTTGCAGCGCAAGCAGTTCAAGAAGCTCATACACACTTCGGCGCGATTCTTTGGCGCATACTCACCGCCTTTGACATCGGAGCACCCGCCAACTGGTGTCTTTTCGGTTGTTCCAATGGTGCCATTAAGCAACTCAGTTGTAAGCACTTCACCGAGAAAGCGCCAATTACCGACAGCCTCCTCACTAGGCTGAAGATAGCTGGTCGCCGTTACGCGCACCGTATTGCCTGCTGCTGCCGCAGTGGCGGCGATGTCGCCGTCGAGAATTTCGTAGACTCGGTTGACGAATGTTTTCCGAAGTCGACTAACGTTGACTCGCATTGGGTTGCCATCGGCGTCCACCAGTTGGTGTTCCTTTACGAGTTTCGTGATGGCGTTCGCCAGCGTGGATTCTTTGAGTGCCGCAACAGCTCCAGGAGATCCCTTTGCTCTGCCGGAACTGCGCATGCGGTAGAGCCACACCCTGTCTTGAATTCCAGCTGGGGCGTCAGCCACCAACGCTTGAGAGAGCTCAATGACTCGACGGACAACGGCCGCAATGGTGGGGCGCAGAGTTGGAACTGATTCAATCTCTGAGGCATCGCTCCTTGATTCGCGAATGGCTACCTTGCTGGTCGAGTGGCCGCGTCGCTTGTATAGCACGAGGAACGAGGTGCCAGACTTTGGATGGGGTCTTAGTGCGTCGCTTCTCATTTCCAATAGGGGTGTAGTGTTTCGACCCGTGTGCAGAGCGATGATGAGTAACGCGTAGCCAAGCAGATCAGCCGTTACGACTACGTCTGGCTCAAACAGTGGAAGCACCGCCTTTCGAATTGCCTGGGCGAAAACCTTACGTTCGACTTTAGAGAGAGGCTTTGCTCCCTTTACAGCCGATTCAGCGCCGGGAAACGGGTTAGTAGGAAACGTGGCGTTGTCGCCACCAACCACTTCAATAATCAGCCCCCGTGCACACAGCGCCTTCAGAACCGCCTTGGTATTGTTATAGCGGGAGCGTCGAGTAACTGGGGAATAATACTCGGCGCTGATTGAACCGATGAAGCCGTCGATAGCGCTTCGATTAATATCCGCAAGCCGTAGGTCGCGGTCGAGTGCCGCTCGCAGCAAGACCATGTACTCAAGGAAATGTCGCATCCCCGCTTGGCAATACGCCAAGATCGTTGAGGCGGATAGATCTGCATCCTGTTTGGCGATAAAACGAAGGATCTGCTGTTGGCATGCATAGGTGATCTCATCTATGCCGCTGCCGTACCAGCGCCCGAAGTCAAAGGTCCAATTCGAGCCCGACATGTCACTGAGCATGACTCGTGTCTCTGCTGGCGGAAATACCTCTGGCGGGATAGTTACCGAGTCAACTTGCCACTCGTGCTCTACTCTCGGGATGCTCAGATCGGTTTTGATGAATATTTTGCGTTTTGGGGACAAGTGTTATTCCTCGCTCCACGAATGGATTTCGTTGTCGTACGTGAGCACGGCATCGTCAGCCATTTCATTGATCAAGTGCAGATAGACCATGGTTGTCTGAATCGACGCGTGGCCAAGCTGTCGTTGCAAGAACACTAGCGGTTCGATGCGGCGGTGCACACGCCGACGCTGCAATGAGACCAAGGTGTGTGTCGCGTAGGTGTGGCGAAGAATGTGTGGATAGGTTTGCAAGCCGACCTTGCAGCCTAGTTTCCGAACGATTGCTTCGATCCCCTTGCCATCTTTCGCGAATGGGCGGCCATACTGGTTCAGGAACAGCGGTGCATGGTGCTCTGGCGAAAGGAACGAGCGCTCGCCGCGGTAGTGGTCAGCGTAGCGCTTTAACCCCTTCATGACCGCCCGCGCAATGTAGATCACCCGAGCCTTCGACCCCTTTGTGCGCATACCCGTGCCGTCGGAAGGATCGAGCGTTATAGAGACGTTGTTTCCCTCGTGCCCGGCTTGATCAGGGTCAAATACGTAGACCAACGGGAAAGTGGCCAACTCTTCACGGCGAAGTCCACTCGAAAGCGCTAGACGAATCAATGTCTTATGGTGGACGTTGGTTGCTGCGCCAAGGAGCATGCGCGCCTGATCCACTGAAAGAAATTTGATGAGGCTTCGATGCGCCCGAGGCATTACAGACTTCGCCTCGACCGAGGCAGCGTGCGAGTCGACGTGTGCTAGGAAACCACGCCCACCGTTTGCTATATGCCGCACTTCGAAAACATAGGGGAGCTTCGAGATCCAATTGCGCCGCACTGCGTACTTGTAAAATTCACAGATGTAGGTTAGTCGCTGCCGGATTGTAGTTCGTTCCAACTTTGCGAAATCAAAGCTGTAGTCACGATAAGCTGCCAAAAGATTCTTGTCCTCACCTCGATCTACATCCATCCACCCCAGTTCGTTCGCTTCGAGAAATCCGAAGTAATCATAGATGGCTCTGCTGATGGGCTCCCACGACTTTTTCGACTCAATCGCACCACGCTGTAGGTAGAAGCGAAAAAACTCGTTGGCCTCCCAGCAACTCGACATGTCTCCGTTGAGCAATATGGGAAAGCCAGGTGCGGACCGGTTGCTGAGTTTGTAGTCAGCGGTTGATTTGATAAGTCGCATTTCAGAGTCCACGAGCCGTAATCAACGACACCGCGTCTTTGAAAGTACGTCGCCACCGCACCAACTGAGAGTTATCCACAGCCAAATGTCGCATCGTTCCTTTCCCAGCTCCCATACTGTTACTTGCCTCCAAGAGACTAACTTATTAATTCAAAAGAAGAATATTTATAACAGAAAAAAGGAGCCATAACGAAGCGGCCCGATTCCTTGGGCAGATCGGCCGGCGCCAGGTTGACCGTGATGCGGTAGGCCGGCATGTCGTAGCCGCTGTTCTGGATCGCGGCGCGCACGCGGTCGCGCGCTTCCTTGACCTCCGTGTCCGGCAGGCCGACGATGGTGAACGAGGGCAGGCCGTTGGCCAGATGCACTTCGACCGCCACTTCCGGCGCCTCCATGCCAGCCAGCGCCCGGCTTTTCAGCACAGCTAAGCTCATCGGTATCCTTGGGGGAGGAAGACGGACTGCTGAAATCGTAGAACGTTATGGCCGGGCGGTATTGAGCTGGCCCAAGGGAAGGGGGCGGGGCGTGGACCGGCGCGAACGGCCGGTCCGGGGGCGGGATTACTTCTCGGCGGTCAAGCGGGCTTCCAGCTCCGCCACGCGCGCCTCCAGCGCCTCCAGCTTGGCGCGCGTCTTGGCCAGCACCTGGGCCTGGATGTCGAACTCTTCGCGGGTGACCAGGTCCAGGCGGGCGAAGCCCTGGGTCATCATCGATTTGACGTTCTTTTCGATATCTTTCGCCGGCGAATTCTCGATCGCCTGGTTGATCTTGCCTTGCAAGTCATTAAAAAAAGTATTCATGTCCATGATAGTCCTTGAGATTGCCGGCGATGCATCGCACCATTGCGGTGCACCCCGGCTTTAAGATGGTGCGCATTCTGTGATAGTTCTCCCGGCCGGCGCGCGCGCAGGGCGCGCCGCCCCGGCAAGCGGCCCACGCTTGCCACTTTCATAGCGATCTTTTACCTGGCGCAAGCTGGCACGCATTCTGCTAAAGACAGGGGGAACGTTTGTTTTTCAGCCTGAATTGTAAACCGCAACCGCCATCCAAGTTCAACCTAAAGGAAATCGTTATGAAATGCCTTACCAAGAAACTGACTCTTGCCGCTGCGTTGACTTTAGCATTCACTTCCCTGGGCGCCAGCGTGGCGCGCGCGGATGAGGCGAAACCCGAGGCCAAACCGGACAATGAAATCACCTACAACGTCGGCCTGGCCAGCGATTACCGCTACCGCGGCATTTCGCAATCGCGTCTGAATCCTGCGTTGCAGGGCGGTGCGGATTATACCCATAACCCGACTGGTTTCTACGCCGGCACCTGGCTGTCGACCATCAAATGGACCAAGGATGCCGGCGGCAGCGGCGATGTCGAGTGGGATATCTACGGCGGCAAGCGCGGCGAAGTGACCAAGGATATTGCCTACGACGTGGGTGGCCTGTACTACTTCTACCCATCCAACGGCCTGCCCACGAACGCCAACACGTTCGAACTGTACGGCCAGCTCAGCGCCGGCCCCTTCTCGCTCAAGTATTCGCATTCGACCACCAACCTGTTCGGCACGGCCGACAGCAAGAACAGCGGCTACCTGGACGCGGCCTTCAACTACGACGTCTATGACGGCTACACCGTGAACCTGCACGTGGGCCACCAGAACGTGAAGAACAATGGCGCCTACAGCTACAGCGACTACAAGATCGGCGTGACCAAGGACTTCGGTTTCGCCACCGTCGCGCTGGCCGCCATCTACGCCGACACGGAGGCGTACGTCGCTCCCAACGGCAAGAACCTGGCCAAGACCGGCGCCGTCCTGACCATCACGAAAACCTTCTAAGCGAGACTGTCATGAAACTGATTACCGCCATCATCAAGCCGTTCAAGCTGGACGAGGTCCGCGAGGCCTTGTCGGCGATTAACGTGCAAGGCATCACCGTCACCGAAGTGAAAGGCTTCGGCCGCCAGAAAGGCCACACCGAGCTCTACCGTGGCGCCGAGTATGTGGTCGATTTCCTGCCCAAGACCAAGATCGAAGCGGCCGTCGACGACGCCATCGTCGACCAGGCGATCGAGGCCATCGAGGGCGCTGCCCGCACCGGCAAGATCGGTGACGGTAAGATTTTTGTGTACAACCTGGAACAGGTGATCCGTATCCGTACCGGCGAAACCGGCAACGACGCTCTCTAAGGGGAAGATTGATGAAAAAAACGATAACAACCTGGCTGGCCGGATTCACCGTGCTGTTCGCCCTGGGCGCCGCACTGCCGGCCGTGGCCGCCGACGAGACGCCTGCCGCGGCCGCCGCCTCGGCGCCGGCCGCCAGCGCACCGGCCGCCGCCCCCGCGCCGGTTGCCGCCCCTGCGGCCGCCGCAGCGCCAGCGGCAGCCGAACCTGCGGCCGCCGCCGCCGCGCCGGCCCCCACCCCCAACAAGGGCGACACGGCCTGGATGATGACGTCCACCCTGCTCGTGATCATGATGAGCATCCCCGGCCTGGCCCTGTTCTACGGCGGCCTGGTCCGCACCAAGAACATGCTGTCCATCCTGCTGCAAGTGTTCACGATCTTCTCGCTGATCATCGTGCTGTGGTGCGTGTTCGGCTACTCGCTGGCCTTCACGGAAGGCAATGCCTTCTTCGGCAAATTCGACCGCCTGTTCCTGAACGGCATCTGGGACCCGGTCAAAGCCACGTTCTCGACCGCCGCCACCTTCAGCAAAGGCGTGGTGCTCAATGAATTCGTGTACGTCGCCTTCCAGGGCACGTTCGCCGCCATCACCTGCGGCCTGATCATCGGCGCCTTCGCCGAGCGCGCCAAGTTCAAGGCCGTGCTGGCGTTCGTCGTGCTGTGGTTCGTGTTCGCCTACCTGCCGATCGCCCACATGGTCTGGTTCTGGACCGGCCCGGACGCGATCAAGGACGCCGCCACCCTGGCCACCGAATCGGCCAAGGCCGGCTGGCTGTGGCAGAAGGGCGCGCTCGACTTCGCCGGCGGCACCGTGGTGCACATCAACGCCGCCGTGGCCGGCCTGGTCGGCGCCTTCATGATCGGCAAGCGCGTCGGTTATGGCCGTGAATCGATGGCCCCGCACTCGCTGACCATGACCATGATCGGCGCCTCGCTGCTGTGGGTGGGCTGGTTCGGTTTCAATGCCGGTTCCGCACTGGAATCGGGCGACGTGGCCGCGCTGGCCTTCGTCAACACCCTGCTGGCCACGGCCGCCGCCGCCATGTCCTGGCTGTTCGGCGAGTGGATCCACAAGGGCAAGCCCTCCATGCTGGGCGCCGCCTCGGGCGCCGTGGCCGGCCTGGTGGCCATCACCCCGGCCTGCGGTTTCGTCGGCCCGATGGGCGCGCTGATCATGGGCCTGCTGGCCGGTGTGGTCTGCCTGTGGGGCGTGAACGGCCTGAAGCGCCTGATCGGCGCCGACGACTCGCTCGACGTGTTCGGCGTGCACGGCGTGGGCGGCATCATGGGCGCCCTGCTGACCGGCGTGTTCGCCGCGCCATCGCTGGGCGGCCAGGGCATCTTCGACTACGTCACCAACAAGATGTCGACCGACGCCTACTCGATCGTCGGCCAGGTGACCACCCAGGCCACGGCCGTCGGCACCACCATCCTGTGGTCGGGCGTGGTCTCGTTCGTCGCCTACAAGCTGGTCGACATCGTCATCGGTCTGCGCGTGCCGGAAGAAGAGGAACGCGAAGGCCTGGACATCACCAGCCACGGCGAATCGGCCTACCACAACTGATCCGTCGCACCGCATACGGCCCGCCGCTGGCTGGCCGCACCAGGGCGCCTCCGCAAGGGGCGCCTTTTTTCGTTATTGGGGGTTTAAAAAGGCAACATTGCCCCGATTTGGTATATTTGCACGGTAATATAGGCGGTTCAGTGTGCCTGGAGGGTCGTCCTCCCGCATCAATTAAGGAAGTGATCATGGTTCCCCATCTCGTTACGGCCCTGACCGGACCGCTGCTAGATCTAGAAGAAAAAATCCTGGCCGCCACGCCGGCCATCGAGCGCTGGTTCCGTCTCGAATGGCAGGAGCACACGCCGCCGTTCTATTGCTCGGTCGATTTGCGCAACGCCGGCTACAAGCTGGCGCCGGTCGACACCAACCTGTTCCCCGGCGGCTTCAACAACCTGGCCACCGAGATGCTGCCGCTGTCCGTGCAGGCCGCCATGGCCGCCATCGACAAATACTGCCCGGACGCCCGCAACCTGCTGCTGATCCCCGAGGTGAAGGCGCGCAGCCCCCACTACTGGCAGAACGTGGCGCGCCTGATGCAGATCTTCCGCCAGACCGGCCTGCACGTGCGGCTCGGCTCGCTGTCGCCGGAGGTCACGCAGCCGACCCCGCTGGCCCTGCCCGACGGCAACATGCTGGTGGTCGAGCCGCTCGTGCGTTCGCCCAACGGCCGCCGTCTGGGCCTGAAGGATTTCGATCCCTGCACCATCCTGCTCAACAACGACCTGTCGGCCGGCATCCCGGACATCCTGCAGAACATCCATGAGCAAAGCCTGCTGCCGCCGCTGCACGCGGGCTGGGCGGTGCGCCGCAAGAGCAACCACTTCGACGCCTACGACGAGGTGGCCAAGAAGTTCGGCAAGCTGATCGGCGTCGATCCGTGGATGCTCAACCCCTTCCACGCCAAGTGCGGCCAGGTGAACTTCCAGACCGGCGAGGGCGAGGATTGCCTGATCGCCAACATCGACACGCTGCTGGCCAAGATCAAGAAGAAGTACAAGGAATACGGCATGAAGGATCAGAAGCCGTTCGTGATCGTCAAGCCCGACGCCGGCACCTACGGCACCGGCATCCTGACCATCAAGGACTCGGCCGAGATCAAGCAGCTGACGCCGCAGCAGCGCGAGCGCCTGGCCATCGTCAAGGACGGCAAGGCCGTCACCGACATCATCATCCAGGAAGGCGTGCCCACCTTCGAGAGCATCAAGGACGCCGTGGCCGAGCCGGTGGTGTACATGATAGACCGCTACGTGGTGGGCGGCTTCTACCGCGTGCACGGCCAGAAGGGCGTGGACCAGAACCTGAACGCGCCCGGCTCGGAATACGTGCCGCTGGCGTTCGCCCAGCAGCACGCCGTGCCCGACCTGAAGGCCAAGCCCGGCACGGCCGCGCCCAACCGCTTCTACGTGTACGGCGTGGTGGCGCGGCTGGCGCTGCTGGCCGCCTCGCTGGAGATGGAGCGCACCGACCCCAATCCGGAAGTGTATTGACCGGGGTGTGACCCCGGCCCGCACGGCCGGGGCCACTGTCGGCTAAAATCAGGCATTACCCCGAATGGATACACCCATGAAAATCGCATTCCTCGCCGATCCGCTGGCCGGTTTCAAGACCTACAAGGATTCGACCTACGCCATGATGGTGGAGGCGGCCGCGCGCGGCCACGCCGTCTACGCGTTCGAGCAGAAGGACATGGCGCTCGACGGCGGCATCGTGTACGCCAACGCGGCCCGCGTCCTGCTCACCGGTGACGCCCACGACTGGTACCGGCTGGAGCCGCACCACGAGGCCGCCCTGACCGAGTTCGACGCCGTCGTCCAGCGCAAGGACCCGCCGTTCGACATGGAGTACATCTACGGCACCTATCTGCTGGAGCTGGCCGAGCGCCAGGGCGCGCGCGTGTTCAACCGGCCCGACGCGATCCGCAACCACAATGAGAAGCTGGCCATCGCCCAGTTCAGCCAGTTCACGGCGCCGACCCTGGTCACGTCCAGCGAGGCCCGGTTGCGCGGGTTCCAGGCCCACCACGGCGACGTGATCCTCAAGCCGCTCGACGGCATGGGCGGCGCCGGCGTGTTCCGGGTCCAGGCCGACGGCATGAACCTCGGCTCCATCATCGAGACGCTGACCGACAACGGCCGCCGCACCATCATGGCGCAGCGCTACATCCCCGAGATCGTGAACGGCGACAAGCGCATCCTCGTCATCAACGGCAAGCCGGTACCATACGCGCTGGCGCGCATCCCGCAGGCCGGCGAGGTGCGCGGCAACCTGGCCGCCGGCGGCACCGGCGTGGCCCGGCCGCTGAGCGCGCGCGACCGCGAGATCGCCGAGACGCTGGGCCCCGTGTTGGCCAGCCGCGGCCTGTTGCTGGTAGGATTGGATGTGATCGGCGATTACCTGACCGAAGTGAACGTCACCAGCCCCACCTGCTTCCAGGAGATCACCCAGCAGACCGGCTTCAACGTGGCGGCCATGTTCATCGACGCGGTGGAGCAGGGCGCGGCGCAGGCATGACGTCCCGAATTGAAAAAAAATTACACGGCGCGCGTTGTAAAGCGGCGCCGTTCACTGGCGGTTTAAACTTATGGTAGGCATACTGCTTATGACCCACGCGCCGCTGGGGCAGGCGTTCATCGCTGCCTGCGCCCACGTTTTTCGCGGTCCGACGGAACGGCTGGAGGCGATCGACGTGGTGGCGGACCAGGACCTGACGGAAGTGCAGGCGCTGGCGGCGGCGGCCATCGCCCGGCTCGACGAGGGCGACGGCGTGCTGGTGATCACCGACATCAAGGGCGGCACCCCGGCCAACTGCTGCAACAAGCTGGCCGACGCCGGCCGGGTGGAGGTGATCGCGGGCATCAGCCTGCCGATGCTGCTGCGGGCCATCACCTACCGGCGCGACACGCTCGACGTGGTGGTGGAAATGGCCCTGGCCGGCGCGCAAAGCGGCGCCGTGCGGGTCGACAACCGGATCCGGCTGGGCCCCGCCTAGCCGCTCCGGGTTTTAAGTGGCCGCCACTGTGGCTGATGGCGGCCTTGTTTGCAGTGCGCATTCCTGATTGAGAATAGAAAAATATGATTCAACAAGAACTTGAGATTATCAACAAGCTTGGTTTGCATGCGCGTGCTTCCGCCAAATTCACCCAACTGGCAGCAAAATTTCAAAGCGACGTCTGGCTGACCCGCAATGCCCGCCGCATCAACGCCAAGTCCATCATGGGCGTGATGATGCTGGCCGCCGGCAAAGGCGCCAAGGTGACGCTGGAGGCCGATGGCGCAGACGAACAGGAATGCATCGCGGCGCTGAGCGCGCTGGTCAACGACAAGTTCGGCGAAGGCGAGTAATGCTCGCGCAAGCCGGCCGTCCACGTATCCCGACAGGTTCATCCATGGCATCCTTCACGCTACATGGCATTCCCGTATCGCGCGGCATCGCGATCGGCCGGGCCCACCTGCTGGCGGCGGCCGCGCTCGAAGTCAAGCACTACCTGGTGGCCGAGGAGCATCTGGAGGCCGAGGTGCAGCGCCTGCAGCAGGCGCTGGTGGCCGTGCACAAGGAACTGCAGACGCTGTGGCTGGACCTGCCCAAGGACGCGCCCACGGAGCTGGGCGCCTTCATCGACGTGCACGCGCTGATCCTGTCGGACCCCATGATCTCGGAGGCGCCGCTCGACATCATCCGCAACCGCCACTACAACGCCGAGTGGGCGCTGCTGACCCAGATCGACGAGTTGTCGGCCCAGTTCGACGAGATCGAGGACCCCTACCTGCGCGAGCGCAAGGCCGACATCCAGCAGGTGGCCGAGCGCGTGCTCAAGGTGCTGATGGGCAGCGCCCAGCCGCTGGCGGCCGTCGACGCCGACGGCTACCAGGCCCAGATGATCGTGGTGGCGCACGACATCTCGCCGGCCGACATGCTGCAGTTCCGCGACCGCTCGTTCATCGGCTTCGTCACCGACGTGGGCGGCCAGAACTCGCACACGGCCATCGTGGCGCGCAGCCTCGACATCCCGGCCGCCGTCGGCATGTCGCAGGCCTCCACGCTGGTCGAGCAGGACGACTGGATCATCATCGACGGCGACGCCGGGGTGGTGATCGTCAACCCCAGCGCGCTGGTGCTGGAGCAGTACCGCGAGCGCCAGAACGCCCTGCAGCGGGCGCGCAAGAAGCTCAACAAGCTCAAGAAGACCCCGGCCGTCACCAAGGACGGCACCGCCATCACGCTGCTGGCCAACATCGAGCTGCCCGACGACTGCGCGGCCGCCATGGAGGCCGGCGCCAACGGCGTGGGCCTGTTCCGCTCCGAATTCCTGTTCATGGGCCGCAACAGCCGCATCCCGTCCGAGGACGAGCAGTTCGAGCAGTACAAGCGGGCCGTGGTGGCCATGAAGGGCCGCCCGGTCACCATCCGCACGCTCGACATCGGCGCCGACAAGCCGCTCGACCAGACCGAGCACACGGCCCTGAACCCGGCGCTGGGCCTGCGCGCCATCCGCTACTGCCTGGCCGAGCCGCAGCTGTTCCTGACCCAGTTGCGCGCCATCCTGCGCGCCTCCGCGTTCGGCAAGGTGCGCATCCTGATCCCCATGCTGGCGCACGCGTTCGAGATCGACCAGTCGCTGGCCATGATCGCCCAGGCCAAGGCCGAATTGCGCGAGGAGGGCGTCAAGTTCGACGAGACGGTGCAGGTGGGCGCCATGATCGAGATCCCGGCCGCCGCGCTGGCGCTGCCGATGTTCGTCAAGCGCATGGACTTCCTGTCGATCGGCACCAATGACCTGATCCAGTACACGCTGGCCATCGACCGGGTTGATTATGAGGTGGCGCACCTTTACAATCCCCTCCATCCGGCGGTGCTGCAGCTGATCGCCATGACCATCGCGGCCGGCAACAAGGCCGGCATCGACGTGGCCGTGTGCGGCGAGATGGCGGGCGACGCCAAGCTCACGCGCCTGCTGCTGGGCATGGGGCTGCGCGAGTTCTCCATGCACCCGGCGCAGCTGTTGTCGGTCAAGCAGGAGATCCTGAACAGCGACCTGGCGCGCCTGGCGCCCCAGACGCGCAAGATCATGCGGTCGATGGAACCGGACGCCATCGCCGACGCGGTCCAGCAATTGCAGCTGATGTAACCATCATCGCGGTACAATCTCGGCATTGCTGGCAAGCCTGCGGAACCCACCCTCGCGGTTCCGCATTGATTATCTGGCCCGTGGGGCCGCCCCCTAAACAAGCAAACAACACATGCCATCCATTGGATACGTGTCGCCGCAGACCATGCATTTTCCGCAGCCGCTGGCGCTGCAGAGCGGCGCCACGCTGCAAGACTACACGCTGATGTATGAAACCTACGGCACCCTGAACGACGACAAGTCGAACGCGGTGCTGGTCTGCCACGCCCTGAACGCCTCGCACCACGTGGCCGGCGAATACGAGGGCAAGCCGAAAAGCACCGGCTGGTGGGACAACATGGTGGGGCCGGGCAAGCCGCTCGACACCGACAAGTTCTTCGTCATCGGCATCAACAACCTCGGCTCCTGCTTCGGTTCCACCGGCCCCATGCACACCAACCCGGCCACCGGCAAGCCCTATGGCGCCGCCTTCCCCGTGGTGACGGTGGAGGACTGGGTGGCCTCGCAGGCGCTGCTGGCCGACCGGCTGGGCATCCAGCAGTTCGCCGCCGTCATGGGCGGCTCGCTGGGCGGCATGCAGGCGCTGGCCTGGAGCATCATGTACCCGGACCGGCTGCGCAACTGCGTGGTGATCGCCTCCACGCCCAAGCTGTCGGCCCAGAACATCGCCTTCAACGACGTGGCGCGCCAGGCCATCCTGTCGGACCCGGACTACCATGGCGGCGACTTCTACGAGCACGGCGTGGTGCCGCGCAACGGCCTGCGCGTGGCGCGCATGGTCGGCCACATCACCTACCTGTCGGACGACGACATGGCCGAGAAGTTCGGCCGCAAGCTGCGCGACGTGTCCAGCAATGGCGACGGCAACTACAAGTTCGGCTTCGGCGTCGATTTCGAGATCGAGTCCTACCTGCGCTACCAGGGCGACAAGTTCAGCGAATACTTCGACGCCAACACCTACCTGCTGATCACCAAGGCGCTCGACTACTTCGACCCGGCGCGCATCCACGGCGGCGACCTGGCCAAAACGCTGGCCGGCACCAAGGCCAAATTCCTGCTGGCGTCGTTCACCACCGACTGGCGCTTCTCGCCCGCGCGCAGCCAGGAGATCGTGCAGGCGCTGGTGCGCAACCGCCGCCCCGTCACCTACGCCGAGATCGACGCGCCGCACGGCCACGACGCCTTCCTGCTGGAGGACCCGCGCTACATGAACCTGGTGCGCGCCTACTACGAGCAGGTGTGGAAAGAGCTGGGCGCGCGCGCGCAGGCGGCGCCCGCCGGCAGCAAGAAGGAGTACGCATGAATTTTGAACAGTTAAGCAGCGCCCGTCCCGACCTCGCCTTCATCGCCCACTGGGTGCCCAAGCAGTCGCACGTGCTGGACGTGGGCTGCGGCGACGGCGTCATGCTCGACTACCTGCAGACCGACCGCCAGTGCAGCGGCTACGGCATCGAGATCGCCGACGACAAGGTGCTCGACAGCACCCGGCGCGGCGTGTGCGTGATCCAGCAGGACATGGAAAAGGGCCTGGGCCTGTTCGCCGACAATTCCTTCGACACGGTGCTGTGCCTGTCGTCGCTGCAGATGATGAAGCACGTGGAACCGCTGCTGCGCGACATCGTGCGGGTCGGGCGCGAGGCGATCGTCTCGTTCCCCAACTTCGCCTACTGGCCGCACCGGGTGGCGCTGCTCAAGGGCCGCATGCCCGTCTCCAAGTCGCTGCCCTACCAGTGGTACGACACGCCCAACGTGCGCTGCGCCACCATCAACGACTTCCGCGAACTGGCCGAGGAGTGCGGGCTGGAGGTGCTCGAATGCGTGGCGCTGGCCGCCGGTGAGCAGGTGTCCGTGCTGCCCAACCTGCGCGGCGACCTGGCCGTGTTCCGGCTGCGGAAAAAGGCGCTGGCCTGATGGCGGCGCCGGAGCCCGTGGCACCCCAGCCGGCCGCACCCGCGACCGGCTGGCGCACTTACCTGAATGGCCGAACCGTGGCCATTTTGTTCCTGGGCTTCAGCTCCGGCCTGCCGCTGTACACGCTGATCTACCTGATGCAGGCCTGGCTGGCCACGTCGGGCCTGGACGTGAAGGCGCTCGGCCTGTTCGCGCTGGTCACGTCGCCGTACACCTTCAAATTCCTGTGGGCGCCGTTCATGGACCGCTACAGCCTCGGCCCGCTGGGCCGGCGCCGTGGCTGGATGGCGCTGACCCAGCTGCTGCTGTTCCTGACCATGGGCGCCATGGGCATGCTGGACCCGAAAACCCAGCTGGGCCTGATCGCCGTGTTCGTGGCCGGCGTGGCCTTCCTGTCGGCCAGCCAGGACGTGGTGATCGACGCGTTCCGGCGCGAGTCGCTGAGCGACGCCGAGCAGGGCCTGGGCGCGGCCGTCATCGTCAACGCCTACAAGGCGGCCAGCCTGATCCCCAGCGCGCTGGGGCTGGTGCTGGCCGACAGCATGCCGTGGCAGACCGTGTTCTGGATCGTGGCCGCCTTCATGCTGCCGGGGCTGGCCTGCACGCTGCTGGTCAAGGAGCCGGCCGTGTACGGCGAACCGCCGCGCAACATGCAGCAGGCCATCGTGCTGCCGTTCCGCGAATTCGTGCGGCGCGACGGCTGGAGCAAGGCGTTCATGATCGTCGCCTTCGTGCTGCTGTACAAACTGGGCGACAGCATGGCCACGGCCTTGTCGACCAAGTTCTTCCTCGATCTCGGCTTCACCACCAGGCAGATCGGCCTGGCGGCCAACGCCACCGGCTGGTGGGCCAGTCTGGCCGGCGGTGTGGTGGGCGGGGTGTGGATGGTCAAACTCGGCATCAACCGCGCCTTGTGGGTGTTCGGCGTGCTGCAGGCGCTGGCCATCCTGGGCTTCGCGTGGCTGGCGCAGGTGGGGCCGCAGCCCGTGCTGCTGAGCGGCGTGTACGGCTTCGAGGCGTTCGCCAGCACGGGGCTGGGCGCGGCCGCGCTGGTGGCGTTTATATCGCGCTCGACCGATCCGCGTTACACTGCCACCCAATACGCGCTGTTTTCCAGCCTCGCCGCTGTGCCGCGCACCTTTATCAATTCCTCGGTCGGCTTCATCGTGGCCGAAACGGGCTGGTTCACGTTCTTTATCGTGTGCTTCGTCCTTGCATTTCCTGCCATGATGATGCTGCCGAAAATCGCACCATGGAATGCACCACATGAACACCCTCAAACGTAGCGCACTGGCGCTGGCGCTGGTGGCCGGACTGGCCGCCGCGCCGATGGCATCGACGCAAAATTATTCGGACGGCATCCCCGTCAAGCCGATGTCGAAGTTCCGCAATTTCGAAGACCAGCAACAGGTCGACCAGCAGTCGCGCCAGCAGTACGCCCAGTTGCTGGGCCAGGCGCAGCAGAAGCAGGCGCTGATGCCGGACAACCACCCGCAGGTGATCCGCCTGCGCGCCATCGCGCGCCGCCTGATCCCGTTCACCACGCGCTGGAATCCGCAGGCGGCCAACTGGAAGTGGGAGGTCAACCTGCTCAATTCCGGCACCGTGAACGCGTTCTGCATGCCGGGCGGGCGCATCGCCTTCTACAGCGGCATCCTCACCAAGCTCAACCTGACGGACGACGAAGTGGCGATCGTGATGGGCCACGAGATCGGCCACGCGCTGCGCGAGCATGGCCGTGAGCAGGCCGGCAAGGCCACCACGGCCAACCTGTTCGGCCGCGTGGCCAGCATCGGCCTGTCGGCCTGGCTGGGCGTGGACCAGCGCCTGACGGACGCCGGCGCCAACGCCGTCACGCAACTGGCCGTGCTCAAGTTCTCGCGCGAGGACGAGAGCGAGGCCGACGACGTGGGCCTGGACCTGGCCGCGCGCGCCGGTTACGACCCGCGCGCGGGCGTGGCCTTGTGGACCAAGATGGGCCAGCTCAACCAGGGCCAGCCGCTCGAATTCCTGTCCACCCACCCGAGCGGCAATTCGCGCATCGACGACATGAACCGCAACATGCCGCTGGTGCTGCCGGTGTTCGCGCGCGCGCGCGGGCTGGACCCGAACGCGCTGCCGCCGTACCACTCGATGGCCATCAGCCGGCGCTGACATGGCGGCCAATGCACACAAGCACGGCAAGCCGCCGCTGCCCATGCGCGACGGCGTCATGCCCAGCTATTTGTGGCTGCAGGGCGGCGACTGGCCGGACATGCTGACCTTCATGGCCGAGCGTTTTCCGGCCGTGACGAAAGAGGACTGGCGCACGCGCATGGAGAAGGGCGGGGTGGTGGACGCCAGCGGCACGCCGCTGCTGCCGCACAGCCCTTACCGGCGCGGCATCCGCATCTTCTACTACCGCGAGCTCGATGTGGAGACGCCGATCCCGTTCCACGAGGAGATCCTGTTCCAGGACGACGACCTGCTGGTGGTGGACAAGCCGCACTTCGTGCCCATGATCCCGACCGGGCGCTTCCTGCATGAATCGCTGCTGGTGCGGTTGAAGAAGAAGCTGGGCATGGAGGAGCTCACGCCCATCCACCGGCTCGACCGCGAGACGGCCGGGGTGGTGATCTTCTCGTGCCGCCAGGTCACGCGCGGCGCCTACCAGTCGCTGTTCCAGAAGCGCGCCATCGCCAAGGAGTACGAGGCGCTGGCCGCGCCGCTGGAAGGCCGCACTTTCCCGTTCACCTACCGCAGCCGCATGGTCGATGGCGAGAAATTCTTCGTGATGAAGGAGGAGCCGGGCGAGCCCAATTCGGAAACCGTGATCGACGTGATCGAACACCGGGCCGATGCCACGCTGTACCGCCTGCGGCCGCACACGGGCCGCAAGCACCAGCTGCGCGTGCACATGGCGGCGCTGGGCGTGCCCATCGTCAACGACGCGTTCTACCCGGTGGCGCTGCCGTGCAAGCAGGACGACGTGTCGCAGCCGTTGAAACTGCTGGCGCGCGCGATCGCCTTCGACGACCCGTTCACGGGCGAGCGGCGCCAGTTCTTCAGCCGGCGCACGTTGTAGGCGCCGCCGCCGGGGCATGGCGTAGGGCGCGCGGGAGGGGCAGGGTGGCCGTTCAGGCCGTGTATTCGATGGTCAGCGGGGCGTGGTCGGAGAAGCGCTCATCCTTGTAGATGGCCACCGCGCGCGCCTGCGCCGCGATGCCGGGCGTGGCCACGTGGTAGTCGATGCGCCACCCCACGTTCTTGGCCCAGGCCTGGCCACGGTTGCTCCACCACGTGTACTGCTCCTCGCGCTTGTCGAGGCCGCGGTGCACGTCCACATAGCCCACCTCGTCGAAGATGCGGGTCATCCAGGCCCGTTCCTCGGGCAGGAAGCCGGAGTTCTTCTTGTTGCCCTTCCAGTTCTTCAAGTCGATCTCGTGGTGGGCGATGTTCCAGTCGCCGCAGATCACCACCTCGCGGCCCTCGGCGCGCAGCGCAGCCAGGTGCGGCAGGAACAGGTCCATGAAGCGGAACTTCGCCTCCTGGCGCTCGGGCCCGGACGAGCCGGACGGGCAGTAGACGGAGATGATGGTCAGCTGGCCGAAGTCGCAGCGCACGTAGCGGCCCTCGGCGTCGAATTCGGGGCTGCCGAAGCCGATCAGCACGCGGTCCGGTTGCAGCTTGCTATAGACGCCGGTGCCGGAATAGCCCTTTTTCTCGGCGTAGTGGAAGTGGCCGTGGTAGCCGCCCGGGTTGAGGAATTCGGGCGTCATGTCGGCCTGCTGGGCCTTGAGTTCCTGGACGCAGACGAAATCGGCGTCCTGCGCGGCCATCCAGGTGAAGAAGCCCTTGGAGGCGGCGGAACGGATGCCGTTCAGATTGGCGGAGATGATTTTTGGCATGGCGGTACGTGGCGTGGCGGGCGGTGCCCGAGGGGAAAAGTCGCCAGTGTAGCGTGTTTTGCGCGGCCCCGTCCGCGCCGGCGGGCCGGCTTCGATTGTCCTGTGGGGGCGCGCGGATTAAAATACAGGCACTTTTACGAAATGAGGCATTATGAGCAACGATACCAGCAACTTGCGACAGGAATTTATCGCGTTCTCCGTCGCCACCGGCGTGCTGCGCTTCGGTGAGTTCACCACCAAGGCCGGACGCCAGTCGCCGTACTTCTTCAACGCCGGCCTGTTCCACGACGGCGCCACGCTGGCCCAGCTGGCCCAGTTCTACGCCCAGACCCTGCTCGACTCGGGCGTCGAGTTCGACATGCTGTTCGGCCCCGCCTACAAGGGCATCACGCTGGCCTCGGCCACGGCCGTGGCGCTGGCCGGCAAGGGCCGCAACACCTCGTTCGCCTTCAACCGCAAGGAAGCCAAGGACCACGGCGAGGGCGGCACCATCGTCGGCGCCAAGCTGCAGGGCAAGGTCGTCATCATCGACGACGTGATCTCGGCCGGCACCTCGGTGCGCGAATCGGTCGACATGATCCGCGCCGCCGGCGCCGAACCATGCGCCGTGCTGATCGCGCTGGACCGCATGGAACGCTCGGGCAAGGATGGCGCGCTGTCGGCCAATTCGGCGGTGCAGGAAGTGAGCAAGACGTATAACATCCCCGTCATCTCGATCGGCAACCTCGATGACCTGTTCAGCTACCTGAACGGTGCCGGCGCCGATCCCCAGCTGCAGCAGTACAAGGACGCCGTGGCCGCCTACCGGGCCCGCTACGGGGTGGCCACCGCGGCTTGATGCCGCGCAGCGTTGCCGCATGGACTTTGAAATTGCTTTGGCGTAACATTCAATCGTAGTCTCAAGCGTATTGCTGATCGGCCCCGGCCGGGAAAATAAAGGCTGAATGATGAACATCGCGACATTGAAAGTGCACGGCGACGCTGAGGGCCTGGCGGACATCCGCGACGGCCTGCCCACCGAGCCCGACCACACCTGGCGCAAGGGCGATCCCCGTCCGGATGGCCGGGTCCGCATCGACTCCGGCTTTTACCTGGGCGTGGCCACGCACCAGGACCCGGACGTGCTGTTGCGCCAGATCCGCTCCTACCTGTCCGAATGCTCGGCGCGCGGCATCCACTTCGAACGTTCCGACGTGGCGGCCGAGCTGCGCATCGCCGTCAGCCACACCGATGGCGAAACCGTCGTGCCCAGCCTGGACTTCGAATTGTCGGATTTGCGCTTGTTGGTCGACATGGGCATTTCCCTCAGTATTGCCTCGTAACGGCCGCCGGGACCTCGCCGCCCGCTGGAAATTACGCTAAGCTAACGGTTTTGCCAAAAGCACAACTGGAGTGTAGCGATGCGATTTTCCGAAGACAGACTGGCCCGCCTGCCAGTTGGCGGCCAGACTGAACGCCAGATCCACATCTGGGAACCGGCCGCGCCGCGCGCCGTCATCATGGCGCTGCACGGCGGCATGGCCCACGCCGGCGATTATGTGACGCCGGCCCTGTACTTCCGCGCCCACGGCATCGCCACCGTCAGCTACGACATGGTGGGCCACGAGATGGCGCGCCGGGTCGACATTCCCGGTTTCCACGTATTCCTCGACGAGAGCGAACTGCTGCTGGCCTGGGTCAAGCGCCAGTATCCGGGCCTGCCCATCTTCATCATGGGCCACTCGATGGGCGGCCTGATCGCCACCCATCTGGCGCTGCACCGCCTGCCGGCCGATCCGGCCGTCAACGGCTTCATCCTGTCCTCGCCGTACTACGTCAACGCGATCAAGGTGGCGCCCGCGCTGCTGGCGCTGTCGGGCGTGCTGGCCGCGCTGCTGCCGCGCATGAAGGTGCCGCTCGATGCGCTGACCGACGTGCTGACCCACGACGCCGCCATCACGGCCCGCCACCACGCCGACGAGCGCGACCAAGTGCGCGCGACCGAGGTGACGGTGCGTTTCGGCCACGCGCTGAACCAGGCGCAGGCGGGGCTGGCGGCCCACATGCCGGCCTGGCGCTACCCCTTGTTCGCCGCCATCGCCGGCGACGACCGCCTCGCCGACGCCGACGCGGGCGAGGCCATGCTGCGCACCATCAAGCCGGAACTGGTGGAACTGCACCGCTACCCGCAGAATTACCACGAGAACTTCAACGAACTCAATCGCGAGCAGATTTTCGCCGCCATCCTGCGATGGATGGGCGCGCACGGCTTGCCGGCCTGACCCGGCGAATTGGGGGACGGACGCTTGTTTTCACAATTTTCACAATGCGCAATCGGGAGTCCGCGCCGAATCGAGGTTTAGAGGATTCATGCAACCATTTGTGCAACTGGTTGCGCAATCAAAAAAACACCCCTACAATCGTGCAACTGATTGCATAAACGGAGACCCGCATGACCGCATACCCACACCTGCTGACCCCTCTGGACCTGGGCTTCACCACGCTGCGCAACCGCGTGCTGATGGGCTCCATGCACGTGGGCCTGGAAGAGGCGCCCAACGGTTTCGCCCGCATGGCCGCGTTCTACGCCGAACGCGCGCGCGGCGGCGTGGGCCTGATGGTCACCGGCGGCATTTCGCCCAACGAGGCCGGCCGCCCCATGCGCGGCGGCTCCATGATGACCACCGAGGCCGACGCCGAGCACCACCGCCAGGTCACCACGGCCGTGCACGCGGCCGGCGGCAAGATCGCCATGCAGATCCTGCACTTCGGCCGTTACTCCTACCAGTCCGGCCTGGTGGCCCCGAGCGCGCTGCAGGCGCCGATCAACGCCTTCGAGCCGCACGAGCTGACCACGGCGGAAGTCGAGCAGACCATCGAGGACTTCGTGCGCTGCGCCGGCCTGGCCCAGTCGGCCGGCTACGACGGCGTGGAGATCATGGGCTCGGAGGGCTACCTGATCAACGAATTCATCGCCGCCCGCACCAACATGCGCGACGACGAGTGGGGCGGCAGCTACGAGAAGCGCATGCGCTTCCCGGTCGAGATCGTGCGCCGCACGCGCGAGAAAGTAGGCCCCAACTTCATCATCATCTACCGCCTGTCGATGCTGGACCTGGTGGAGGACGGCTCCACGCTGGACGAAGTGATCGCGCTGGCCAAGGCCGTGGAAGCGGCCGGCGCCACCATCATCAACACCGGCATCGGCTGGCACGAGGCGCGCATCCCCACCATCGCCACCAAGGTGCCGCGCGCGGCCTTCGCCTGGGTCACCAAGCAACTGCGCGGCCACGTGAAGATCCCGCTGATCGCCACCAACCGCATCAACACCCCGGAAGTGGCCGAGCAGGTGCTGGCCGATGGCTGCAGCGACATGGTGTCGATGGCCCGTCCACTGCTGGCCGACCCCGAATTCGTGGTCAAGGCCGAGCAGGGCCGCGCCGACGAGATCAACACCTGCATCGGCTGCAACCAGGCCTGCCTGGACCACACGTTCAGCGGCAAGATCACGTCCTGCCTGGTCAACCCGCGCGCCTGCCATGAGACGGAACTGGTGTTCCAGCCGATGGCCAAGCTCAAGCGCGTGGCCGTGGTGGGCGCCGGCCCTGCGGGCTTGAGCTTCGCCGTGGCGGCCGCGGAACGTGGCCATGCGGTGGAACTGTTCGAAGCGGCCGGCGAGATCGGCGGTCAGCTGAACGTGGCCAAGCAGGTGCCGGGCAAGGAGGAGTTCTACGAGATGCTGCGCTACTTCGGCAAGCAGATCGAGCTGCGCGGCGTGCAGGTCAGGCTGAACACGCGCGCCACGGCGCCGCTGCTGAAGGAGGGCGGTTACGACGAGATCGTGGTGGCCACCGGCGTCACGCCGCGCCTGCCGGACATCGAAGGCGTGGACCATCCGAAGGTGATGGGCTACCTGGACGTGCTGCGCGAGCACAAGCCGGTCGGCAAATCGGTGGCCATCATCGGCGCCGGCGGCATCGGCTTCGACGTGGCCGAGTATCTGACCCACAGCGGCGAAAGCGCCACCCTGCATCCGGAGAAGTTCTATGCCGAGTGGGGCATCGACACGGCCTACCGCGAGGCCGGCGGCCTGCGCAAGGCCGACGTGGAAGCGTCGCCGCGCCGCGTCTACCTGTTGCAGCGCAAGGAGAGCAAGGTCGGCGCCAATCTGGGCAAGACCACCGGCTGGATCCACCGCACCGGCCTGAAGGCGCGCCGCGTGGCCATGGCCTCGGGCGTCAGCTACCGCAAGATCGACGATGACGGTCTGCACGTGACGGTGGACGGCGAAGACCAGGTGCTGCCGGTCGATAACGTGATCCTGTGCGCCGGCCAGAACCCGCTGCGCGAACTGTACGACCAGTTGCAGGCGGCCGGCTGCGCCGCGCACCTGATCGGCGGCGCGGACGTGGCGGCGGAACTGGACGCCAAGCGCGCCATCGACCAGGGCGTGCGCCTGGCGGCCACGATCTGATCCACGAACTGATCCAACCCCGGCCAACCGGCCCAACCCTGAACTGGTGGAGAACGGCATGACAGAGCAACTCGCATCCTTGCATCCTTCCGTGGCGGCATCGCTGGCCAGCTGGCACGACATGCTGCGCAAGCGCGACCTGGCGGCGCTGCCGTCCATCGTCCACCCGGATGCCGTGTTCCGTTCGCCGCTGGCGTTCACGCCCTACCAGTCGGCGCAGGCCGTGGTGCTGGTGCTGGGCACGGTGATCGACGTGTTCGAGGACTTCGTCTACCACCGCCAGTTCGCGACCGGCGATGGCCTGAGCGTGGTGCTGGAGTTCAGCGCCCGCGTGGGCGACAAGCAGCTCAAGGGCGCCGATTTCATCCGCTTCGACGAGGATGGCATGATCGTCGAGTTCGAGGTGATGGTGCGCCCGTTGAGCGGTTTGCAGGCACTCGGTGCGGAGATGGGCAAGCGTATCGGCCACCTGATCCCCGCGTTCAAAGGCTAGGCCGCCTGCAACGATAACGGGCGGCATGGGATAATGTCGCCTTTGCCACATCGGGCCACGCCTGCGAACACCATGTCCTTACCCCATGCCTTGATCACGGCCTTGCTGGAGCGTCCTTGCTCCGGCGTGGAACTGGCGCGCCGTTTCGACAAATCCATCGGCTTTTTCTGGCACGCCACGCACCAGCAGATCTACCGTGAATTGGGGCGATTGGAGCAGGCGGGATGGGTGGAATCGCTGGAGCCGGAGTCGGGACGCGGGCGCAAGCGCGCTTACCGCGTGCTGCCGGCCGGGCGCGATGAGCTGCGGCGCTGGACGGCCGAGAGCCAGGACCCCAAGCCGATGCGCAATGAACTGATGCTGCGCCTGCGCGCGGAGGCGGTGATCGGCCCGACCGGGCTGGATCAGGACATCGCCCGCCGGCTGGACATGCACCGCCGTCAGCTGGCGCTGTATGAGCAGATCGAAGCGCGCGACTTTCCGCCCGATGGGCAAAGCCGCGAACAGCAACTGCAGCACCTGGTGTTGATCGCCGGGATCAAGATGGAAACGTTCTGGATCGAATGGTCGGAGCAGGCGCTGGCCGTGCTGGCGCAAAAGCCGTCGGCGTAATCGCGCGCCATATTCTTCCAATCGCTCCAAAAAAAATAGCCGGGGATCGCTCCCCGGCCATGGTGTGATGCCTTGTGCGATTAGCCCGCCAGCTTGGCCTTCAGCAGCTCGGTCAGCTGAGCCGGGTTGGCCTTGCCGCGCGACGCCTTCATGGCCTGGCCGATCAGGGCGTTGATGGCCGCTTCCTTGCCGGCGCGGTACTGCTCGACCGACTTCTCGTTGGCGGCGATGACGTCGTTGACGATCGCTTCCAGCGCGCCCGTGTCGGAGATCTGCTTCAGGCCCTTGGCTTCGATCACCGTGTCGACCAGGTTCTCGTCGGCCGACTTGGCCTCCCACATGCCGGCGAAGACTTCCTTGGCGGCCTTGTTGGAGATGGTGCCGTCGGCGATCCGCTTCAGCATCGCCGCCAGCTGCGCCGCCGATACCGGCGCGTCGGCGATGTCCACGTTCTCGCGGTTCAGCGTGGACGACACGTCGCCCATCAGCCAGTTGGCGGCCGCCTTGGCGTTCTCCTTGCCGGCCTTCTCCACCACGGCCACGAAGTAGGTCGCCATGGCTTTCGACTGGGTCAGCACCAGCGCGTCGTAGTCGGGCAGCGCGTACTCGCTCACGAAGCGCGCGCGCATGGCGCCCGGCAGTTCGGGCATGGTGGCCTTCACCTGGTCGATCCACTGCTGCGAAATCATCAGCGGCGGCAGGTCGGGGTCGGGGAAGTAGCGGTAATCCTGGGCGTCTTCCTTGCTGCGCATCTCGCGCGTTTCCTTGCGGTCCGGATCGTACAGGCGGGTGGCCTGCTGCACCTTGCCGCCGTCTTCGATCAGTTCGATCTGACGGCGCACTTCCACGTGCACGGCTTCCTCGATGAAGCGGAACGAGTTCAGGTTCTTGATCTCGCAGCGGGTGCCGAATTCAGTCTGGCCCTTGGGGCGCACGGACACGTTCACGTCGCAGCGGAACGAGCCTTCCTGCATGTTACCGTCGCAGACGCCCAGCCACATCACCAGCGAGTGCAGGGCCTTGGCGTAGGCCACAGCTTCGGCGGCGCTGCGGATTTCCGGCTCGGACACGATCTCCAGCAGCGGCGTGCCGGCGCGGTTCAAGTCGATGCCGCTCATGCCGTGGTAGTCCTCGTGCAGCGACTTGCCGGCGTCCTCCTCCAGGTGGGCGCGCGTCAGGTTGACGGTCTTGGTGACGAATTCGCCATCCTTCTCGTAGCCGAAGGTGAGCGAACCGCCCTGCACCACGGGATCCTCGAACTGGCTGATCTGGTAGCCCTTGGGCAGGTCGGGGTAGAAGTAGTTCTTGCGGGCGAACACGGACTGCGGCGCGACCTTGGCGCCCACGGCCAGGCCGAAGCGGATCGCGCGGTCCACGGCCTGCTTGTTCATCACCGGCAGCACGCCCGGCAGCGCCAGGTCGACGGGGCTGGCCTGGGTGTTCGGTTCGGCGCCGAACTTGATCGGCGAACCGCTGAAAATTTTAGATTCGGTCGTGAGCTGCACGTGGTTCTCAAGACCGATGACGACTTCCCATTCCATATTGGTGTTCTCGCTGATGTATTCGTTGTTGGGAGGCTGGCGGGCGCGTTACACGCCGGCCGGCGCGCGCAGGTGCCAGTCGGTGGCTTGCTGGAACTGGTGCGCCACGTTCAGCAGCTTGGCCTCGCCGAAGTAGTTGCCGATGATCTGCAGGCCCACCGGGCGCTTGCCGTTCTTCTCGCCCTGGCCGAAGCCGCAGGGGATGGACATGCCGGGCAGGCCGGCCAGGCTGGTCGACAGCGTGAAGATGTCGGCCAGGTAGGCGGCCACCGGATCGTCCGACTTGTCGCCCAGGTCCCAGGCCACGGTGGGCGCCACCGGGCCCATGATCACGTCGCACACGGCGTTGGGGCCATTGAGCACGGCCTCGAAATCCTGCGCGATCAGGCGGCGGATTTTCTGCGCCTTCAGGTAGTAGGCGTCGTAGTAGCCGTGGCACAGCACATAGGTGCCGACCATGATGCGGCGCTTGACCTCGTCGCCGAAGCCTTCGGCGCGGGTCTTCTTGTACATGTCCTGCAGGTCCTTGTACTCGGCGGCGCGGTGGCCGTAGCGCACACCGTCGAAGCGCGACAGGTTGGACGACGCCTCGGCCGGCGCGATCATGTAGTAGGCCGGGATCGACAGCGCCGTGTTGGGCAGCGAGATGTCGACCAGCGTTGCGCCCAGCTTGACGAACTGCGCCAGCGCGGCGCGCACGGCCTGCTCGACGTCGGCCGCCAGGCCTTCGCCGAAGTATTCCTTGGGCACGCCGATGCGCAGGCCCGTCAGCGGCTGGTTCAGCGCGCGCGTGAAGTCCTCCGCCACGCCGCCCTGTTCCGGCGTCAGGCTGGTCGAGTCGCGCTCGTCGAAGCCGGCCATGGCCGACAGCAGCAGCGCGCAATCCTCGGCCGTCTGCGCCATCGGACCGCCCTGGTCGAGCGAGGACGCGAACGCGATCATGCCGAAGCGCGACACGCGGCCGTAGGTGGGCTTGATGCCGGTGATGCCGCAGAACGAGGCCGGCTGGCGGATCGAGCCGCCGGTGTCGGTGCCGGTCACGCCGGGCGCCAGGCGCGCGGCCACGGCGGCGGCCGAACCGCCCGAGGAGCCGCCCGGCACGGCCGTCTTGTCCCACGGGTTCTTGACGGCGCCGAAGGCCGAGTTTTCATTGGCCGAGCCCATGGCGAATTCGTCGCAGTTGAGCTTGCCCAGCGTGACCATGCCGGCCGCGTTGAGCTTTTCCACCACGGTGGCGTTGAACGGGCTGACGTAGTTGGCCAGCATCTTGGAGCCGGCCGTCGAGCGCCAGCCCTGGGTGACGAAGATGTCCTTGTGGGCGATCGGCACGCCCGTCAGCGGCGTGGCCGTGCCGGCGGCGATGCGGGCGTCCGCCTCGGCCGCCTGGGCCAGCGTCAGCGCGCGGTCCACGTGCAGGAAGGCGTTCAGGTCGCTCGCTTCGATGCGGTCCAGGAAGTGCTTGGCCAGGTCGGTGGCGGAAATCGCTTTGCTTTGCAGCAGGGCGGACAGCTCTTTGATTGTTTTGGTGTGCATGGCGTTTCAGTCAATTCAGGGCACGTCGTCCGCGCGATGGCGGGGACCCATGCCGGGTATGGATTCCCGCCTGCGCGGGAATGACGGTGCGGCGGTGGTTCGGGCGTTCGGTGCGGTGGAGCGCGGCGCGGCGCCCTTATTCGATCACCTTCGGCACCAGGTACAGGCCGTCCTCGGTCTTGGGGGCGACGGCCTGGTAGGCGTCGCGGCGATTCGGTTCGGTGGCCACGTCTTCGCGCAGGCGCAGCGCGATGTTGTGCATGTGGGCCGCCAGCGGGTGGCTGAGCGGGGCCACGCCGTCGGTGTCGACCGCCTGCATCTGCTCGGCCAGCGCGAAGATGCCATTCAGTTGGCCCAGCGCCGTGGCGGACTGCGGTTCGCTCATCTCGAGCTGGGCCAGGTGGGCGATGCGTTTTACGTCGGATAGGGTCAGGGACATGGCGATAGGCGCGGCCGGGCCGCGCGGTTTAATTGTAATATTAATAAAAATCTGGAATTTACGGCAATCAGCCGCCAAAAGTTCGTGAAAGCCCTCTAAATCCTGGCCTGAAGGGACACACTTTTGACTGGATTTTCGGCAAATCGCATTCAAATTATAAGGTAGAATGGCGGGTTGATGCGTTGCCGGCGCCGAATGAAGCTGCCGCCGCGTCGGAACTGATCGCGCAGCGCCCCCCGGGCGGGCGCGCCGATACTCCCTAATAACGGCTTATGCGCACTGTAGAGGCGCCACAGGATACTCATGTTTGGTTTTTTACGCAGGTATATTTCCACCGATCTGGCCATTGACTTGGGCACGGCCAACACCCTGATTTATGTACGCGGCCAGGGCATCGTCCTGGACGAGCCATCGGTCGTCGCGATCCGCCAGGAGGGCGGCCCGAACGGCAAGAAGACCATCCAGGCCGTCGGTAAGGAAGCCAAGCAGATGCTGGGCAAGGTGCCGGGCAACATCGAGGCGATCCGCCCGATGAAGGATGGCGTGATCGCCGACTTCACCGTCACCGAACAGATGCTCAAGCAGTTCATCCGCATGGTGCACGACTCGAAGTTCTTCCGCCCGTCGCCGCGCATCATCATCTGCGTGCCGTGCGGCTCGACCCAGGTGGAACGCCGCGCGATCCGCGAATCGGCGCTCGGCGCCGGCGCCTCGCAGGTGTACCTGATCGAGGAACCGATGGCGGCCGCCATCGGCGCCGGCCTGCCCGTGTCCGACGCCACCGGCTCGATGGTGGTCGACATCGGCGGCGGCACCACGGAGGTGGGCATCATCTCGCTGGGCGGCATGGTGTACAAGGGTTCGGTGCGCGTGGGCGGCGACAAGTTCGACGAGGCCATCGTCAACTACATCCGCCGCAACTACGGCATGCTGATCGGCGAACAGACGGCCGAGGCGATCAAGAAGGCCATCGGTTCGGCCTTCCCCGGTTCGGAAGTGAAGGAGATGGAGGTCAAGGGCCGCAACCTGTCCGAAGGCATCCCGCGCTCGTTCACCATCTCGTCCAACGAGATCCTCGAGGCGCTGACCGACCCGCTCAACAACATCGTCTCGGCCGTCAAGAACGCGCTGGAGCAGACGCCGCCGGAACTGGGCGCCGACATCGCCGAAAAAGGCATGATGCTGACCGGCGGCGGCGCGCTGCTGCGCGACCTGGACCGCCTGCTGATGGAGGAAACGGGCCTGCCCGTGCTGGTGGCCGAGGACCCGCTCACCTGCGTGGTGCGCGGCTCGGGCATGGCGCTGGAGCGCATGGACCAGCTGGGCTCCATCTTCTCCTACGAATGATGCCGTGGCCCGGCGCCGCCGGTGGCGCCGGGCTGGTGGAAGCGTGACAGGCTAAACTCAGGCCGTTGGTTGGTTGGCGCGCGAGCGCCCGATAATTGGAAGTCATGGAATACAGTCCTCCGCCACTATTCAAGCAAGGCGCCCCGGCCCGCGTCAAGATGATGGTGTTCGCGTGCATTTCGATCGCGCTGCTGCTGGTCGATTCACGCATGCATAGCCTGGCCACGGTGCGCCAGGTGGCTGGCACCGTGCTGTATCCGCTGCAAATGGCGGCCTTGCTGCCGCGCGACGCCATCTACGGCGTCGGCGATTATTTCTCCACCTTGTCGTCGATGGAAAAACAGGTGCGCGAGCTCAAACGCCAGCAGATCGCCAGCGCCCAGGCCCTGCAGCAGGCCCAGTTCCAGGCCGCCGAAAACAACCAGTTGCGCAAGCTGATGGACGCGCGCCAGCGCCTGCCCGTCAAATCGATGCTGGCCGAGGTGCTGTACGACGCGCGCGACCCCAACAGCCGCAAGATCGTGCTGGACCGGGGCACCCAGCAGGGCGTGTCGCTCGGCCTGCCCGTGATCGACAACCTGGGCGTGGTGGGCCAGGTCACGCGCGTGTTCCCGTTCACCGCCGAGGTCACGCTGCTGACCGACAAGGAACAAGCGATCCCCGTCGAACTGCTGCGCACCGGCTTGCGCAGCGTGGCCTATGGCCGCGGCAAATCCGGCACGCTGGAGCTGCGCTTCACGGCGCCCAACGCCGACATCCAGGTCAACGACGTGGTGGTCACCTCCGGTCTCGACGGCGTGTACCCGGCCGGCCTGGCCGTGGCCCGCGTGACGCAGGTGGAAAACAGCGCCGGCGGCTCGTTCGGCGGCGTCGTGTGCCAGCCGCTGGCCGGCATCTCCAACCACACCCAGTTGCTGATCCTGATGACGCCACCGGACATGCCGCCCCGGCCGCCGGAGGAGGAAATGCGTCAACCGAAAAAGCACGTGGGCAAGATGGGCCCCGTCAAGGAGACGGGCGCCATCCAGGGCGCCACGCCGGGCGCCGCGGCGCCGGCCGCCGTCCCCGGCGCCGGCGCGCCGGCGGCGACCAAGGCTGCCGCTGCGGCCGTTCCGGCCGCGCCGGCGACCACGCCGGCTGCGCCCAAGGCCGTGGCGCCGGCCCAGCCCAAACCGAAGGAGGCCGCGCAGTGAACCGTCCGCATTACATCCTGCTGCCCGTCAGCCCGCTGTTCATCGCCTTCAGCCTGTTCTGCGCCTTCCTGCTCAACCTTCTGCCGTGGGGGAACTTCATCGGCACGCCCGACTTCGTGGCGCTGGTGCTGGTGTTCTGGGGCGTGCACCAGCCGCGCAAGGTCGGCATCGGCACCGCCTTCTTCCTCGGCCTGCTGATGGACGTGCACGACTCCACGCTGCTGGGCGAGAACGCGCTGGCCTACACGCTGCTGTCCTATTTCGCCATCATGCTGCACCGGCGCGTGCTGTGGTTCCCGCTGATGACGCAGGCCATGCACGTGTTCCCGCTGCTGCTGATGGCGCAGTCGGTGCAGCTGGGCATACGCTTCATGGTGTCGGGCAAATTCCCCGGCTGGTTCTATTTCCTGGAAAGCGCGGTGGCCGTCGCCTTGTGGCCGGTGGCCACGTGGCTGCTGCTGGCGCCCCAGCGGCGCGCCGTCGACCGCGATCACACGCGGCCGATCTGAGCGCCGCCCCCTTTGACGCATCTTTGACGCATCCGACGTACCCGCATGACTGAACTGAAGAACACGGAACGCGAACTGCACCTGTTCCGCCTGCGCCTGACGGCGCTGGGCTTGATGGTGTTCGTCTGCTTTGGCCTGCTGCTGGCGCGCTTCATCTGGCTGCAGGTGGTCAAGCACAGCGACTACGCCGCGCAGGCCGAGGAGAACCGCATCGCCGTGGTGCCGATCGAGCCGAACCGCGGCCTGATCCTGGACCGCAACGGCGTGGTCCTGGCCCGCAACTACTCGGCCTACACGCTGGAGGTGACGCCGTCCAAGCTGCGCATGACGCTCGACGAGACGATCGACGAACTGGCCAAGCTGGTGCAGATCGAGGCCAAGGACCGCAAGCGCTTCAGGAAGCTGCTGGAGGACTCGAAGAACTTCGAGAGCGTGCCGCTGCGCACCCGCCTGACGGACGAGGAGGTGGCGCGCTTCTCGGCCCAGCGCTTCCGCTTCCCCGGCGTGGAGATCCAGGCCCGCCTGTTCCGCCAGTATCCGCTCGGCGAGCTGGCCTCGCACGTGATCGGCTACATCGGCCGCATCAACCAGGCCGAGGCCAAGGCCATCGAGGACACCGACGACGCGGCCAACTACAACGGCACCGACCATATCGGCAAGGAAGGGCTGGAAAAGAGCTACGAGCGCCAGCTGCACGGCACCACCGGCTACGAGGAGGTGGAGGTGTCGGCCGGCGGGCGCGCCATCCGCACGCTGTCGCGCACCCCGGCCGCGCCGGGCAACAACCTGATCCTGTCGATCGACATCGAACTGCAGAAGGTGATCGAGGAGGCGTTCGGCGAGTGGCGCGGCGCGCTGGTGGCGATCGAGCCGGAGACGGGCGACATCCTGGCCTACGTGTCGCGCCCCGGCTACGACCCCAACCTGTTCGTGGACGGCATCGATTCGCAAAGCTGGTCCGACCTCAACACCTCGCTCGACAAGCCGATGGTGAACCGGCCGCTGTCGGGCACCTATCCGCCCGGCTCCACCTTCAAGCCCTTCATGGCGCTGGCCGCGCTGGAGCTGGGCAAGCGCACGCCGGGCCAGACCATCTTCGACCCCGGTTCGTTCACGCTGGGCGGCCACAAGTTCCGCGACGATAAACCGGGCGGCCACGGCACGGTGGACATGTACAAGTCCATCGTCGAATCGTGCGACACCTACTACTACATGCTCGGCAACGACATGGGCATCGACGCCATCCACGACTTCATGAAGCCGTTCGGCTTCGGCGAGCTGACCGGCATCGACCTCGAACACGAGAAGGCCGGCATCCTGCCGTCCAAGGAATGGAAGCGCAACCGCTTCAAGAAGAATCCGGCGGCCCAGAAGTGGGTGGGCGGCGACACCATCTCGGTCTCCATCGGCAACGGCTTCAACAGCTACACGCCGCTGCAGATGGCCCACGCGATCGCCACCCTGGCCAACAACGGCGTGGTGATGAAGCCGCACCTGGTCAAGATCATCGAGGACGGCGTCACGCGCGCGCGCAAGCTGACCGTGCCCAAGGAGAGCTACCGCATCCCGCTCAAGCAGGAGAACATCGACATCATCAAGAACGCCATGGTGGGCGTGACCTTGGGCGGCACGGCGGCCAGGGCCTTCGCCGGCGCCGGCTACACCTCGGGCGGCAAGACCGGCACGGCGCAGCTGGTCGCCATCAAGAAGAACGAGAAGTACAACGCCAACCTGATCGCCGAGCGCCTGCGCGACAACGCGCTGTACACGGCCTTCGCGCCGGCCGACAAGCCGCGCATCGCCATCGCCGTGGTGGTGGAGAACGGCGGCTTCGGCGCCGGCGTGGCCGCGCCCATCGTGCGCAAGGCGCTCGACTTCTACCTGCTGGGCAAGCGCCCGCAGGAGAAGGAGACCACCAAGGTGCCGAAGGAGGACGCCGAGCTGCGCTCCGTGGAAGACATCAAGGCCGAGCAGGGCGTGAGCGGCGAACCCAAGCCCGGCGCCGAAACGCCCGGCAACACCGAATAAGGAAGCCATCATGCCGATCAACGAAAGGCGCTCGCTGTGGCGCCGCGTGCGCCCCTATTTCACCGTGTTCGACGGGCCGCTGGCCATCATCATCCTGATGCTGCTGTGCACCGGGCTGGTGACGCTGTACTCGGCCAGCATCGGCATCCCCGGCAAGGTCGAGGACCAGCTGCGCAACATCCTCATGGCCTTCCTCGTGATGTGGATGGTGGCCAACGTCACGCCGCAGATGATGATGCGCATCGCCGTTCCCGCCTACGTGGTGGCGGTGGCGCTGCTGCTGGCGGTGGCGCTGTTCGGCACCGTCAAGCTGGGCGCGCGGCGCTGGCTGCACGTGGGGGTCGACATTCAGCCGTCCGAATTCATGAAGATCGCCATGCCGCTGATGCTGGCCTGGTTCTTCCAGCAGCGCGCCGGGCAGCTGCGCTGGCATTCCTATCTGATCGCGGCCATCCTGCTGGCCATCCCCGTGGGCCTGATCGCCAAGCAGCCGGACCTGGGCACGGCGCTGCTGGTGGTGGCGGCCGGCTTCTGCGTGATCTTCCTGGCCGGGCTGTCGTGGAAGGCGCTGGTGGCGTTGTTCGTGATGGGCGCGGCCAGCCTGCCCGTGATCTGGTCCGTCATGCACGACTACCAGCGCGAGCGCGTGATGACGCTGATCGACCCCACCTCCGACCCGCTGGGCAAGGGCTTCCACATCATCCAGTCCACCATCGCCGTCGGCTCGGGCGGCCTGACGGGCAAGGGCTGGACCCACGGCACCCAGGCCCACCTGGAGTTCATCCCCGAGCGCACCACGGACTTCATCTTCGCCGTGTTCTCGGAGGAGTTCGGCCTGACGGGCAACCTGATCCTGATGGTGCTGTACCTGCTGCTGATCGGGCGCGGCCTGATGATCGCGGCCAACGCGCCCAACTTCTTCACGCGCCTGCTGGCCGGCGCCATCACCATGATTTACTTCACCTACGCCTTCGTCAACATGGGCATGGTCAGCGGCATCCTGCCCGTCGTGGGCGTGCCGTTGCCGTTCATGAGCTACGGCGGCACGGCGCTGCTCACGCTGGGCCTGGGCGGCGGCATCCTGATGAGCATCCAGCGCCACCGCAAGCTGGTGCAGACCTGATTCCTTCCTTCGCGGCGCCCCCTTGCCGGCGGCGCTGAAACCACGGTGGCGCGGCCGTCCGGCCGTTTGAGCGATAATGCACGCTTGGCGGCGCACGCGCCGCCGGCCGGCGGCGGCATGCCGCCCGGGTAAAAATAACAAGGATGGCAAGATGGTTATGTACAAAAACGGTTACTTGAAAGCGGCGGGGCTGGCGTCGATGCTGGCGCTGGCCGCCTGCGGCACGGTGCCGCAGCAGGGCGCGCCGTCCGCCACCGTGCCCAAACCGGCGGGCGGCGTGGCCAAGGCGCCGGGACGCGCCGCGCCGGGCGTGCCGGCCCTGCCGGCGGCCGGCTCCGGCCGTGGCGGCTACTACCAGGACGACGGGCCGGGCGACAATCCGCCGCCCAACCTGGCCGAGGTGCCGGACGCGGAAGTGCGCAACGACCCGCTGCTGCCCCGTTCCAACCGGCCTTACGTCGTCTTCGGCAAGACCTACACGCCGATCACGGACGACCAGCCCTATGTCCAGAAGGGCATCGGCAGCTGGTACGGCAAGAAGTTCCATGGCCAGCGCACCTCGTCGGGTGAACTGTACGACATGTACAAGATGACGGCGGCCCATCCCACGCTGCCGATCCCGTCCTACGCGCGGCTGACCAACCTGGCCACGGGCACGCAGGTGATCGTGCGCATCAACGACCGTGGCCCGTTCCACGCGAACCGCGCGATCGACGTGTCGTACACGGCCGCGCTCAAACTGGGCTTGCTGGGCAAGGGCAGCCACGAGCTGCAGATCGAGCGCATCCTGCCGGCCGAGATCGACCGCATGCTGGCCGCGCGCGCGGCCGGGCAATCGGCCACTCCGCTGGTGTTGGCGCCCAAGCCGGTGACGACGTCGCCCGCGCCGGCGACAGCGGCCGGCTCGCCGGAATTCGAAGCGCTGGTGCAGGGCGCGGGGCAGGGCGGTGGCGCGCCCGCCGGTGCGGGCGGCGCCGACAAGGGCGGCTTTTATCTGCAGCTGGGCGCATTCTCCCGCGCTGAAAACGCGGAGGCCGTGCGCAGCAGGCTGGCGCGCGTGATCGGCAACCTGGGCGCGCTGGAAGTGGTGCAGGGCGGCACCGTGCATCGCCTGTTCAGCGGCCCGTTCGCCAGCCGCCAGGCGGCCATGCAGGCGGCGCAAGCCTTGCCGGTGGCGCTGGCGTTGAAGCCGATCGTGATCCAGCGCTGAGCGGACGTCGCGGGGCAAGCTGCTTATTGTGGAGCGTCAAATTCGATGGCGCTTTAACATTGCGTTTGCGCAGTTCGCCAACTAGGATGGGTATCTCAATCCTGTATTGATACTTGGGCGGGGGCTAAACGTTATGAGAACCAACATCGTGATCGATGACAAGCTAATGGCGCAGACCTTGCGGGCAACCGGCTTGAAGACAAAGCGTGCGGTTGTCGAACTTGGCTTGCGTACTTTGCTGCGTTTGCGGCAGCAGGAAGAGATTCGTCGTTATCGAGGCAAACTGCAATGGCACGGTGACCTCGATGCCATGCGGACGGATAAATGATACTGGTCGATTCCAGTGTCTGGATAGATTACTTCAGGGGCGTCAGGACGCCTCAGACGGATAGTCTGGATCGACTGCTTGGAACAGTATTGATCGCGACCGGCGACCTCGTGTTGATGGAGGTGTTGCAGGGTTTCGCGAGCGAGCGCGACTTCAACCGTGCGGAAAGACTGCTGACTTCACTGTGCATGATCGACATCGGCGGTCGCGATATCGCCGTCAAGGCCGCCAGAAACTTCCGCATGTTGCGGGCACGCGGTATTACGATCCGCAAGTCCATCGACACGATTATCGCTACCCGGTGCATAGAGGATGGACTTCGTCTGCTCTACAGCGACAGGGACTTCAAGCCCTTCGTCAGCCATTTGGGGCTGAACGCGGTCGTGCCTTGAACTAGCGACCTATTTGCAGGCGTGCGTTTCCGTGTTCGGGAAGGCGGCGCGCAGTTCGTCGAGGCGGGCCTTGATGTCCGTGTCGATGTCGCGGAACTGGAAGGCCAGCAGTTTGCCGCCGCTCATGCGCGGCGCGACGCGGGCGCTGCGCACGCCCTGCTTGACCAGCGCCGCCAGCTGATTCTGGGCCGCGCCCTCCGTCTTGAACACGCCCAGCGAAATGGCCCAGCGCATGGTCTGCGAGTCGCTCATCACGAAATAATTGGTCACGCCCAGCGCGCGCAGCTCGCCCGCCTTCTTGTCGGCCGCTTCCTTGCTGCCTTGCGGCGGGATGAACACGATGTAGCTCGATACTTCCGTGCCGGGCAGGTTGTGACGCGATTGGCGGTCGCCCAGGTCCAGCGGTTCCAGCAGCTTTTCAAAGCGGCGCGCTTCCGCGATCACGAAGTTGCCGACCTCGACGCAGGCCAGCGCTTGCGGCCCGGCCTTGGCCGATGCCGATGCCGATGCCGACGCGGCCGCGCTGGCCGATGCCGACGCGGCGGCCGCCGCCATCCCGGCCGGGATCACGGCCAGCTTGTCGGCGTTGAGCTGGTTCTTGAGCCGCGCCGGTTCGCGCTCGTTGCCGCTGAAGTGGCCCAGGTAGCCCTGTCCATACGCGAACAGCGCGCCATTGATGGCCAGCAGCGACCAGAAGATAAATTTCAGCACGGGCTATCCAGGGTGGTTACGGGGGCGGCGCCGCACGCCGCGTGCAGGCCGGTCAGCACGATGTTGTCGACCACGCGGTACGGCACCTTCAGCATCGGCGCCACGAACGGCGCGGCGCCGCCCGAGATCAGGCACAGGCTGGCGCCGTGCAGCGTGCACGCATGCTCGATCGCGCCGCTCTGGGCCGCCAGGCAGCCGCTGAGGATGGCGTCGTCCGTGTTGTCGGCAAATCCAGCCGGCAGCTTACCGTCTTGCGCGATCTGCGGCAACTGCGCCGTGTTGCGCGCCAGCGCGCTGGCCATCAGGCCCAGACCGGGCAGGATCATCCCGCCGAGGAAGGCGCCGTCGGCCGTGACGGCGTCGATGGTGGTGGCCGTGCCGCAGGTCGCCACGATCACGTCGTGCCCCGGCGCCAGCGCGTGCGCGCCGATGGCGGCGGCGAAACGGTCGCAGCCCAGCTGGGCCGGATTGCGGTAGCCGTTGCGCACGCCGGCCAGCTCCGGCAGCGAGGCGAACCACGCCACCTCGGCCAGTCCGGCCGGCAGCAGACGTTCGAGCCGTTCGCGCAGCGCGGCGCCGGCCACGTTGGCCAGCAGCGCGCGGGTGGCTGTGCGGCCGGCCAGCGCCCGTTGCCAGACCGCCGGCAGTTGTTCCAGTTCCGCGTGCAGCACGGCGCCCGTGGCCAGCCACGCGGCCAGCGGCGCGTCGGCCGCCACCAGCGCCCATTTGACGCGGGTGTTGCCGGCGTCGATCAGCAGGATCATGGCTGCACCAGCCGCAACGAGACGTCGCCCGACAGCACCTCGGCCCGGCCCAGGGCCGTGTCGAGCAGCAGGCGGCCGCAGTGGTCGACGCCGGCCGCGCGCCCCTGCTGCAGCACCTGGCCGCCATCGATGATGGTCACGTCCTGGCCCTGCCATGCGTGCAATGCGTTCCAGCGTTCGCAGAACGGGGCGAAGCCGGTGTCGTCGAATTCGGCCAGCACGGCGGCCAGGCGGCTGAGCAGGGTGGCCATCAGGGTGTTGCGGTCCATCTGGGCCAGCCACGGGGCGCCGGCCACGTCGCGCCCGATTTGCGCTTCCAGCTCGTCCGGCATGATCAGGTTCAGGCCCACCCCGACCACGGCCCAGTAGCCGCCGTCGGCGCCCTGCTGGGCTTCGACCAGGATGCCGGCCAGCTTCTTCCCGTCGCGCAGCACGTCGTTGGGCCACTTGAGCCGCACCGGCACGCCCAGCGAACCCAGGGTTTCGGCCAGCGCCACGCCCACCGCCAGCGGCAGGCCGGCCATCGTGTGCAGGCCGCCCTTGAAGTGCCAGGCCAGCGAGAACGTCAGCGTGGCGCCGGGCGCGGACAGCCATGGCCGGCCGGCCCGGCCCCGTCCCGCCGTCTGGCGCTCGGCGATGCGCAGCACGGGGCCGCGCAACTGGCCCAGGCGCGCCAGCAGGTCGGCGTTGGTGGAGCCGGTTTCGGCCACCACTTCGATGGCCACGTGGCTGGCGCTGGAGGCGCAGCGGTCGGTGATGGCGCCGGCCGACAGGGCGGGTAAGGCGGTGCTGTTCATGGCGTCACAGGGCTTTGGCCGGCTGGCGCGGCTTGTGCGGCGCCTTGCCGAAGGCCAGATCGTACAGCGCGTTCGGCAGCAGGCGCAGGAGCTTGGCGACGATGCCCATCTGCCACGGGATCACGGCGTAGCTGCGGCCGGCCGCGATGGTGTGCACGGCGGCGGCGGCGAAGCGCTCCACCGGCATCAGGAACGGCATCGGATAGGGATTGTGGCGCGTCATCGGGGTGTCGATGTAGCCGGGGCAGATCGTCACCACGCGGATGCCGTACGGTTTCAGTTCCAGCCGCAGCGATTCGCAGTAGCTGATCACGGCCGCCTTCGAGGCGCTGTACGCCTCCGCGCCCGGCAGGCCGCGGATGCCGGCCACGCTGCCGATGCCCACCAGCCGCGCCGGCGTGGACTGGGCGCGCATGGTGGCGATGAAGGGGGCGAAGGTGGCCGCCGTGGCCACCACGTTGGTGGCGATGATGGCCTCGAACGCGGCCAGGTCCTCCGCGTGTTCGGTCAGCGTGCCGGCCGAGATGCCGGCGTTGGCGATCACCACGTCGGCGCCGCCGGCGTGCGCGATGAAGGCCTGCGCGGCGGCGGCGATGGCGGCGTGGTCGCGCACGTCGGCCGCGTAGGCGCGGTGGCGTTCGGGATGGGGCAGGGTGGCGATCAGCTGGTCCAGCGCGTCCTTGCGGCGCGCCAGCAATCCCAGCGTGGCGCCCTGGGCGGCGTAGCGCGCGGCCAGCGCCGCGCCGATGCCGCTCGAGGCGCCGGTGATGAAGACGCGCTGCGGCGTCATGCTGCGGGTGCGCGCGCGCCGGTCGCCGTCATCGTTATTTCTTCTCCGCTTTGGCCTTGGCCACCAGCGCGTCCATCACCTGCAGCGCCTCCGCGTGCAGCTGGGCCTCCGAGTTGGCGGACCTGCTGCCCGCGTCGGCCAGCGAGGGCGAGGTGATGAAGCGGCCGTCGATGGCCACCATCGGCCACGAGTCCACGTGGTAGGCTTCCATCAGCGCGTTGACGTGGCGGATGCGGCCGCCGATGCCGAACGAGCGGTAGGCGTCGATGAACTTCTGGCGGTCGATGCCCTGCTTGGCCACGAAGTCGAACACCAGATCGTCGCGGTTCAGGCGGTTGTGCGCCACATGCATCTCGTTGAAGATCTTGTTGTGCATCTGGTCGTTCATCAGGCCCATCGCGTCCAGCGTCAGGTACAGCTTCTGCTGGGGCGAAACGGCGTCGCCGCCCGACACGTGCACGCGCTTGAAGACGATGTTGTCGCCCTGCTTCTTGATCCACGCTTCGAGCGAGGGTTCGAAGGCGTAGCAATGGGGGCAGTAGTAGGCGAAGAACTCCAGCACCTCCACCTTCTTGCCCGTGTCCGTGGGCTGCGGCGTGGCCAGCACCTGGTACTCGACACCCGCTTTGGGATCGGCCGGCGAGGCGGCGGCGGTGACGGCGATGGCGCTCAAGGTCAGCGCGCCCAAAATCAGCTTCAGAAATCGCATTGCTACTCCTGTGGGTTATTTTTGATTGCGTACAACGGCAACGTCGACGCCGTTCTCGGACAGTTTGCTGCGCACCCGGTTCATCGCCTCAACCTGCGTGTAGGGACCCAGGCGCACGCGGTGCAGCACGCCCGTGTCGGTGCTGCGGTCGGAAACGTTGGCCTCGAAGCCCAGCAGGGCCAGCTTGGCGCGCGCGCTTTCGGCGTCGGCCAGTTCGCGGAAGGCGCCGGCCTGCAGATAGTAGATGTACTTGTCCTCGCCGGAGGCGGCGGCCGCCGTTTGCGCGGCCGGCGCCGTGGCCGCCGCGGGCAGGGCCGGCTTGGCCTTGTCCACGACGACCGGGGCGGCGGGGGCCGCCGGCACCTTGGCTGCCGGCGCGGCGTCGCTCGCGGCCTGGATCCTGTCGACGGCCTGCTGCAGCGGATCGGCGGCCGGCGGCTTCGGCTCGCGCGCGAAGTCCTTGGCCGCTTCGCGGGCCGCATCCTTGTTGCCGTACATCGGCTTGTTCGGATCGGCCACCTGGCCGGCCGTCGGCTCGGCCGCCCTGCCGGTCTTGCCCTTGTCGGTGAACGGCGAGGCGCCTTTGGTGATCATCAGGGCGACCACGACGGCGATCGCCAGGCCGACCACCAGGCCGCTGATAAAGCCGATCAGGAAGTTGCCTTGCTGGCGCTGACGCGGGATAAAACCGGAGCGGTGATTCATTGTGGGCGATGTCCTTCGCAATTACATTTTCTCGGGAGCCGAGACGCCGATCAGCGCCAGGCCGTTGCGCAGCACCTGGCGGGTGGCCACCATCAGCGCCAGACGCGCCAGCTTGAGCGCCTCGTCGTCCACCAGCACGCGCTCGGCGAAGTAGAAGCTGTGCAGGTTGGCGGCCAGGTCGCGCAGGTAGAACGCGATCTGGTGCGGGCCCAGTTCGGCCTGGGCGCGCGCCAGCACCTCGGGGTAGGCCGCCAGCGTGGCCAGCAGGGCCGCCTCCGACGGCGCCGTCAGCGGCGACAGGTCGACGCCGGCCAGCGCGGCCTCGTCGCCGGTCCACTGCTCCAGCATGCGGCAGATGCGCGCGTGGGCGTACTGCACGTAATACACGGGATTCTCGTCCGAGGTCTTGAGCGCCACGTCCACGTCGAACACGAACTCGGTGTCGGCCTTGCGCGAGATGAGGAAGAAGCGCACGGCGTCGCGGCCCTTGCCGATGTCGCCGCCGCCCGACCATTCGATCAGGTCGCGCACGGTCACGTAGGAGCCGGCGCGCTTGGAGATCTTCACCTCCTCGCCGCCCTTCATCACGGTCACCATCTTGTGCAGCACGTAGTCGGGGTAGCCCTGCGGGATGCCCATGCCGACCGCCTGCAGGCCGGCGCGCACGCGCGCGATGGTGCCGTGGTGGTCCGAACCCTGGACGTTGATGGCCTGGGTGAAGCCGCGCTGGAACTTGACGATGTGGTAGGCCACGTCCGGCACGAAGTAGGTGTAGGTGCCGTCGGACTTGCGCATCACGCGGTCCTTGTCGTCGCCGTACTCGGTGGTGCGCAGCCACAGCGCGCCCTCCTGCTCGTAGGTCTTGCCAGACTTGACCAGCGCCTCGACGGCGGCGTTCACCTTGCCATCCTTGTAGAGCGACGATTCGAGGTAGTAGTTGTCGAACTTGACGCCGAAGGCCTGCAGGTCGATGTCCTGCTCGTTGCGCAGGTAGGTCACGGCGAAGGCGCGGATCGACTCGATGTCGTTGACGTCGCCCGAGCCGGTGACGGGCGCGCCGTCCGAGGCCGACACCGTCTTCCCGGCCAGGAAGTCGTTGGCGATGTCCTGGATGTAGTCGCCGTTGTAGGCCGATTCCGGCCATTGGGCGTCGCCCGGCTTGAAGCCGCGCGCGCGCGCCTGCACCGAGGTGGCCAGGGTCTGGATCTGCACGCCGGCGTCGTTGTAATAGAACTCGCGCGTGACCTGGTAGCCCTGCGAGATGAACAGCGACGACAGCGCGTCGCCCAGCGCCGCCTGGCGGCCGTGGCCCACGTGCAGCGGGCCGGTCGGATTGGCCGACACGAATTCGATGATCACATGCTTGCCGGTGCCGGCCGCACTCATGCCGTAGCCGGCGCCTTGCTCGATCACGGACTTGACCACGGCCTGCTTGGAGGCGGCCGTCACGCGCAGGTTGATGAAGCCGGGGCCGGCGATGTCGGCCGATTCCACCAGGCCCTTGCCGGCCGGGTTCTCCAGCAGCGCCGCCACCACCTTGGTGGCCAGTTCGCGCGGGTTCATCTTGAGCTGTTTGGCCAGCTGCATGGCGATGTTGCAGGCGACGTCACCGTGCGACGGGTCGCGCGGGCGCTCCAGCACGACGTTGGCGGCGATGCCGGTGCCGTCGAGCAGGGGGGCGAGGGCGGCCTGGAACAGGGCGGTGATATCTTGTTTTTGTTGGGCGAGCATGTGCGATCTGGCGGCCGGGCCGCGCTAAAAAAACGTCCGTAAGCGAAAACGGCCGGCGCACGGGCACCGGCCAAACAGCGGTAATTATACTGGTTTGCCGCTGCCGGGTCACCGCGCGGGCGGGGCGCGGGCGTGCGGAGCGGGCCCCGGGGCCGCGGCCTGCTACTATCGGTAAAAACATCGATACAAACCGGCCGCCGAAGCCGCGCGCATGGCCCATCTTGCGGGCACTGCTGTATACTGCGCGATCGCGGCCGCCGGCCCGCCCTGGATCGCGCGCGGAACCCACCTGGAATTAGCATATGAACAAGCGTCCGACGCTCACCTTGAAGTCTTCCGCCCCGGCGGCGCCCAAGCTGCGGGCCAGCCACGCGCGCGCGCTGAAGCCGTCCCTGCAGACCGGCTTCCAGACGACGCTCAAGCCCGACGCGCTGGCCTTCTGCCTGCTGGGCGCGGCCCACGCCGTGGCCCAGGTGCGCACCGGCACCGCCCTGCCGCAGGCGCTGGCCAACGTGTTCGCCAAACAGGACGCGCCGCCGCAGGCGCGCGGCGCCATGCAGGACATCGCCTACCGCTGCATGCGCCAGCTGGGCCTGAGCGAAACCCTGATCGGCCTGATGGCGCCCAAGGCGCCCGAACCGCTGGTGGCGGCCCTGCTGGCCTGCGCGCTGGCGCTGTTGACGGCGCCCGACGCCGTGGCCCCGTACGAGGCGTTCACCGTGGTCGACCAGACCGTGACGGCGGCCGACGCCCATCCCGACACGGCGCGCGCCAAAGGCATGGTCAACGCCGTGCTGCGCCGCTTCCTGCGCGAGCGCCAGGCCCTGCTGGACACGGCCCGGCTGCAGCCGCTGGCCAAATGGAACTACCCGCAATGGTGGCTGGACGCGATGAAGACCGCCTGGCCCCAGCAATGGCAAGCCATCCTGGCGGCCGGCGACATGGCGCCGCCGCTGACCTTGCGCGTGAACGCCCGCAAGGCCACGGTGGCCCAATACCTGGCCACGCTGGAGGCGGCCGGCATGGCCGCCACCCAGATCGGCCCGTGGGCCGTGCGGCTGGTCAAGCCGGTGGCCGTGGCCCAGATCCCCGGCTTCGCCGACGGCGTGGTGTCGGTGCAGGACGCCGGCGCCCAGCTGGCCGCGCCGCTGCTGGACGTGGCCGACGGCATGCGCGTGCTGGACGCCTGCGCCGCCCCCGGCGGCAAGACCTGCCACGTCCTGGAGCTGGCCGACGCCGCGCTGACGGCGCTCGACGCCGACCCCAAGCGCCTGGCCCGCGTGGGCGAGAACCTGGAGCGGCTGGGATTGAAGGCCACGCTGCGGGCCGCCGAGGCCCAGTCGGCCGGCTGGTGGGATGGCCGCCCGTTCGACCGCATCCTGGCCGACGTGCCGTGCACGGCCTCCGGCATCGTGCGCCGCCACCCCGATATCCGCTGGTTGCGGCGCAAGGGCGACACGCTCCAACTTGCAACACTTTCGGCCAAAATCCTCGACAACCTTTGGCAGATGCTGGCACCGGGTGGTAAATTGCTGTTCGTGACATGCTCCTTGTGGCCGCAGGAATCGGAGGCGCAAGCGGCCGCATTCGCCGTCCGTCACGGGGCGACGCGGCTGGCGGCGCCCGGTCAGTTGCTGCCGGTGGGCGACCAGGAGCACGATCACGATGGATTGTTTTACGCGCTGTTCCAGAAAAATGCGTGACCGTTTTGCCCGCCATTTTCCGACGGATCCACTGAACACCGGCCCACTCGTGACACGACGCATCCTCCGACTCATCGCCTGGCAATTGCTGCTGATGGTGGCCTGCGCGCTGGCGCCGGCGGCGCGGGCGGCCGAGGGGGTGGAGATCAAGCGCGCCTACATCGAGGCGTCCGACGAGGGTTACCGGCTGGCCGCCAACTACGCGTTCGACCTCAATCACGGGCTGGAGGACGCCATCCAGCACGGCGTGCAGTTGTACTTCACCACCGAAATCGAATTCACGCGCCCGCGCTGGTACTGGTTCGACGAGAAGGCCATCGTGGCCCACCAGACGGCCCGCATCTCCTACAACGTGCTCACGCGCCAGTACCACGTGGCCGTGATCGGCAGCGTGCAGCAAAGCTTCTCGTCGCTGGAGGACGCGCTGTTCCTGATCCGCCGGCCCAGCCGCTGGGTGGTGGCGCCGCGCGGCGCGCTCAAGGTGGGCGAGACCTACAACGTGACGCTGCGCATGGGCATGGACCGCGACTACCTGCCCAAGCCGATCCAGGTCAACGCCTTCAACAACAGTGAATGGCGCCTGGCGTCGGACAAGAAGACCTTCCAGTACAGGGCGGAGTAAGTGACCAAGGCCCTGCGGTATCTGTTCGTCGTTGGCGGCGCCATCGTCAGCATCCTGTTGTTCCTGCTGGCCACCGCGTCCGACAATTCCGGCTTCTTCGACCGCTACTATTCCTGGCTGCTGGGCCTGAACGCGGCCATGGCCGTGGCCCTGCTGGTGCTGGTGGCCGTGTCGCTGTTCCGGCTGTACGCGCGCTTCAAGAGCGGCAAGTTCGGCTCGCGCCTGATGACGCGGCTGGTGCTGCTGTTCGCCGCCATCGGCGTGCTGCCGGGCCTGGTGATCTTCCTGGTCTCGGTGCAGTTCGTGTCGCACTCGATCGAATCGTGGTTCAACGTGCACGTGGAGGAGGCGCTCGAATCGGGCATCAACCTGGGCCGGGCCGGGCTGGACACGGTGCTGGCCGAGCTCGATAGCACGGCGCGCAAGACGGTGCAGCAGCTGGCCGACAACCCCTACGGCAGCGAGCCGGCCATGCTGGCGCGCCTGGTCAAGCTGCAGCCGGGCATGCAGAACGCCATCATCGTCGACGCCGAGGGCGGCCTGATCGTCAGCGCGCGCGCCAACAACAGCGGCAACCTGTCGGCCGACCTGCCCACCACCGAGATGATGGACAAGGCCAAGACCGACGCCTCGTACGGCGCGGCCGAGGGCGGCAGCGAGCTGCGCAGCGACATGATCACGGCCCCGCGCGAACTACCCGAAGCCAACAGCACGCTGCGCCTGCGGGTGCTGATGGCCATCCCCGACCATGTGCAGCCGAACGGCACCCACCTGGCGCCGCGCTTCCTGCAGCTGATCCAGCTGGCGCCGGCCCAGCTGGCCAGCAACGGCGAGACCATCCGCAGCGCCTACAGCGAATACAAGGAGCGCTTCGTGGCCCGCGTGGGCCTGCGCAAGATGTACATCGAGACGCTGACCCTGACCCTGCTGCTGGCCGTGTTCGGCGCCATCGCCAGCGCCTTCCTGATCGCCAGCGACCTGGCCCAGCCGCTGCTGCTGCTGGCCGAGGGCACGCGCGCCGTGGCCGAGGGCGACCTGTCGCCGCGCCCCATCGTGGCCACCTCCGACGAGCTGGGCACGCTGACCCAGTCGTTCAACACCATGACGCGCCAGCTGTCGGAGGCGCGCAGCGCCGTCGAGCGCAACCGCGCCGCGCTGCAGAACGCCAAGGCCCACCTGGAGTCGGTGCTGGCCAATATGTCGGCCGGGGTGGTGGTGCTGGACGGCGAATTCCACCTGGTCAGCTGCAACGACTCGGCCGAGCGCATCCTGCAGCAGCCGGGCCCGGCCCTGATCGGGCGCCGGCTGACGGACGTGGACGGGCTGCAGGAGTTCGGCGGCGCCATCGTCAACGCGTTCGCGGCCCAGAGCGCGCAGTCGGCCGCCGGCCGCAGCGCCGGGCGCCTGCACTGGCAGCGCCAGATCGAGGTGCCGCGCCGTCCCGGCGGCGGCGAGGACAGCGAGCTGACCCTGCTCACGCGCGGCTCGCGCCTGCCGGTCGAAAGCGGCAGCGGCTACATCGTCGTGTTCGACGACATCTCGGACGTGATCTCGGCCCAGCGCTCGGTGGCCTGGGGCGAGGTGGCGCGCCGGCTGGCGCACGAGATCAAGAACCCGCTCACGCCGATCCAGCTGTCGGCCGAGCGGCTGCAGATGAAACTGGAGGACAAGCTGGCCCCGCCCGAGGCGGAGCTGCTGAACCGGGGCACCACCACCATCGTCAACCAGGTAGCGGCCATGAAGCGCATGGTCGACGACTTCCGCGACTACGCGAAGACCCCGCCGGCCGTGCTGGAGCCGCTGGACCTGAACGGGCTGGTCGACGAGATATTGCACCTGTACGTGAGCGGCGAGGGCGACGACATCATCCACCCGCAGCTGGCCCCGGGCCTGCCGCTGGTGATGGGCGATCCGACCCAGCTGCGCCAGGTGATCCACAACCTGCTGCAGAACGCCCAGGACGCGATGGCCGAGCTGCCCGCGGGCGGCGTGACGCCGCGGATTGACGTCGTCACGGAAGCCATTCATTATCAGGGCGCGGACGGCAGCACGCGCACGGCCGTGCGGCTGGCCATCGCCGACAACGGCCCCGGTTTCGCGCCCAAGATCCTGGCCAGGGCGTTCGAACCGTATGTCACGTCCAAGGCGCGCGGCACCGGCCTGGGCCTGGCGATGGTGAAAAAGATTATCGACGAACATGGCGGCAGGATCGATATCCAGAACCATGTCGATAGAAGTGGTGCGTCCGTGCTGATTTTGCTGTTAAAGTTAGCGCCGGCGACGCAAAATACCTAACGTTGCAATGACCACAAAAAATCATTGCCGAATAAAGCGGCGAAATGAGGAAGGGCAGGGATAGATGGCAAACATACTGGTAGTGGATGATGAAATGGGGATCCGTGAGTTGCTCTCGGAAATCCTCAGCGATGAAGGACATGCAATTCAGCTGGCCGAGAACGCGCAGCAGGCGCGCGAAGCGCGCGCCGGCGGGGCGCCCGACCTGGTGCTGCTCGATATCTGGATGCCGGACACCGATGGCGTCACCCTGCTCAAGGAATGGCAGCGCGACGGCTTGCTGACCATGCCCGTGATCATGATGTCGGGCCACGCCACCATCGACACGGCCGTCGAGGCGACCCGCATCGGCGCGCTCAACTTCCTGGAGAAACCGATCGCGCTGCAAAAGCTGCTCAAGGCCGTGCAGCAGGGCCTGACCCGGGCCCAGGAAACCGTGCGCGCGCCGGCGCTGGCGGCCCGTCCCGCCCAGCAGGCCCAGGCCGAGGAAAGCGCCGGCGGCGGCTTCGGCGCCCAGGCGCCGCAGGCGGCCGCGGCCCGTCCCGGCGCGACCATCGCCGGTGGCGACAACCACATGTTCAACCTGTCGTTCGATCTGCCGCTGCGTGAAGCGCGCGACGCGTTCGAGCGCATGTATTTCGAGCACCACCTGGGCCGCGAAGGCGGCAGCATGACGCGCGTGGCCGAGAAGACGGGCCTGGAGCGCACCCACCTGTACCGCAAGCTCAAGCAACTGGGCGTGGAACCGGGCAAGCTGGCTAAGAAGAACGCATGACGGCGCAGGGGCGGGCGGGCGGCCCCGCGCCGCGCGCCCCCGTCGCCACCTGGCTGGTCACGGGCCCGTCCGCCGGGGCCCGCGAGGCCGCCATCGCCGCCCACCTGCGGCCGGGGCTGGCCACCACCGTCATCCTCGAGGGATTGTCGGATGGCAACTCCGCGCTGGCCGACCTGGCCGATCCGGCCGATCCTGCCGATCCGGCGGGGGCGGCGCCCGCGTCCCCGGCGCCGCAACTGTTGCGTATCGCCCCGGGCTGCCTGCATTGCAGCGGCAATCTCGTTTTGCGCGTAACATTGAACCGTGTGCTGCGCCATGCCCCCGCGCGGCTCTACATCAGCCTGGCAACGGCCAGCCACCTCGACCAGCTGCGCAGCTGGCTGTCCGAGGCGCCCTATGGTTCCTTGCTGGCATTGCAAGCCGACATCGCGGCCTGACCCCGCTTGCTTCGCGGGCCGTCTTGCGGTCCCTTGAAAACGCCCGCCGCCAGCCCCACGTGGTTGCTGAAGGCGGATCGCCGGCGTTCCGCCCCTTAGCGTGAAGGAAGCAAAATGAATCTCATCTACAACAGCGAGCAATACAGTGTGGTCGAGTTCGGCGCCGACCGGGACCTTGAGGCCTTGCGGTTCGGCGGCTATGAAATCGTCGACAAGGGCGGCAAACGTGAAATCTTCATCGCCGGCGTGCTTGCCCAGTCATTCCGGCGCGACGTCAACCAGTTGATCGCCGGCGAACCGACCATGGCCGAGATCGACGAATTCCTCGGCAATTATGACTCGCTGATGAGTCAGCCCGTCCTGCTGCACTGAGCGTTCGCCGCACGGATGACGGGGGCGGGCGCCGGATTCCGGCGACGCCGCCTCCGGGCCATGGTATGGTTGGGATTTGCTTCGCCTTTCCCGACACCGAACCATGTGCCAACTTCTCGCCATGAACTGCAATGTCCCCACGGACATCGTGTTCAGCTTCACCGGCTTCGCCATGCGCGGCGGCCAGACCGATACCCACCACGACGGCTGGGGCATCGCCTTTTTCGAGGGCGCCGGCGTGCGCCACTTCGTCGACCACCAGGCGGCCGTGGCCTCGCCCGTGGCCGAGCTGATCAAACGCTACCCGATCAAGTCCAGGAACGTCATCGCCCATATCCGCAAGGCCACCCAGGGCCACGTGGCGCTGGAGAATTGCCATCCGTTCGTGCGCGAGCTGTGGGGCCGCTACTGGGTGTTCGCCCACAACGGCGACCTCAAGCAATTCGCGCCCGTGCTCGACGGCGCCTACCGGCCCGTGGGCGACACGGACAGCGAACGGGCCTTCTGCTACCTGCTGCAGCAACTGCGCGCCCGCTTCGGCGACACGCGCCCGCCGCTCCATCAATTGCGGGCCGCGCTGGGCGAACTGGTGCGCGAGATCGCGACCCACGGCACGTTCAACATGCTGTTGTCGAGCGGAACGGAACTGTTCGCCCACTGTTCCACGGCCCTGTACTACCTGGTGCGGCAATACCCGTTCGACACGGCCAAGCTGTCGGACGAGGATGTGAGCGTCGACTTTTCGCAGGTGACGACACCGGACGACCGGGTGGCCATCATCGTCACCCAGCCGCTGACGACCAACGAGCAGTGGACGCCGTTCGTGCCAGGCGAACTGAAACTATTTGTAGATGGCATGCCGCAAGTAGGGGATAGCATTGAAATAGTATAAGTATCGGGCGGCCACGGACGGCAAAATATGAGGAATAGGGAATAAATGCAGTAAAGTAGAGCCATTCTCCGTTTTCAACCGCGCGCAGTGGTGTTGGGTGTCGCCTGTGAGCCGCCGCTGCCGCCCGACCAGACCAGGCAATGATCGATCTATCCCGCAACGATACGTCCCCGCAAAGCTTGCGCGTGCGCGAGTTTTACCTGGGCCGTCAACCGATACTGGACCGCCAGCAGGCGCTGTTCGGCTACGAGCTGTTGTTCCGCAACGCGCCCGTGGGGCCGGCCCATGTCACCAACGACCTGTCGGCCACCGCCTCCGTCATCGCCCATGCGGCCCAGCTGGGCATGGAGCGGGTGGTGGGCGACGCGCTCGGCTTCGTGCACGCCGACGCCGACGTCATCATGAGCGACATCTTCTCCTTCCTGCCGCGCGAGAAGGTGGTGCTGGAGGTGGCCGACACGGTGGCCCTCGCGCCGGACGTGCTGCGCCGGATGACGGAGCTGGTGGGCCAGGGGTTCAGCTTCGCCCTCGACGACGTCAGTTCCGACACGGGCCACGTCCAGGCCCTGTTGCCGCTGGTGGAATACGTGAAGATGGACATGCGCCACATGCCGCTGGCCGATCTGATGAAGCTGGCGCCGCGCTTCCGCCAGGACAACAAGAAGCTGGTGGCGGAGAAAGTGGAAACCCGCGACGAGTTCAAGAATTGCCTCGATCTGGGCTTCGACTACTTCCAGGGCTATTACTTCGCCAAGCCCGTCATCATGAGCGGCAAGAAACTGTCGCCGTCGCAACTGGCCGTCATGGAGCTGATGACGCTGGTGACGTCGGACGCGGACAACCTCGAGATCGAACGCGCCATCAAGCGCGACGTGTCGCTGGCCCTGAACCTGCTGCGCCTGGTCAACACGCCGGCCGTGGGCGCGCGCCAGCGCATCGACTCGCTGAGCCAGGCCGTCACCATCCTGGGCCGGCGCCAGCTGCAGCGCTGGCTGCAGATCATGCTGTACGCGGAACCGAGCAAGCGGGGCCATAGCATGACCCCGCTGCTGATGCTGGCCACCACGCGCGGCCGCCTGCTGGAGTTATTGGCCAGCAAGCTGCGGCCCAGCCACCGCCACGCGGCCGACATCGCGTTCACGGTCGGCATCATGTCGCTGATGGACACGCTGTTCGGCATGCCGATGGCCGACATCCTGCAGCAGATCCCCGTCAACGACGAGGTGGCCGAGGCGCTGATGTTCCGCGGCGGCTTCTTCGGCGACCTGCTCAAGCTGGCCGAATGCATCGAGCGCATCGAGGAGATGGATCAGCACATCATCCCCACGCTGCGCGACCTGGCCATGTCCACCGATGAACTGGTGGAGCTGGAAATGGCCGCCTTCGAATGGAGCGACAACGTGGTGCGCTACGCGCTGTAACGACCGGCCGCCTTGCTCCGACCGCCGCGCCCCGCGCGGCGTTTTTTTTTCGGCCGCCAGGTTCAGGTGGCGTGCCCGGCGCCCGGCCAGTGCTTGTGCAATTCGGGATCGGTCTGCATTTCCCACAGCGCCAGCACGACCACGGCCAGCCCCACGATGAGCTCGTTCCACATCAGCGGACGCTGGTCCGCCACCTTCAGCACCCACGGCGAGATGGCCACCCACAAGCCGACGAACAGGTTGAGCAGCACGGCCCAGAAGTAGGTGCGGTACAGCTCGAACGCGGCCAGCACCGCGATCACGGCGCCGGAGATGAACGCGTTCCAGGCCGGCGCCGACGGGATCGCGTAGGAAAACACCCAGGGGGTGATGAACAGCCACAGCCCCAGCAGCAGGATCAGCTGGTCCTGCCATCGCCGGGCCGAAATGGACGTGGTATCGGGATTGGTTGCCATAAATGCCTCCATGAAATGATGGCCGGCGCCTGCGGCGGCCATGCATATTAGGCCGCCGTTCACGCCAAAAGTTCCCGGCCCGGTCGCTGCGGCGGTGGGCCGGGGGCTAGCGAAGACCCATGGTAGCCAGTTCCCGCCGCCCCATGGCGCACGCTTGCCCGTGCGAAGTGAGTTGCCTTAGGGTAAAGTTTCCTTGAAACATGCCGTTACATAAGGATACAAGCGCGTTTCGAAAGCAGTCCCATGCCCCTCGCCATCCAGTCGCTGATCGCCCACTGCGTCAACCAGACGATACGGACCTATTATCCGCGGCAGTATTGCTCGCTATGCCATGTGTACGCGGTGGTCGGCGCCAACCTGATCAGCATCGTGCTCGATCGCGTGTACCGCCCCGTGGCGGGGCTGGCGGCCGTCGATTGCGGCGGCGGCCAGCTGATGCGCATGGCCGACGACGCGGCGTTCGCCAACCCGGCCGGCGGCGCCTATCACTGCTGGATCGAGTCGGCCGACGGGCTCGGCGAGCCGGACGTGGTGGACCTGACGTTCCGCCACAACCATACCTACGCGGAGAGGAATGGTTTCGCGTGGCGCAAGGAGACGCCGCCCGATTACCTGTGGGGGCCGCGCAGCAAGATCGTGCTGCGGGCGGATCTGGATGCGCTGCCGTCCGCGTTCCCGGACGGCAGCGTCTGGCTGCAGGAGACGGAGGCAGGCTGGCAGTGGATGACGCGCCAGCTGGCCGAGCACCAGAACGCCTTCGTGGCGCTGACGGCCGAGGCGCTCAAGCTGCTGCAGGCCAGCCTGCCGCCCGATTCGCGGCTGCTGGCGCGGCCGCCCGCCGGACGGCCGGGAATTACGACAGGTTCGGCGCCAGCCAGCGTTCCAGATCCTGTTTGCTGACGTGGCGGCGGGCCGCCATGTCGTCCAGCTGGTCCTGGCCGATCTTGCCGACCACGAAGTATTTCGACTGGGGATGGGCGAAGTAGAAGCCTGACACGGCCGCGCCCGGATACATGGCGAACGACTCCGTCAGTTCCATGCCGATCTCCTCGGCCTGCAGCACCTTGAACAGGTCGGCCTTGACCGTGTGTTCGGGGCAGGCCGGATAGCCGGGCGCCGGGCGGATGCCCTGGTACTTCTCGGCGATCATGTCGTCGTTGCTGAGCGTCTCGGCCGTGGCGTAGCCCCACAGGTCCTTGCGCACGCGCTCGTGCAGGTACTCGGCGAACGCCTCGGCCAGGCGGTCGGCCAGCGACTTGAGCATGATGGACGAGTAGTCGTCGTGCGCATCCTCGAAGCGCTGTTCGTATTTCTCGATGCCCAGGCCGGCCGTCACCGCGAACATGCCGATGTAGTCGTGCACGCCCGACGCCTTGGGCGCGATGAAGTCGGCCAGGCACTGGTTGGGGCGCTGCACGCCGTCGATCACCGGGCGCACGCCCTGCTGGCGCAGGCCGTAGTAGGTGAAGGCCACGGTCTCGCGGCTGTCGTCGGTGTAGACCTCGATGTCGTCGTCGTTGACGCTGTTGGCCGGCAGCAGCGCCACCGCGCCGTTGGCGGTCAGCCAGCGGCCGTCGATCAGCTTCTTGAGCAGGGCCTGGCCTTCCTCGTACACCTTGCTGGCCGCCTCGCCCACCACCTCGTCCTTCAGGATGGCGGGGAAGGGGCCGGCCAGGTCCCAGGTCTGGAAGAACGGGCCCCAGTCGATGTACTGGGCGATGGTGGCCAGGTCCACGTTCTTGAACACGCGGCGGCCGATGAACTTGGGTTTGACGGGCGCGAACGGCAGCACCGCCTTGTTGGCGCGGGCCTGGGCCAGCGTCACCATCGGCAGCGCCTTCTTGCTGGCGTGCTGCTCGCGGATGCGCACATAGTCCTGCGCGATCTCGGCGATGTACTGCTCGCGGCTCTCGGGCGTGAGCAGCGACTGCGCCACCGACACCGAGCGCGACGCGTCCGGCACGTACACCACGGGGCCCTCATAGTTGTGGGCGATCTTGACAGCCGTGTGGGCGCGGCTGGTGGTGGCGCCGCCGATCAAGAGCGGGATCTTCATCATGCGGAAGTGCTCGTCGCGCTGCAGTTCCTTGGCCACGTGGGCCATCTCCTCCAGCGACGGCGTGATCAGGCCGGACAGGCCGATGATGTCGGCGTTCTCCAGCTTGGCGCGCGCCAGGATCTCGGAGCACGGCACCATCACGCCCATGTTGACCACCTCGAAGTTATTGCACTGCAGGACCACGGACACGATGTTCTTGCCGATGTCGTGCACGTCGCCTTTCACCGTCGCCATGACGATCTTGCCCTTCGGTTTGGCCACGATGCCGGTGCGCTTCTCCTCGGCCAGCTTTTCCTCCTCGATGAACGGGATCAGATGGGCCACGGCCTGCTTCATCACGCGCGCCGACTTGACCACCTGCGGCAGGAACATCTTGCCCTGGCCGAACAGGTCGCCGACGATGTTCATGCCGTCCATCAGCGGGCCTTCGATCACGTGGATCGGACGGCCGCCGGACGCGGCCACCTGCTGGCGCATCTCCTCGGTGTCCTCGGTGATCCATTGCGTGATGCCGTGCACCAGCGCGTGCGCCAGGCGCTTCTCGACCGGATGGCCGCGCCATTCGAGGTTCTGCGCCTCCTGCTTGCCGCCCGCTTTGAGCGTGCCGGCGAATTCGATCATGCGTTCGGTCGCGTCCTCGCGGCGGTTCAGCACCACGTCCTCGACCCGCTCGCGCAGCTCGGCCGGCAGGTCGTCGTACACGCCCACCATGCCGGCGTTGACGATGCCCATGGTCATGCCGGCCTTGATGGCGTGGTACAGGAACACGGTGTGGATGGCCTCGCGCGCCGGGTCGTTGCCGCGGAAGCTGAACGAGACGTTCGACACGCCGCCCGAGATCTTCGCGTGCGGCAGGTTGTCCTTGATCCAGCGGGTGGCGTTGATGAAGTCCACCGCGTAGTTGTTGTGCTCCTCGATGCCGGTGGCGATGGCGAAGATGTTGGGGTCGAAGATGATGTCCTCGGGCGGGAAGCCGACCTGCTCGGTCAGCACCTTGTAGGCGCGCGCGCAGATCTCGGTCTTGCGCTCGAAGGTGTCGGCCTGGCCCTTCTCATCGAAGGCCATCACGATCACGGCCGCGCCGTAGCGCAGGCACAGGCGCGCCTGGCGGATGAACTCCTCCTCGCCTTCCTTCATCGAGATTGAGTTGACGATGGACTTGCCCTGCACGCACTTGAGGCCCGCCTCGATCACCGACCACTTGGACGAGTCGATCATGATGGGCACGCGCGAGATGTCCGGTTCGGACGCGATCAGGTTGAGGAAGCGCGTCATGGCGGCCTGCGAGTCGAGCATGGCCTCGTCCATGTTGATGTCGATCACCTGGGCGCCGTTCTCGACCTGCTGGCGCGCCACGCTGAGCGCCTCGTCGTACTGCTCGTTGAGGATCATGCGCGCGAAGGCCTTGGAGCCGGTCACGTTGGTGCGCTCGCCCACGTTGACGAACAGCGAGTCGTCGTCGATGGTGAACGGCTCCAGGCCCGACAGGCGCTGCGCCACCGGCACGGTGGGCACGGTGCGCGGCGCCGTCGTGGCCAGCATCTGGGCGATGGCCTGGATGTGGTCGGGCGTGGTGCCGCAGCAGCCGCCGGCCACGTTGATGAAACCGGCGTCGGCGAATTCGCGCAGCAGGGCCGAGGTGTCGGCCGGCAGCTCGTCGAAGCCGGTGTCGCTCATCGGGTTGGGCAGGCCGGCGTTGGGGTAGATGCAGACGTAGGTGTCGGCGATGCGCGACAGCTCCTCGGCGTAGGGGCGCATCAGGGCCGCGCCCAGCGCGCAATTGAGGCCGATGGTGAGCGGCCTGGCGTGGCGCACCGAGTTCCAGAACGCGGGCACGGTCTGGCCCGACAGGATGCGGCCCGAGGCGTCCGTCACCGTGCCCGAGATCATCAGCGGCAGGCGCGGCACCTCGGGGTGGTCGGTGAAGAACTGGTCGATGGCGAACAGCGCGGCCTTGCAGTTGAGCGTGTCGAAGATGGTTTCCACCAGCAGGATGTCGACGCCGCCCTCGACCAGGCCTTCCACCTGTTCGTGGTAGGCCGCCACCAGCTGGTCGAAGGTGATGTTGCGGGCCGCCGGGTCGTTCACGTCGGGCGAGATGGAGGCCGTCTTCGGCGTGGGGCCGAGCGCGCCGGCCACGAAGCGCGGCTTGTCGGCGCTGCTGTACTTGTCGCAGGCGGCGCGCGCCAGCTTGGCGGCGGCCACGTTCATCTCGCGCGCCAGGTGCGCCATGTGGTAGTCGTCCTGGGCGATCGTGGTGGCGCCGAAGGTGTTGGTTTCGATGATGTCGGCGCCGGCGGCCAGGTAGCGTTCGTGGATCTCCTGGATCACCTGGGGCTGGGTCAGCGTCAGCAGTTCGTTGTTGCCCTTGACGAACAGCTCGCGCGCGCCGCTGTCGACCGGCGCGGCGAAGTCGATGAAGCGACCGGCGGGGCCGCCGCGGTAGGCCGTCTCGTCCAGCTTGTACTGCTGGATGATGGTGCCCATCGCGCCGTCGAGGATCATGATCCGGCGCGACAGGATCTCGCGCAGTTGGGCATCGGTCTTGGACATGGCGGGACGGGACACGGTATTGTTCATTTGATACTTTCTGTGGGCGGGAGGGCGGCCGCTGGAAAAGTTGACGGCGGTCTAAAATTATACGGCATCGCGGCGGAAGCTTCAGGCGGCTGCTGCGTCGCAGCAACAAGGGGGTTATTTGTGCAAAATATGCACAAATCATGTGATGGATAGCGTCTGGTGTGACGTTGGGCGTGCAAATAAGATGGCTGCACTGACCACTTCTTGAGGAGCACACCATGACCGCCACCCTGCGCAGCATCGCCGGCATCGCCCCCGTCCAGCAACTGGCCGCCGCCAGCACCGCCGTGCTGCTGATCGATTTCCAGAACGAGTACTACAACGGCCGCGTGCCGATCCCGGACGGCCTGCCGGCGCTGCGCAACGCCAACCGCCTGGCCGCGCTGGCCGACGCCCACGGCATGCCCGTGTTCCACATCCAGCATGTGAACGGCCCGGCCGCGCCCATCTTTGCGGAAGGCAGCGTGATGGCCGAGATCCACCCGGAACTGGCCGTGCGGCCGCAGCATGTCGTGGTGCGCAAGGACCGCGTCAGCAGCTTCACCGGCACCGACCTGCACGCGCAGTTGCAGGCGCGCGGCATCCGCACGCTGATCATCGCGGGGCTGATGACGCACATGTGCGTGTCCACGGCCGCGCGCGACGCGCGCCAGTTCGGCGCGCAGAAATACGACGTGCTGGTGGTGGCCGACGCCAGCGCCTCGCGCGACATCGACGGCTGGAACGGCGGCGTGAGCAGCGCGGCCGACCTGCACAACGTGACGTTGACGGCCCTGTCCGACAACTTCGCGCAGGTGCTGACCACCAATACGCTGCTGGAATTGCCGGTGATTGCTTGAACTGGGCTGCCGCAAGCGCAGCCTATGTTGCTGGGACGGTAGGCCTGCTCAATCCCATTGCCGTTGCGCGTAGAGTGCGGCGGCAAAGTCAACAAACACCCGCACCTTCGGCGACAGGTGGCGGTTGTGCGGGTACAGCACATACAGCTCGCGTGGGCGCATCGGGTAGTCGGGCAGCACTTGCACCAGCGCGCCGCTGCGCAGGTCGGCGTAGGCGATGAACGATGCCGTCGTCGCGATGCCAGTGCCGGCCAGCGCCGCCGTGCACAAGGCCATGCCGGTGTTGGCTTGCAGGCTGCCGCGCACGGTGACGGCCACATCCCCGCCATCGGGCGCCGTGAAGCGCCATTCCTGCGGCCGCGCCACCTGGGTGTAGGTCAGGCAGTTGTGCTCCAGCAGATCGTGCGGCGTGCGCGGCGCGCCGTGCCGGCGCAGATAGTCGGGCGAGGCCACCAGCATCACGCGGCTGCTGGCCAGCCGTTTGGCGATCAAGGTGGAATCGGGCAGCTCGCGCGCGAGCCGCAGCGCTACGTCGAAGCCATCTTCGATCAGGTCGACGATGCGGTCGTTGCACACCAGGTCCACCCGCAGTTCGGGATAGCTGGCCATGAACTGCGGCAGCCAGCGCGCCAGTTCCTGCGTGCCGAACGCCATCGGCGCGTTGATGCGCAAGGTGCCGCTGGGATTGGCCTGGTGCTGGCCGACGGCGCGGTCGGCGTCGTCAAGTGCGTCGAGGATGTGTTTGCAGGCCGCGTAGTATTCCGTGCCGGCCGTGGTGAGCGCGAAACGACGCGTGGTGCGGTTCAGCAGTTGCGCGCCCAGCTTCGCTTCCAGGTGGCTGATCTGGCGCGACACGACCGTGTGCGAGACGCCAAGCGCGTCGGCGGCGGCCGTGAAACTGCCCAGTTCCACCACCCGGCGCAAGGCGCGCATGGCCGCCAGCTGGTCCATGCGGCCGGTCAGGCGAGGAGGGAAGTGTGCGCGTTCACGCGAAGCGCTGGTCTTCGAGCGGGAAGGCCTTGATGAACTCCGAGGCCGGCATGCGTTTGCCGCCCGGCTTTTGCAGCTCCGTCAGCCGCAGTCCGCCGGCGCCGCAGGCGACGACGATGCCATGCTCCTGGTCCGCCGCGATCACGTGGCCGGCCGGCGCCGTGCAGTCCTCGTCCAGCACCGTGGCGCCCCACAGTTTGACGGTGGTGCCGTTCACGTTCGCGTGCGCGCCAGGGAAGGGATTGAAGGCGCGGATCTTGCGGCTGATTTCCTCCGCGCTCAGCTTGAAGTCGAGCGCCGCCTCGTCCTTGCTGATCTTGGCCGCGTAGCATACGCCCGCTTCCGGCTGCGGCACCGCTTCCAGCGTGCCTTGTTCGAGCTTGCGCAGCGCCTGCACGATCATCGTGCCGCCGAGCGCGGCCAGCTTGTCGTGCATGGTGCCGGTGGTGTCGTCGGCGCCGATGGCCACGTGTTCGACCAGCAGCATGGGGCCGGTGTCCAGTCCTTCCTCCATCTGCATGATGGTGATGCCCGTCTCCGCGTCGCCCGCTTCGATGGCGCGGTGGATGGGCGCGGCGCCGCGCCAGCGCGGCAGCAGCGAACCGTGGATGTTCAGGCAGGGTTTGATATCGAGCGTGCTGCGCGGCAGGATCAGGCCGTAGGCCGCCACCACCATCACGTCGTAGTCGGTGGCCAGCAGGCGTTCGTGGGCCGCCTTCGCCTCGGCCGCGCGTTGCGGGTCCTTGGCGTCCATGCGCAACGACAGCGGCTGCAGCACTTCCATGCCATGCGCCACGGCGTATTGCTTGACGGCCGATGGCTGCAGATGCATGCCGCGCCCGGCCGGGCGGTCGGGCTGGGTCAGCACCAGGGGAATCTCAAAGCCCGCCTCGTGCAGCGCCTGCAGGGCCACGGCGGCGAATTCCGGCGTGCCGGCGAAGATCACTTTCATTTTTATTGTTCCTTGGTGACGCGTGCCGCCGCGCCGGGCGGCGGGGAGGGATCAGTGACGGCGGCCCTGGGCGCGCAGGCTCGTTTCACGCACCATGCCGCGTTCTTCCTTCAGCAGCTTGGCCTTGATGCGGTTGCGCTTGAGCGGCGACAGGTATTCGACGAACACCTTGCCCTTCAGGTGATCCATCTCGTGCTGCAGGCACACGGCCAGCAGGCCTTCCGCCTCCACCTCGAACGGCTGGCCCTTGACGTCCAGCGCGCGCACCTTGACGCGCGCGTGGCGTTCCACGCCGTCGTAAATGCCGGGCACGGACAGGCAGCCCTCGTCGTAGACCTGCATCTCGTCGCTGGCCCAGATGATTTCCGGATTGATGTAGGCGACCAACGCATCCTTGGTTTCGGAAATGTCGACCAGGATCAGTTGCTCGTGCACGTCCACCTGCGAGGCGGCCAGGCCGATGCCGGGCGCGTCGTACATGGTTTCGGCCATGTCGGCCACCAGCTTTTCGAGCCGGGCGTCGAACTGGGTGACGGGCTGGGCGACCTTGTGCAGGCGCGGGTCGGGGTAACGCAGGATATTGAGTATGGACATGCTGACTTTGACTAAGTTTAACTGGGTAAGCGAATTAATAACTGTGTGATCGCCTTAACAACTGGCGTGGTGTCGCGTGCGGCAAATCGTGCGCCGGCCCCGTCAAAAATGCAACAGCCGCGCCCGCCGCCTGAGCGTGGTTTCGCTTGCTAGTTGAGGGTTTTGTGGGCAGAATTTGATTCAGTATGGCAAGCCCGAGGCCAGCCTTCTCGTTCCCCACGCATCGAAAGGGTAGCGTATCGCCGCTCTTTTTTGCTGTGGCGGGCAGGCCCCCCGGCCCAGCGCCGAGCTGCACTTAACGGACATTATGAATGAAAAATTTTAGCACAGTCGGCACCCGCTTGTTCGTGGCGGCCCTTTTTTCGGCGGCCGCCGCCCTCCCGGCGCAGGCCATGGACTGCCAGTTCCGGCCCGACGCGCCGGACCAGCATCTGGTGGTCAAAGGGGACACGCTGTGGGACATCTCCGGCCGCTTCCTGGAAAAGCCCTGGTGCTGGCCGCAAGTGTGGGACTTGAACAAGGAACAGATCCATAACCCGCACTGGATCTATCCGGGCCAGATCATCTGGTTCGACCGCGCCGCCGGCCGCCTGCGGCTGGGCAACAAGATCGAGGCCGGCGACGGCAGCGGCGCCAACACGCTGCGCCTGTCGCCCCAGGTGCGCACGGAAGGCCTGGGCAAGGACGCCGTGCCGTCCATCCCGTCCGGGGTGATCGAACCGTTCCTGACCCAGCCGCTGATCATCGAGAACGACGAGCTGAACAACGCGCCGCGCATCATCGCCACCCAGGAGGGCCACGTGTTCCTCGGCAAGGACGACAAGGCCTATGTGCGCGGCGATTTGAAGGATGGCACCTCGTTCCAGGCGTTCCGCCCCGGCAACGCGCTGAAGGACCCCGTCACCAAGGCCGTGATCGGTTACGAGGCGTTCTATCTGGGCACGCTCAAGCTGCGCACCCCGGCCAAGCCGGGCAGCGACGTGCACACCTTCACCGTGGCCACGGCCAAGGAGGAAATGGGCGTGGGCGACCAGCTGATGCAGGCGCCGCCCACGCCGATGCGCAACTATGTGCCGCATCCGCCCGAGCAGCGGGTGGAGGCGCGGGTGGCGGCCATCTACGGCGGCGTGACCCATGCGGGCCAGAACCAGGTGGTGAGCATTAATCGCGGCAAGCTTGACGGACTCGATATCGGCTCCGTGCTGCAGCTGTACCATACGGGCAGGACCGTCAGCGATCCGGGCGCCAGCAAGGGCTGGCACGGCATGAGCGATCCGCAGGTCAAGCTGCCGGACGAGGAAGTGGGCAGCTTGTTTATCTTCCGCGTGTTCAAGCATATTTCGTACGGCTTGATCATGCAGGTCACGGCGCCGGTCGAGGTGGGCGACGTTGCCCAGTCACCGGAGTAAGCCGCGCCGTGCAAGCCACGGATACCCTAGCCGCGACACCCCCGCCAGCGTCCCGCGCGCCGCTGGCGGACTGGCTGCGCCTGAGCCTGACGCCGCGCGTGGGGCTGCTGACGGCGCACCGCCTGCTCGCTGACTTCATCTCCCCGACAGCCATCTTCGCCGCCGGCCATGCCGCATTGCCGGACTGGCTCAACGCCGCCCAGGCGCGCGCCTTGGCCGCCGCCACCTCGGGCGAGACGGCCGGCGCCGTGGCCGCCCAGCTCGACGCCATCGACGACTGGCGGCGGCAACCGGAGCGCCGCGTGCTGGCGCTGGACGACCCCGATTATCCGCCCGCGCTGCGCGCCACGCCCGACGCGCCGCTGTTGCTGTACGTGCAGGGCCGGGCCGAACTGCTGGCGCGCGACGCGTTGGCCATGGTGGGCAGCCGCAACGCCAGCGCCCAGGGCGCCAGCAACGCGGCGCGGATGGCCGAGGCGCTGTCGGCAACGGGGTTGGTGATCGTGTCGGGCCTGGCGCTGGGCATCGACGCGGCCGCCCACGAAGGCGGGCTGCGCGGCGCGGGCGGCACGGTGGCCGTGCTGGGCACCGGCATCGATGTGATCTATCCGCAACGCAACGCGGAGCTGGCCGGCCGCATCGCGCAGCACGGCTGCCTGGTCAGCGAATATCCGCTGGGCACGGTGCCGCAATCGTCCAATTTTCCCAAGCGCAACCGCATCATCAGCGGCCTGGCGCGCGCGGTGCTGGTGGTGGAGGCGGCGGCCGGCTCCGGCTCGCTGATCACGGCCCGGCTGGCGCTGGCGCAGGGGCGCGACGTGTACGCGATCCCCGGCTCGATCCACGCCACGCTGGCCAAGGGCTGCCACACACTAATTAAAGAGGGCGCCAGACTGGTCGAATCGGCCGACGACGTGCTGGCCGCGCTGGCCGGGCAGCCGCCGGGCGTGGCCCTGGCGGCGCCCGACGACAGCTTCGTCGATCCGCTGCTGGCGGCGCTGGGCGACGACCCGGCCACGCCGGCCCTGCTGGCGCTGCGGCGCGGCCTGGACTTGCCTGCCGTGCAGAACCAGTTGCTGGCGCTGGAGCTGGCCGGCCTGGTCGAGCGCTTGCCGGGCGGCGTGTTCCAGCGTTGCGGGCGATAGGGGAGTGGCTTGCACGGCCCGTGCGCCACTTGTGCCGAATCTGACTTAACTGATAGAGTAGCGCCATGTTCGACATCCTTGTTTATCTCTACGAGACCTATTACCGTCCCGATGCCTGTCCGGAACCGGAGGCATTGGCCAGGAAACTGTCGGCCGTCGGTTTCGACGACGTGGACATTTCCGAGGCGCTCGTATGGCTGACGGACCTGACGGCCATGGCCGGCATGGAACAGACCCTGACCGCTTCCTCCACCGGCACCCGTTACTACGTGGACGAGGAGCACGACGTGCTGGGCACGGCGGCCATCGGCTTCATCCAGTTCCTGGAATCGGCCAAGGTGCTGTCGCCGCTGCAACGCGAGATCGTCATCGAGCGGGCGCTGGCGCTGGACGAGGTGCCCGTGTCGCTGGCCAAGCTCAAGGTCATCGTGCTGATGCTGCTGTGGAGCCAGGGCAAGGAGCCGGATGCGCTGATGTTCGACGACCTGTTCGGCGCCGACGAAGACCAGGCGCCGCGCCTGCTGCACTAGCATTCGCCGGCGCGCCGGCCCGGTCGATGCCGCGCTTCCGCCGCGTTCCCGCCGTCCGTTCGTGTCGGACGGACCGTTCAGCGGCGCCGCGCGGCGCGCTTGCCCTTTGCGCCGCAACCCGTTTATTATTGGCGCTTTGACAAGTCGCCACCGTCCGGGACCGCGAAAATTCAGCCTTGGCCGCATTGCCCATGTATGATGCGCATGCTGTACCCACCCCCAGAGTAACTACGAGACAACAAAATATGAGCAAAACCCTCATCATCGCCGAGAAGCCATCTGTCGCGAACGACATCGCGAAGACGCTGGGCGGCTTTACCAAGCACGATGAGTACTTTGAGTCCGACGATTACGTGCTGTCCTCCGCCGTCGGCCATTTGCTGGAAATTGCCGTACCGGAAGAACACGACGTCAAGCGCGGCAAGTGGAGCTTCGCCCACCTGCCCATGATCCCGCCGTATTTCGCGCTCAATCCCATCGCCAAGACGGAAGCGCGGCTCAAGGTGCTGAACAAGCTGATCAAGCGCAAGGATGTCACCACCCTCATCAACGCATGCGACGCGGGCCGCGAAGGTGAGCTGATCTTCCGCTTGATCGCGCAGAACGCCAAGGCCAAGCAGCCGGTCAAGCGGCTGTGGCTGCAGTCGATGACGCCGGGCGCCATCCGCGACGGGTTCAGTCATCTGCGCAGCGACGAGGAAATGCTGCCGCTGGCCGACGCGGCCCGCTGCCGCTCGGAGGCGGACTGGCTGATCGGCATCAACGGCACGCGCGCCATGACGGCCTTCAACTCGAAGGAGGGCGGCTTCTACCTGACCACCGTGGGCCGGGTCCAGACCCCGACCTTGTCGATCGTCGTCGAGCGCGAGGAGAAGATCAAGAAATTCGTGCCGCGCGACTTCTGGGAAGTGCGCGCGCAGTTCGTGTGCGCGGCTGGCGTGTATGAAGGCCGCTGGCTCGACACCAAATTCAAGAAGGACGACACCGACCCCGAGAAGAAGGCTGAGCGGCTGTGGAGCAAGGCCGCGGCCGACACCATCGCCATGGCCTGCGTGGGCAAGCAGGGCAAGGTGACCGAGGAGGCCAAGCCGACCAGCTCGATGGCGCCGGCCCTGTTCGACCTGACCAGTTTGCAGCGCGAGGCCAACTCGCGCTTCGGCTTCTCGGCCAAGAACACGCTGGGCCTGGCCCAGGCGTTGTACGAGAAGCACAAGGTGCTGACCTACCCGCGTACCGATTCGCGCCACCTGCCCGAAGACTACATGCCGACCGTGATGCAGGCGCTGGAGGTGGTGAAGGACAACCCGAACTACCACCAGTTCGCCAAGCAGATCCTGGACAAGGGCTGGGTCAAGCCGAACAAGCGCATCTTCGACAACACCAAGATCTCGGACCACTTCGCCATCATCCCGACCACGATCGCGCCCAAGAACCTGTCCGAGCCCGAGCAGAAGCTGTACGACCTGGTCACGCGCCGCTTCATGGCCGTGTTCTTCCCGCCGGCCGAGTTCCAGGTGACGACCCGCTACACGGAAGTGTCGGGCCACCAGTTCAAGACCGAGGGCAAGGTGATGACCAACCCCGGCTGGCTGGCCATCTACGGCAAGGAAGCGTCGTCCGACGAGGACAAGGCCGACAACACGGGCGGCAACCTGGTGCCGGTGGCCAAGGGCGAGAACGTGCACACGGACAAAGTGACGGCCAACGGCCTGGTCACCAAGCCGCCCGCCCGCTACACGGAAGCGACGCTGCTGTCGGCCATGGAAGGCGCCGGCAAGCTGGTCGAGGACGACGAGTTGCGCGACGCCATGGCCGGCAAGGGCCTGGGCACGCCAGCCACGCGCGCGGCCACCATCGAGGGCTTGCTGACGGAACGCTACCTGGTGCGTGAAGGCCGGGAACTGATCCCGACCGCCAAGGCGTCGCAGCTGATGACCTTGCTGCGCGGCCTCGGCGTGAACGAACTGACGGCGCCGGAACTGACGGGCGAATGGGAATACAAGCTGTCGCAGATGGAGAAGGGCAAGATCTCGCGCGAGGAGTTCATGCGTGAAATCGCCCAGATGACCCAGATCATCGTCAAGCGCGCCAAGGAATACGACAACGAGACCATCCCCGGCGACTACCACACGATGCACACGCCATGCCCGAACTGCGGCGGCGTGGTCAAGGAAAACTACCGCCGTTTCGCCTGCACCAAGTGCGACTTCTCGATGAGCAAGACGCCGGGCAGCCGCCAGTTCGAGATCGAGGAAGTGGAAGAACTGCTGAAGAACCGCACCATCGGTCCGCTGCAGGGTTTCCGCTCCAAGATGGGCCGGCCGTTCGCCGCCATCCTGCGCATCGTGCGCGACGAGGACATCAACAACTTCAAGCTGGAGTTCGACTTCGGCCAGAACGATGAGGCGGGCGAGGACGGCGAGGGCGTGGACTTCACCGGCCAGACCCCGCTCGGCCCGTGCCCGAAATGCACGGGCGGCGTGTACGAGATGGGCCTGGCCTATGTGTGCGAGCACAGCGTGGCCAAACCCAAGACCTGCGACTTCCGCAGCGGCCGCATCATCCTGCAGCAGGAGATCCTGCCCGAGCAGATGGCCAAGTTGCTCAACGACGGCAAGACGGACTTGCTGCCGGGCTTCATCTCGCAGCGCACGCGGCGGCCGTTCAAGGCCTTCCTCGTCAAAGGCAAGGATGGCAAGATCAGCTTCGAGTTCGAGGAGCGCAAGGCCAAGCCCGGCGCCAAGGCCAAGGCCGGGGCGGTAGCGGACGAGGGCGCGGAAGGCGGCGCCGGCGCGGAAGCGGCGGATGCACCAGCCAAGGCGGCCAAGGCGGCCAAGGCGCCGGCCAAGAAAGCCACCGCCACCAAGGCCAAGGCCCCAGCCAAACGGGCCACGGCGGCCAAGGCGCCAGCCAAGAAGCCCGCGGCCAGAAAGACGGCGGCGGCAGCGGAGTAAAACGGAACCGGGACCACAGCGTCCCGGTTTTTTTTCGCCCGTTTCGGGTAAATGGGCAAATGGGGACGTAACAAGTTTGACGGTCTAGCGTTTCGAAAACGCGATGCACCAGCCGTTCGGATTGATGGCGCCGCTGATCAGGCGGCAGCTACCGGGCTCGCCATCGGCGCCGGGCTGGAACGCGGCGCACTGGGCGCAGCGGTGGCCGTCCTGCGGGTGGTCCTGGTACTGGAAATCCGATTTGGCGCCGTTGCCCGCCAGTGCCATGCGGGGCCGCGCCAGGCCGCCGGCCGCCGCCAGCGCGGCCAGCGCCAGCGCGCCGCGCAACGCCCGGCGCCGGGAGGGTGCTTCCTTGTCCATGGTGTACTCCTTTCGATCTGGTTTATACCGTTTATACCGTTTCAGGATTCAGAACATCAGCCACAGCATCAGGTACAGCGCGTTGTTGTCGCGCGCGTCGCGGCCCTGGCCGTCGTAGTTGGTGGCGGCGCCGTTGAATTTGTTGTAGCGCGTGTATTGCAGCATCAGGCGCACGTCGCGCCGGGGCAGGTAGTCGAACTCCCACAGATAGCCGGCGCTGTTGGGGCTGCCCGTGGCGCTGCCGTTGACGGGCTCACCTGTGTTGTACAGCGCGTCGTCGGCCGTGCCCCGGGTGGCGAAGCGGCCGATGCTGATGCCGAACCGCTTGTCGAAGTAGTAGGTGGCCTTGGCGCGCAGGCTGTGCAAGTCGTCGCTGGCGTTGCTGGCCGCGCCGATGCGGGCCCGTTCGCTCACGTAGTTGAGCTGGGCCGACACGCGGTGCCGGTCCGTGATGTACTGGTATTGGGCGTCGACACCGAGGTCGCGGTAATGGTCGGTGGGGCCGCTGCGCACCGTGTTGTCGGGATAGCGGTCGAGCACCAGGCCGTAGGCGCCCACCATGGCCGAGTGGCGCGCATGGTCCCAGTCGTGCTGCAGGGCCAGCCGCCAGTACGGCGCATAGCCGCGCAGCGCGGCGTCCTCCGCATGGTCGGTGCCCAGGCGCAGCGGCGAGAACGGGCCGTCGGCCGTGCGGTAGAAACTGAGCTCGCCGTACACGGTGTCGCGCCACAGGGCGTAGGCGCCCAGCCCCGCCACCTGCTGGCCCAGGCTTTCGATGGCCGTGGCCGCGTTGGGCGCGGCCGCCACCGGCGAGCTGGCGTACGGGAAGCCCCAGGCCGGCCCCGTGTTGTAGACATCCTGCACGGTGGGGTTGTTGTGCAGCGTGAAGCCGTACACCAGCTTGCTTGTTCCCTGGCCCGCGTGGTTGGCGTAGCGCAGGTCGACATTGTCGATGCTGGCGTGGTGTTCCACACCGTCATAGCTGTACTGGGAGAACAGGCCCACGTGGTCGGCCAGTTTGCCGGACAGGAAGACGCTGGCCTGCTGCAGCGTCGCCTGGCCGTCCTTGGGGAAGCTGTCGGCCAGGCGCGGATCGACGTTGGCGGTGGAGGTGGCGGAGGCCTGCACCATGCCCGCCAGCGGCAGGCGCAAACGGTCGCCCAGCGTGTAGCCGTTGAGCTTGAACTGGCGGCCGGTGGCCGTCAGCTCGGGCCAGCTCAGGTGGCAGGTCATGCAATCGAGGCCGGTCTGGCGGGCGAAGCTGGGCACGGCCTGCGCCGTGCCGGCGGCACAGAACAGCGCGAGGGCGGCGGCGGTGCGGCGCCAAGGTGGCGGGCGGTGTGCGGGCATGGCGGTGTCCTCCGGTGTTGCGCCAGTTGGGGTGACCAGCGGCTTCCGTATATACCCGCTTGCGGCCAAGTCGTTCAGGGCGGGTACAGTGGCCTACTATGACATCGATGGCGCAGGCCGCGCAGGGAGGTGGTGTCGAATGGATCAAACAAACGCCGCAATTCTCCCGTCCAAGCGGCTGGCGGGCGTGGATGGGGACGCAAATGCAACAGCGCCGTCCAGCGAAAGCTTGGAATTCGCCGCCGCCGCCCGTATAGTTTCAGGCGCCGCCAACGGCGCCATGCGCCCATTCGACCATCTGCCTATGAACCAGGAAACCGTCACCCGACACTTGCTAGAAGATGCGCTGGAACAGGTCCTCTGCAACCCCTCGGCCGCGCATTGCTGGCATCGCCTGCGTCCCCTGTACGAGGCCGCCCCGCAGCCTTTGCAGTCGGCGGTGCTTGCCATGCTGGCGCAGCATGTGGACGAGGGCGGGGTGCCCGGCTTCCTGCGCGCGTCCTTCCTCGCGTTCGTGACCCGCGAAGATCGCTGGTACCAGGCCGCGTCGGCCGCGCTGCTGGCGCTGCAGCCAGTCGATGCCGACCGCATTGCCGCCCACATGGGGGTCAGCTGGTACGACGCGTTGGCGGGCAAGGCGGGTCGCAGCGCCTTTGTGGACGCCATGCGCGCCATGCAGATGCCGGCGCTGGCGCGCCGCGCCGGCCAGCGGCTGGCGGCGCACACGGCGCTGCGCTTGCCGACGCGTGCCGTCACCCGTATCGAGCGGGTGGCGCTGGTGGTGCCACAACTAGGCCTGGCCGGCCACGCGCCGACCAGGATGGCGTTCGCGCACGGCGCCATGCTGCAGGCCGACGGGATGAGCGTGGAGCTGTACTGCGCCCGTGAATTGAACATCTCGCAGATGCCGAACCTGCTGGGTTGCGGGCGTACCACGGCCAGTGAGCTGCCGGCGCCGGACGCATGGGCGCGCGCGCTGCGGCGGCCGATGACGATCCACCTGGCCGATGTGCGCATGTCGTTGCTGCGGCGCTGGAGCGCCTTGCTGGAACGGATGGTGGCGTTCGACCCCGACCTGATTTTGTTTGTCGGCCTGTATTCACCGTGGATTGAACTGCTGTATCCGCAACGCCCCGTGTTGGGCTTGTCGGTGCAGTCGACGGCACCCATCGCGCCGGTCGATGTCTGGCTGGCGGCCGACGCGGCGCAAGCGGGTATGGCGCGCGCGCCATGGGGACCGGACATGCCGCCCAGCACGGGTTGGCATTACCCGTACCGGGTGCAACTGGAGCGCCCCGGGGCGCCGCTGTCGCGTGCGGCCCTGGGCTTGCCGGCGTCGGCGCTGGTGCTGGTGTCGGTCGGCTACCGGCTGGGCGAAGAGATCGCCGGACCGTGGGCGGAGCGCATGGTGGCGATGATGTTGGCGGCGCCGGACGCGGTCTGGTTGTTGCCCGGCTGCGCCAGCGTGCCGGCCGCGCTGCAGGGGCTGCCGCCGGAGCGGGTGCGCGCCATGGGGCACCTGTCCAATGTGCAGGAGGTGCTCGCGTGCTGCGATATCTGCGTCAACCCGCCGCGCATGGGCGGCGGCCTGAGTGTGGCGCAAGCGATGGCGGCCGGCTTGCCGGTGGTGGCGTTCGCCGGCTCCGATGGCGGTGACAAGATCGGCGCGGCGGCCGTCAACGACAGCGACGCCTATTTCGCCGCGCTGGGCATGCTGATGGCCGATCCGGCCGCCCGCGTCCGCGCCGGTTCGGCGATGCGGGAGTTGTTTGCCGAGACGCTGGACCTGGCACGCGGCGGCGGCGCGCTGCGCGCGGCCAGTGAGGCGGCGCTGGCGTTGTTCCAGCGCCGGAGCGCTATGCCAGCGTCTTCTTGAACTTGGCGGGAATGCCGACCACCAGCGTGGCCGGCGGCACGTCGGCCGTGGCCACGGCGCCGGCGCCGATGAAGGCGTGGTCGCCCACCACCAGCCGTTCCAGCAGGGTGGCGCCTATGCCGACCGTGACGCCGCGGCCGATGTTGGATAGCCCGCCCAGGTTGCTGCCGGGCTGGATGCGCGAGAACGCGCCGATCCGGGTGTCGTGCCCGATGGTGACGCCACGATTGACGAACACATGTTCGGCCAGCACGGCGCCCGGACCGATCACGCTGTTGGCGCCCACGAACACGCCCGGCCCCAGCGTCGCCAGCGGCGACACATAAGCCGTCGGGTGCACCAGCGTGTGAAAGCGCAGGCCGTGGCGCGCCGTCAGCTCGTCGGCCAGCGCGGCCCGGGCCGGCGTGGTCGGCCCCAACAGATACAGCTCACCGGGTTCCGGCCGGAATGCGTCGAACGGCTCGATCTGGGGCGGCGTGCAATGCTGGCTCAACTGGCGCAGGCGCTCGGCCAGGCTGACGTCGCGTTGGCCCACCTCCTCGCCCAGATGCGGCACCACCTTGTGCAGCTGCAGACCGCGCGCCAGCGCACAGTCGAACAGGTCGGACAGGATGTTGCTGGTGCCAAAGATGACCAGTTTTTGTGCGTCCATCGTCAGCCTCGCTGCGCCAGGCCCAGCATGGCGCGCACGGTGCGCGGCGTGGCAACGGCCCGGCCCATGGCCTGGGCCTGGGCCACGATGCGCTGCACATACTGGGCGTTGGTGGCCAGCGCCGTGCGTTCCTGGTCCAGCCACAGGTTGTCTTCCAGTCCGATGCGGACCCCGTGGCCCATGACCACGCCCAGCGCCGTGGCGCGGGCCTGGAAACGGCCAAGTCCAGCCAGCGACCAGTACGATTGCGGCGGCAAGTCACCGACGATGGCGGCCAGGTGCATCAATGTCGCTTGCGCCGTGCCCGGGTTGCCGAGCAGGATGTTGAAGTAGAAGGGCGGCTCCAGCAAGCCCTTGTCGATCATGACCTTGGCGAAATTCACCATGCCCAGGTCGAACACTTCCAGTTCCGGCTTGATGCCGCGCTCCTGCATCAGTTGGGCTAGCCGCATGATGGTCTGTGGTTCGTTGACGCTGGCGGTGGTGGCGAAATTCATCGAGCCCAGTGTCAGACTGGCCATGTCGGGTCGGAGATCGCCTTCGAGGAACAGGCTGGCGGCCCGCTTTTCCACTTCGCGCACCAGCCGGCCGCTGGTGGAGGTGACCACGATCAGGTCGGGCGCGGCGGCCCGCAGCGCGCCTATCATCCGTGCGTAGACGGCGGGATCCTCGGTAGGCGTGCCATCGGGCGCGCGCGCGTGCAAGTGCACCATGGCCGCGCCCAATGCCGCGCATTGCACCACGTCCTCGACCACTTCCTCCGGCGTCAGCGGCACGTGCGGCGACATGGCGCGGGTCGGCACCATGCCGGTGGGGGCGAGGTTGATGATCAGGGGCGTGCTGTGGTCTACGGCGGAAGATGAGGGCATGGGCAGGAGGGCGACGGCGCATGCGCCGCGGCGGGATGAATTTATGACCATTATAGGTGGCGGGGCTGCGCGGCGCAGTTGGCCAGTCACCTTTTGTGCGCCACTGTTGCGCCGGCGTCACGACTGGCCTGCCCATGCTGTCGTCCCCGGCCGTGGCCCACACTTGCGTGCGCCGGGTTCGCCACCTATAGTGAAATGGTCAGGAGTGTCAGCCATGACCAGCGCCCTTAATTCCGTGACCTACCCGTCGCCGTACCAGACCTATGTGCCGCCGGCCCAGACCAACGGCGGCCTCGGCCTGCCCGCTGCCGCCGTCGCGTTGTCGGCACAGGAAGCGGTGGTCGCTTCGCTCGGCGGCTCCACCGGCGTGACCGTGTACACGCCCAGCGGCTTGCTGGCATCGCTGCAGCAGGCGGGCATCCTGGCGGAACCGGCCACCGTGCCGGTGCCGGGCAGTAATACGGCGGATCTGGCCCAGCAGGCGTTGCAGCTGGGGGTGATCGGCACGCTGACCGACACCAGCACCACGACCACGTCCGGCATCTACAACGGCGCCGGCGTGTTGTCGGGCCTGCCGTCCACGCAGGCGTCGGCCAACTGGGCCGACTTGCTCAAGACCAACCCCTCGCTGGCCGGCGCCGTGATCCAGGCGTCCGTCGACTCCAGCCTCGTCAGCACCCTGTTCGCGACCGCCTGACCCGCTGGACGTCGTCAGCGCGTTTCCAGCTCCACGTTGACCATGTTGTCGTCCGGCTTGCGGTCGATCAGCTTGTTGTCGGGGTCGATGCCGGCGCGGGCCGGGCGGCCTTGCACCAGCAGCGTGTAGCGGTTGTCCCTGCGGTCCATGCGCACGCGCTGGCGCAGCAGCGGGTTGCCGTTCGCATCGTCGAGGCCGATGTCGATCCAGTCGTGCAGCGGCATGTCCTGTTCTGCGCCCTGTTCGTCGGCCTGCACCTTGGCCGCGCTGACGGCCAGCTGCACCTCATAACGGCCGTCGGCCAGCTTGCGCGCCGTGGCCGACACGGCATGGTTTTCGTACAGCACGATCCGCTCGAACAGGTCGTCGATCAGGTAAGCGTGTTCGGGCGGCGTGATGCGGCGCAGCGCGTCCACCAGCACGTTCACGCCGGGGTAGGGGCCGCTGCGCTTGCCGTAGTCGGCCAGCAGCGTGCGCAGCGCGGCGTTGACGCGCGCCTCGCCGATCCGGTCCTGCAGCAGGTACATGGCCAGGCTGCCCTTGCTGTAGTGGATGTAGTCCTGGTGTTCGTTCTCGGCCAGCGGCAATTCCTTCTTGCGTTCCAGCGCGCGCCCCAGCAGGTATTTGTTGAGGTCGTAGCGCAGGAAACGGCGCATCTTGCCGGCGCCGTAGCGCTGCTGCATCACCATCAGCGCCGAGTATTCGGCCAGCGTCTCGCTCAGCGCGCTGGCGCCGCGCGCGTTGCCGCCCACCAGCTGATGGCCCCACCACTGGTGCGCCACCTCATGCGCGCTGACGTAGAACGGGTAGTCGATGTCCTTGGGATTGCCGTCGTCCACCTTGGCGATGAAGCCCACGCTCTCCGAGAACGGGATCGTGTTCGGATACGATTGCGCGAACGCGGCGAAGCGGGGGAACTCCACCACCCGCAGCACCTTGAACTGGTAGGGGCCGAAGTTGCTGGTGCAGTAGGCCAGCCCGTCCTTGAGGCCGTGGGCGATGCGCTCGAGGTTGAACTCGTGGCCGCGATGGTAGTACAGCTCGATGCCCACGTCCTGCCACCAGTCGCGCCGCACCTGGTAGCGGGCCGACTGCACGGCGTAGAAGTTCAGTATCGGCTGGTCCACCTTGTAGTGGAAATAGTGGCGGCCGTTGGCGCGCCAGTCCTTCTCCAGCGTGCCGGGCGCGATGGCGGTCTGGTCGGCGCTGGTGCTGACGGTGGCGTCGAAGTTGATCCAGTCGGCGTCGTTGCTCACCTCATTGTTGGCCAGGCCGCGCGGATCGTCGCGCGGCAACATGCGCTCGCGCGCGGGCAGGTCGTGGCGGCGGCGGTCGCGCGCGTCGTCGAGCTCGGCCCGCTGCTGGTAGCCGATGTGGGGCAGCACGTCGTTGTTGAAGAAGGTGCCGTTGGCCGCCACCGGCGTCTCCTGGCCCAGGCCGAAGCTGCCCTTGGGCGCGAATTCCAGGTCGAATTCCAGCGCCAGTGCGGCGCCCGGCGCCAGCGGCGTGGCCAGTTGATAACTGTAGAAGCCCAGTTCCGTGTCGCGCAGGCCGGGCCGCACGGGTTGGCTGAAACGCATGGCGCGGATGGTCGCCGTCATGTCCTGCTGCACCAGCACGGTGGCGATGGGCTGCGGCGTGCGGTTGCGCAGCACGTAGCGGCCCTTGGCCAGCAGCCGGCGCTGTTCCGGCACGATGTCGAGGTTCAGCGTCACATCCGTGATGCGGGGCTGGGGCAGGGCGGCGAATTTCTTGTACTGGCGCTCGTAGCGGGCCCGCTGCTCCTCCTTGCCCCAGGTCGAATGGTAATCGTTGGCGATGTGCATGTTGTAGAGCAGCACGCCGCCGGCGCCGCCGAATATCAGCAAACCCGCCGCCAGCGTGCGCAGCACGGGCGCCGTCAGGCCGTGGCGCGCCAGCTGCAGCCGCTGGCGCCATTCGGCGTTGGTGCCGCGCGCCCAGAACAGCAGCGACAGCACCACCAGCACGACGGCCGCGCCGCCCCAGTACAGGTCGAACCACCATTCGCGCGCCAGCGCGTGGCCGTAGCCGTTGAGGGCCGAGTAGACCAGCGTGGGCGTGACGCCGTACAGCAGCATCGGATGGTCGAGGCCGATCGTGCTGAGGGTGATGGTCGCCAGGTAGTAGACGATCATGGCGAAGTAGCCCAGGTATTTCTGGTTGACCAGCACTTGCAGCGTGATGGCCAGCACGGCCGCCAGCGCGTAGCCGGGCAGCTGGATCAGGAACAGCTGGAACAGGTACAGGCCAGGTTCGAGCACGAAGTAGCCTTTGAAGATCTGGATCGACATGCCGCACAGCATGACCACCACCAGCAGCAGCGCCTGCAGGCCGACCAGCGCGATCAGCTTGGCCATCAGCGGCAGCCAGCTGGGGACGGGCAGGGCGTCGAGCATCTGCGCCATGCGCGCCTCGCGTTCGCGCCACACCAGTTCGCCCGCGTAGAAGGTGGTGATGATCAGCATGAACAGCGCGAACATGCTGGACACGGCGTCGAGCACCATGTAGGTGACGGGGTAGGTGTTGGTGCCGAACATGGAGCCGAGGTCGATTGCGCTGGCGTACATCATCAGCACGCCGGCCAGCACGATGACGAGGAAGTAGATGTTCTTGGTCGTCTCGCGCAGGTTCAGCCAGCTCATGCGCGCCAGCAGCAGGCCCAGGTTGCGGGCCGCGAAATCGGGCCGCTCCTGTGTGGCGGCGGTGGCCGGGGCCGGCGGCGCGGCCTCCTTGTCGGCGCGCCGGTCGGCGCCGCTGTCGACGCTGGCGATGAAGTGGAAGCGCCAGTAGCCGAGCAGCAGTGCGGCCAGGCCCAGGCCGCACCAGATCGCGCGGTTGAGCAGGAACACGCCCTCCAGCCACACCATGCGCGTGTTGCGCTCGGCGATCGGCCAGTACTCGGTCAGGCGGATGATGGCCGTGGTGCCGAACGGGTCGATCAGGGCCGCCAGCGTCTTGTAGTCGAGGTCGCGCGCCAGGTCGGGCGCGACGATGTAGCCGATCAGCATGACCACGCTGCTGATGTAGACCGGCAGCATGCGCCGCGTGAGCGCGGCCAGCACGAAGAACACGGCGCCGAAGATGAAGATGTCGGGCAGCATGGTGTTCAGGTACGGCATCAGGTAGGCCAGCGGCCCCGGATGGCCGAGCCGTTCCACGTCGATGCCGGGCAGATAGGTGCCGAGCCAGGCGCCCAGCGGCAGGCTGGTGAAGATCACGGCCAGGCTCAGGAAGGCGCCCAGGAAGCGGCCGAAGATGTACTGGTGCTTGCCGATCGGCGCGCTGAAGAAGAAATGGTGCATGTCGTATTCGAAATCCTGCTGCACCGAGCGGCCCATCATGGCCGCCATCACGATCACGCCCAGCGAGCCGAGGTAGCTGACCGTGATCATCACCGAGCGCGGCGCGTTGATGGCCACGCTGCCGAACGACACCACGGCGGCCTTGAACACGCCGCCGGCGGCCGCCATCCACAGCAGGGCCAGCAACAGAAACATGCCGAAATAAACCCAGGTCGACAGCAGCTTGAGCCGCTGGCGCGCCTCGAACAGGGCGATGGCTAACATGGCTGGCCTTTCCCGTTGGCGTTACGCACAGGGCTGGGCGGCGTGGTGGCGGCCGGCGATGGTGGCGAAATACACGTCCTCCAGGTCGCCGATGGCTTCCTCGAAACCGTCGCCCGGATCGTCCTCGCTGTAGACGTGGATCAGCGTGCGGCCCGACAGCAGGCGCGACGAGATCACGGGGTGGCGCAGCTGGAAGCTCGGCAGGTCGCGCTTGTCGATGAAGCGCACCCAGATCTTGTCGCTCACCTCGTCGATCAGCTGCTGGGTCGGCCCGCACAGCAGCACGTGGCCGTGGTTGATGATGGCCATGTTGGCGCACAGGTCGGCCACGTCGCTGACGATGTGGGTCGACAGCAGCACGGTGCGGTCGTCGCCGATGTCCGACAGCAGGTTGTGGAAGCGCACGCGCTCCTGCGGGTCCAGGCCGGCCGTCGGCTCGTCCACGATGATCAGGCGCGGGTCGCCCAGCAGCGCCTGGGCGATGCCGAAGCGCTGCCGCATGCCGCCCGAGAAACCGCCGAGGCGCTGGTGGCGCACGTCGTACAGATTGGTTTGCTGCAACAGTCCTTCCACCACCTCGCGGCGCCGGCCCCGGTGCGACAAGCCTTTCAGCACGGCGAAGTGGTCGAGCAATTCGTAGGCCGTCACCTTCGGGTACAGGCCGAAGTCCTGCGGCAGGTAGCCGAGCAGGCGGCGGATCTCATCCTTTTCATCGAGCACATCGTATTCGCCGAAGAACACGGAACCGCTGTCGCATTCCTGCAGCGTGGCCAGCGTGCGCATCAGGGTCGACTTGCCGGCGCCGTTGGGGCCGAGCAGGCCGAACATCCCGGCCGGGATCGTGAGCGAGATATTGTCCAGCGCCACCACGCCGTTGGCGTAGGTCTTGGACAAGTTGCTGATGCGCAATTCCATTGGGACTCCTGTCTTGGCTCTGTAACGGCCGGTTTGCGCCATTGCAGAACGAATAAGCACTTTTTACATGGTGCATTGTATTGAATTTGGGACAGCCGCGGGGGGCGATTGCGACAGGCGGCGCGAAGGATGCGCCAGAGTGCGCAATCGGCGCACTGGAACGCGGACCGTCCGGACGGGGGCGCGGGCCGGCTTAATTGCGGAACAGGACCTGTTCGCGGTTGAACCACCAGCGGCACAGGGCCAGCGTGGCGCCGGCCGTCACCGTGGTCGACAGCAGGATCACCGAGAACATGCGGTAATCCATGGTGCCCTTGACCAGCTCCTTCATGGCCAGCGACACGTTGGTCAGCGGCACCATGGCCCAGAACCAGTTCATTTCCACGCCCGGCAGCAGGGCCACGATGGTGGGCAGGATGGTGACGATGATCAACGGCGAGATCAGGCCGGCCGCTTCCTTGTAGCTCTTGGCGTAGACTGAGATGGCCAGCAGGATGGCGGCGAAGATGGCGGCCGTGGGGATCAGCATCAGCGCCACCATGGCCAGGTCGAGCACGCCGATGGCGTGCAGCACCAGGGCCAGGTTGCCCTCGATGGCGTGGCCGAAGAAGAACAGCAGCAGGCCGAGGCTGACCACCATCAACAGGGCCGAGGTGAGGCCGATGGTGAACAGCACCAGGAACTTGGCCACCACGATGGCCGAGCGCGCCACCGGCGCCAGCAGCAGCGTTTCCAGTGTGCCGCGCTCCTTCTCCCCGGCCGCCGTGTCGATGGCCGGGTACATGGCCGCCATCAGGCACACCATCAGCAGGATGTAGGGCAGGAAGCCGCCGAACAGGGCGCCGATCTGTTCGCGCTTGTCGGCCGTCGAATGTTCCTCCAGCGTGATCGGGTCGAGCGCGAAGCGCAGCTGGTTCTGGCTCAGGCCCAGCGCGAGCAACACCTGTGCGCGCAGCGCGCCGTTCTGCGCATGGATCACGGCCATCACGCGCTTGCGCGTCACGTCGATCGGCGTGGCGTTGTTGTAGTGCAGGGCGACGGCCGCCTGCTGCTGGCGCGCCAGCGCGGCCTCGAAGCCGTCGGGGATCACCAGCGCGAACTTGATGCGGTCGTCCGCGATGGCGGCCTTGATCTCATCCGGTCCGGCCAGCTTCACTTCGCGGAAACCTTTCTCGCGCGCGAAGCGGGCGCTGAGCCCGGGCGCGTTTTGCTGGCCGAAGATGCTGTAGGTCATTTCCGCCGTGCTGGCGTGGCGGAACATGGACGACGACAGGTAGCCGAAGCCGGTGAAGATCAGCGGCATGGCGAAGATGGGGATGAAGACCGTGAAGATGAAGGTCTTGCGGTCGCGCACCAGCTCCAGCATTTCCTTCAGGTAGATGGTCCACATGGCGCGCCCCCGTGGTTGATGACGCAGATGAAGGCGTCGTACAGGTCGGCGCTGCCGCCCAGGTGGCGCAATTGCTGCGTGGTGCCGTGGAAGGCCGTCTTGCCGTGGTTGATGATGCAGACCCGGTCGCACAGCTTTTCCACCTCGTGCAGGTGGTGGGTGGAGAAGATCAGCGGGATGTGCAAGGCCTTGTAGCTGGCGATGAAGTCGAGCAGGATCTTGGACGACATCACGTCCAGCCCGGTGGTCGGTTCGTCGAGGATGACGATCTGCGGCTCGTGCACGACGGTGCGGGCGATCGCGCATTTCTGCTTCATGCCGGTGGACAGCTGGTCGGCCCGCTTGTTGCCGAAATCATGCATCTGCAGCAGCTCGAACAGTTCGTCGCAGCGGCGTTTCAGGTAGGGCGCGCTCATGCCGTGCAGGCGGCCGAAATATTCGATGTTCTCGCGCGCCGTCAGGCGGCCGTACAGGCCGGTGGTGCCGGACAGGAAGCCGATGCGCTGGCGTGCCGCCAGCGGGTCGGCCAGCAAGTCCTCGCCGTTGGCCATGACGCTGCCGGCGTCGGGCTTGAGCGCCGTCGACAGCAGGCGCAGCGTGGTGGTCTTGCCGGCGCCGTTGGGCCCGAGCAGGCCCAGCACCTCGCCGGGCGCGCAGCGGAAGCTGACGTCGCGCACGGCATGGAACCAGCCGTCATGCTCGCGCGGATCATGCAGCTGGTACGGCATGCCTTTGTGCGACGGCAGGCGAAAACGCTTGGCCAAACCTTTGACCTCGATCATCGGGCCATCCTCTTGGGTCGGTAAGCAAGAGTAGCATGTAAAAATTCTGGCGTGCAAGGCACAAGCGGAGAATCTCTTGCTATAGTCTGCCCCATGAATCCGCAACTGCAGCAAAACATCCTGGCCGTGACACGTTGCGGCACCAGCAAGAGCGAGGGCACCGGCTTTTTCCGCGTGGCCACGGGCTTGTGCTACCTGGCCAGCCTGATGACCAAGGAAAAGCTCGACTTCAAGCTGATCGACCGCGCCTACAACCGCTTCATCTACCGCAGCATCGGCAAGGGACACAGCATCACCAGCGTGCTGCAGTTCATGAGCGGCGAGAAGGTGGTGCCGGTGGTCGAATCGAAGCGCTTCCTGCAGGCGTTCGCCACCCACTGTCCCGAGGTGCCGGTGGACAGCATCCCCTTCCTGCTGGGCCTGAACCTGGGCGTGGCCAAGGATATTTCCGGCATCGACGTGCGCGGCCCGGTGGCCGACTACATCGAGCGCCAGCGCCAGTTGCGCGAGGAAGCGGAAGCCTGAGCGCCGCCCATCGGGCGCCAGCATCGCGCGATCGTCCTATAATGGCGCTTTCCATATGATTGTGATGATGACCATGGCAGCGAACCGTTACCACCATCCCCTGGACCGTTTCATCGCCGGCGCCGACAAGGCGCTGCGCGTGATCACCGGCGTGGCCTCCGCCTCGCGCCCCACGCCGGGCGCGCACGCGGCCGACGCCGTGCTGAGCGAGGCCGAGCAGCGCCACAGCGCCGGCCTGATGCGCGTCAACCATGTGGGCGAAGTGTGCGCCCAGGCCCTGTACGACGCCCAGGCCCGTTTCGCCCACGGCGACGCCATGCGCACCCAGTTCGAGCAGGCCGGACGCGAGGAGGAGGATCACCTGGCGTGGACCGCGCAGCGGCTGGCCGAACTCGGCTCGCAGCCGAGCGTGCTCAACCCGTTCTTCTACGCCGGCGCGTACGCGCTGGGCACGGTGGCCGCCTATCTGGGCGACGCCCGCAGCCTCGGGTTTGTGGTGGAAACGGAACGCCAGGTGGAAGCGCATCTGGCCAGCCACCTGGAAAAACTGCCGCCGCAGGACGCCAAGTCGCGCGCCATCGTCGAGCAGATGCGGGTCGATGAAGTGGCGCACGGCGCGGCCGCGCAGGCGCTGGGCGCCGTCGAGCCGCCGGTGCCGGTCAAACTGGCGATGACGGCCATGGCCAAGGTCATGACCGGCAGCGCCTACTACATTTAAGCAACCTCGTTAAGCAACCTCGTTAAGCGACCTCGACGATCTCGAACGAGTGGGTGATCTCGGCCGTCTTGCCCAGCATGATGGAAGCCGAGCAATATTTTTCGTGCGACAGCTTGATCGCCCGTTCCACGGAAGCCGGCTTGAGGTTCTTGCCGGTGACGGTGAAGTGGAAGTTGATCTTGGTAAAGACCTTCGGTTCGGTGTCGGCCCGCTCGGCCTTCAGCGTGCATTCGCAGCCGCGCACGTCCTCGCGGCCTTTTTTCAGGATCAGCACCACGTCATAGGCGGTGCAGCCGCCCGTGCCCAGGAGCACCATTTCCATCGGACGCGGCGCCAGGTTGTGGCCGCCGCCCTCGGGCGCGCCATCCATGTTGACCAGGTGGCCGGAGCCCGTCTGTGCCAAAAAACTCATGCCCGAGGGGCCGTTCCAGCTCACTTTGCATTCCATGCCATTCTCCGGTTAAAAAACTGGACTGTATTGTAATGGAGGCGGCCCGGCCCTGTGGCGGGGCGCCCCAAAGCCGCATGGCGCTTGACCCGGCCGCCGTTCGACGGTTATAATTGCCGGCTTTCCGTTCGCTCAGGAAAGAATCAACAAAAAGGCCGAGTCCGCTGAAACCATGGCGGAACCACCATATGAGCGTGTGTAATTCATTTAGGAAGTCAACATGAAAACTTTTTCCGCTAAAGGACATGAAGTCCAGCGCGACTGGTTCGTGATTGACGCGACGGACAAAGTCCTCGGACGTGTTGCCAGCGAAGTGGCACTCCGACTGCGCGGCAAACACAAGCCAGAATTTACTCCTCACGTCGATACCGGCGATTTCATCGTCATCATCAACGCAGGCAAACTGCGCGTGACCGGCACCAAAGCCACCGAGAAGACCTACTACCGTCACTCGGGCTATCCAGGCGGCATCTACGAAACCAACTTCCTGAAAATGCAACAGCGTTTCCCAGGTCGTGCGCTGGAAAAAGCGGTCAAGGGCATGCTGCCTAAAGGTCCGCTGGGCTACGCCATGATCAAGAAGCTGAAAGTGTACGCCGAAGGTTCGCACCCGCACGCTGCTCAGCAACCTAAAGCACTCGAAATCTAAGGAACTGACATGATCGGTAACTACAATTACGGCACCGGCCGTCGCAAGAGTGCAGTGGCTCGCGTGTTCATCAAAGTTGGCACTGGCCAAATCATCGTCAACGGCAAGCCAGCGGCTGAGTACTTCTCCCGCGAAACCGGCCTGATGGTCATCCGTCAACCGCTGGAACTGACCGGCAACGTCGAGCGTTTCGACATCAAAGTCAACGTGCACGGCGGCGGCGAGTCCGGCCAGGCAGGTGCAGTGCGCCACGGTATCACCCGCGCCCTGATCGACTACGATGCAGGCCTGAAGGGCGATCTGGCCCGCGCCGGCTTCGTGACCCGCGATGCACGTGAAGTTGAACGTAAAAAAGTTGGTCTGCGCAAAGCACGTCGCGCAAAGCAATTCTCGAAGCGTTAATTTCACGCCTTGTCAGCGCGCTGCCCGCAGTGCGCTGTGCCAAAAAAGCCGCCGACTCCGTCTGGCGGCTTTTTTGTTTTATGCTGCGGCGCCGCACGGATGCCGCCCATGCCTGATAAAATGGCAGCCATTCTCCATTTACCCCCACCCTTCAAGGAAAGAACATGATCAAAGTTGGCATCGTCGGCGGCACCGGATACACGGGAGTGGAATTGCTGCGTCTGTTGGCCGTTCACCCCGATGTGCAGCTGACGGCCATCACCTCGCGCAAGGAGGACGGCTTGCCCGTGGCCGACATGTTCCCCTCGCTGCGCGGCCGCGTGGACCTGGCGTTCTCGGCGCCCGACAAGGCCGACCTGACCCAGTGCGACGTGGTGTTCTTCGCCACCCCGCACGGCGTGGCCATGGCCCAGGCGCCCGCCTTGCTGGCGGCCGGCGTGAAGGTGATCGACCTGGCGGCCGACTTCCGCCTGAAGGACCGGGCCACGTTCGAGCAGTGGTACAAGATTCCCCACACCTGCCCGGAATTGCTGGAGCAGGCCGTGTATGGTCTGGTTGAGCTGAACCGCGACGCCATCAAGGGCGCCAAGCTGATCGCCAACCCCGGTTGCTACCCGACCACGATGCAGCTGGGCTTCCACCCGCTGCTCAAGGCCGGCCTGGTCGACGCGGGCGGCCTGATCGCCGACTGCAAGTCCGGCGTGTCGGGCGCGGGTCGCAAGGCCGAGATCGCCACGTTGTTCTCGGAGGCGAGCGACAACTTCAAGGCCTACGGCGTGGCCGGCCACCGCCACACGCCGGAAACCGTGGCCCAGCTGCAGACCTTCACCGACCAGCCCGTCAACCTGATCTTCACGCCGCACCTGGTGCCGATGATCCGCGGCATGCATTCGACGCTGTACGCGCGCCTGACGCGCGACATCAGCAACGAGGAACTGCAAGCCTTGTTCGAGGCGCAATACGCGGACGCGGCGTTCGTGGACGTGATGCCGTTCGGCTCCCACCCGGAAACGCGCTCCACGCGCGGCTCCAACATGTTGCGCCTGGCGCTGCACCGCAACGGCAACACGGTGATCGTGCTGGTGGTGCAGGACAACCTGGTCAAGGGCGCCTCGGGCCAGGCCGTGCAGTGCATGAACCTGATGTTCGGCCTGGACGAGGGCAAGGGCCTGAATCAGGTCGCGCTGCTGCCCTGAGGCGCGGCCGCGCGTTGCTGCGGCCGCGCGCGGCTTCCGAAAACGGCGAGACAGATCAAGGCGGACGGCGCCAAACTTGGGCATAGTCAGGCATGCCGGCATCCGGTGCCGGCCTTGCCGGGGAGTGCCATGTTCGCCAAAGCCCGTAATCCGATGGAAAGCCTGGTCGGCCCGGCCACCCGGATCGATGGCCATGTGTGGTTCCGGGGCGGGTTGCGCATCGATGGTACAGTGGTGGGCAGCGTGTGCGCGGAAGCTGGTCAGGATAGTTACCTGGTGGTGTCCGAACATGGTTGCATCGAGGGCGAGGTGCGCTGCGACCACTTGATCGTCAACGGCGAAATCCGCGGCGCTATCCATGTGACGGAAAGGGTTGAATTTCAGCCCAAAGCCCGTATCGTAGGGGATGTGTATTACAAGGTGCTGGAAATGCACGGTGGCGCCCAGGTGCTGGGTCGGCTGGCCTGGCGCGACGCCGCCGGCACGGTCAGCCACGACGCGGCGAATGGCACGGTTGGGAGCATAAATTGCGCCAAAGGTCTATAATGTACGGAATGATTTTACGTAGGAGTCTGATATGAGTGCTGTTGCTGAAGCGCAAGATGTAATCCCGTCGCCTATCAATTTTACCGATAGCGCGGCTGAGAAGGTCGCCCAGCTGATCGAGGAAGAGGGCAATCCTGACCTGAAACTGCGCGTCTTCGTGCAAGGTGGCGGCTGTTCCGGCTTCCAGTACGGCTTCACGTTCGATGAAATCATCAATGAAGACGACACCACCATGATCAAGAACGGCGTCACGCTGCTGATCGATTCGATGAGCTACCAGTACCTGGTGGGCGCGGAAATCGACTACAAGGATGACCTGGAAGGCGCCCAGTTCGTGATCAAGAACCCGACCGCCAGCTCGACCTGCGGCTGCGGTTCCTCGTTCTCGGTCTGAGTTACGGCGTCGAACGCACAGCCGCACGCGCGGCTGTGGCGTTTTCGCATCCACGGCGGACAGCGCAAGCTGCTCCGCCGTTGTTATTTGTGCCTGGTCATTTCTGACCTGCGGCTGACTCAGCGCGGATACAGCGCACCCAGCACCCGTTCGCCGGCCGCGCCCGTGACCGCCGGCAGGTTGCCCGCCAGCCGCTCGGTGAAGCGGTGGCCGAGCCAGGCGAACGCCAGCGACTCGACCCGGTTCGGCGCCACGCCCAGCGCGTCGGTCGACGCCACGTTCACCTTACCGTCCAGCGCCACCGCCAGCATGCGCAGCAAGGTGCTGTTGCAAGCGCCGCCGCCGCACACATAGACCGCGTCCGCCTGCGCGCCGTCACGCTCGATCGCCTGCGCCAGCGTGGTCGCCGTCAGTTGCGTCAGCGTCGCTTGCACGTCGGCCGGGGCGGCGCCGGGGAACGATGCCAGATGGGTGTCGAGCCAGTCCATGTGGAACAGGTCGCGTCCCGTGCTCTTGGGGGCGGGCAGGGCGAAGAACGGTTCGGCCAGCATGGCGTGCAGCAGCGGTGTGATGACGGCGCCGCTGGCGGCCCAGGCGCCGTCCGCATCGTAGGCCTGGCCCTGGTGGCGCGCGATCCAGCCATCCATCAACACATTGCCGGGGCCGGTGTCGAAGCCGGTCACGCGGCCATCGCCACGCAGCACGCTGATGTTGGCGATGCCGCCGATGTTGGCCACCACGCGCGCCTGTCCGGGCAGGCCGAACATGGCCTGGTGGAAGGCCGGCACCAGCGGCGCGCCCTGGCCGCCGGCCGCGATGTCGCGGCTGCGGAAATCGGCGATCACGTCGATGCCGCACAGTTCGGCCAGCAGGGCCGGATTGTTGGTCTGGCGGGTGAAGCCCAGCTCGGGCCGGTGGCGGATGGTCTGGCCATGGACGGCCACGGCCTGCACGGCCGATGGCCCCAGGCCGGCTTGCGCCAGCAAGTCCGCCACGCAATGAGCATAGGATGCGGCCAGCTGGTTGGCGGCCAGCGCCTCGCGTTCGATTTCGTTGTGGCCGGCCGCCTGCAGCGCCAGCAGTTCGGCCCGCAGCCCGGGTGGGAAGGGCAGGTAGGCGGCGGCCAGCGTGCGGACGGCGCCGCCGCCGAAGTCGGCCAGCGCGCCATCGACGCCGTCGAGGCTGGTGCCGGACATGAGGCCGATGTACAGGGCCATGAGGACATCCTTGGTAGAGCGTTGTTAAAAAAAAACAGGCCGCGCGGGCCTGTTTTCTCGTCGGCGCTGGCCGGGCTTACTTGGCAGCCACACGGGTGCTGCCGGCGCCGACCGGTTGCAGCAGCGCGAAGCGGTGCGACATGTCGGCGGCGTAGGTCTTGAAGCGGGCCATTTCGGCCGCCGTCAGCGGCGCCTGCGCTTGCACGTTCAGTTTGGACGGGTCCTTGGCTTCGCCACCGACGCGGAATTCGTAGTGCAGGTGGGCGCCCGTGGACCAGCCGGTGGTGCCCACGTAGCCGATCACGTCACCCTGGCTGACCTTGCTGCCCTTCTTGATGCCGGGCGCGAAACGGCTCATGTGCGCGTAGGCGGTGCTGTAGTTGGCCCAGTGCTTGAGCACGATCACGTTGCCGTAACCGTTCTGCGTGCCCTCGAAGTCGACCACGCCATCGCCGGCCGCGCGGATCGGGGTGCCGGTGGGGGCGGGGAAGTCGATCCCCTTGTGCTGCTTCCACTGGCCCGAGATCGGGTGCACGCGCATGGCGAAACCGGATGAGATACGGCTGAATTCAACGGGCGACTTGAGGAAGGCTTTCTTGAGCGACTTGCCGTCGAAGCTGAAGTAACCGCCGCCTTGCTTGCTTTGCGGGTCTTCGAACCAGACCGACTGGTAGGTGGTGCCGTGGTTGGTGAATTCGCCGGCCAGGATGCGGCCCGCGCGCACGAACTCGCCGTTCTGCCAGAAGGTTTCGTAGACCACGTTGAAATGGTCGCCGCGCTTCAGGTCGCCACGGAAGTCGATGTTGGTGGAGAACATCTCGATGATCTGCTTGACGATCGTGTCCGGCAGCTTGGCGCCGTCGTCGCTCGAATCGGTGGCCGCGTACAGCGTCGAGCTGATGGTGCGCGCATGCATCTCGATGCGCCGCTCCAGCTTGGCCGCCTCTTCGGTGGCCACGAAGCCGTCACCCTTGCGCGTGATCGAGATGTTCTTGACCGGCATGTCCTTGCCATCGACCACGGTCGCTTGCAGCCATTGCAGGTTGCCTTCGTCGTCGGTCTGCGCCTGGACGCGCTTGCCGGTGGTCAGTTGCATCACGCCGCGCGCGACCTTGTCCTTCTTGATGAAGGTCTCGGCCGCTTCGTCGTCGACGCCCAGGCGGTTCAGCAGCGCGGCCAGCGTGTCGCCAGCGCGGACTTTCTCCTCGTGGATGTAGTGCGCGTTGGTTTGCTGTTGTTCCAGCGCCGCGATCTGGGTGGACAGGTTGGGCAGCGCCAGTTCCTCTGACACCGATTTCACTGGCAGATCCGAGGCGTCCGGCGCCAGTGGCGCGACGCCGGCCGCACCAAACGCGCACACTGCCAGAAACAGTGCGGAGGCGCTGATGATGCGTGCCTTGCGCGTCGAACCTAGCAGTGTGAACAAGCGTGAGCTTGTGATTTTGTTTGTAGGGTTCATGCAATCAGTTAAAATTTGCCGCTTGAACTATTCAGGAACGTTTAATTTTTCTTATTCTTTATTCGGTTCGTTTTCATACGGCAAGATTGATGGGATCGAGCATTATATCAAACTCCTGAGCCAGCCTACCTTTTTCGGAAAATCGTTTACAAACATATGGATACCTCGTCTGCATCGCCTAAGAAGGCACCCGCCCCCGTCCTGCCGTTGTCCGACCGCGTCCAGGAAGCTCTTGCCATCACCAAGCGCGGTGTCGACGAGTTGCTGGTCGAAAGCGAGTTCGCGCAAAAGCTCGCCCGTTCCGAGCAAAGCGGCGTGCCGCTGCGCGTCAAGCTGGGCCTGGACCCGACCGCGCCCGACCTGCACCTGGGTCACACCGTGGTGCTCAACAAGATGCGCCAGCTGCAGGACCTCGGCCACCAGGTGATCTTCCTGATCGGCGACTTCACCTCCATGATCGGCGACCCGTCCGGCCGCAACGTCACCCGTCCGCCGCTGACCCGCGAGCAGGTCGAGCAGAACGCGATGACCTATTTCAAGCAGGCCTCGCTGGTGCTCGATCCTTCCCGCACGGAAATCCGCTACAACTCCGAGTGGTGCGATCCGCTGGGCGCGCGCGGCATGATCCAGCTGGCCTCGCGCTACACGGTGGCGCGCATGATGGAGCGCGACGATTTCAGCAAACGCTTCAAGAGTGGGACTCCGATCGCGGTCCATGAGTTCCTTTACCCGCTGATGCAGGGCTACGATTCGGTCGCGCTCAAGGCCGACCTGGAGCTGGGCGGCACCGACCAGAAGTTCAACCTGCTGGTGGGCCGCGAGCTGCAGAAGGATTACGACCAGGAACAGCAGTGCATCCTGACCATGCCGCTGCTCGAAGGTCTGGATGGCGTCGACAAGATGTCCAAGTCCAAGAACAACTACATCGGCATCACGGAACCGGGCAACACCATGTTCGCCAAGCTGATGAGCATTTCCGACGTGATGATGTGGCGCTACTACGAGCTGCTGTCGTTCCGTTCGCTGGCCGAACTGGCCCAGCTGAAACAGGAAGTGGCCGACGGCAAGAACCCGCGCGACGCGAAAGTGGCGCTGGCGCAGGAAATCGTGACCCGCTTCCACTCGCAGCAGGCGGCCGAGGAGGCGCTGGCCGACTTCGTCAACCGTTCCAAGGGCGGCATTCCGGACGACGTGCCGGAGGTGGCGCTGACCGGCGCGCCGGTCGGCATCGCCCAGTTGCTCAAGCAGGCCGGCCTGTGCCCGTCGACCTCGGAAGCGATGCGCATGGTCGACCAGGGCGGTGTGCGCCTCGATGGCACCGTGATCAGCGACAAAGCCGTCAAGATCGAGGCAGGCACCTTCGTGCTGCAAGTGGGCAAGCGCAAGTTCGCGCGGGTCACGCTGGGCGCATGATCGCGCTGCTGCAACGGGTCACGCGCGCCAGCGTGGTGGTGGAGGGCGCCGTGATCGGCGCCATCGACGCCGGCCTGATGGTGCTGGTGTGCGCCGAGCGCGGCGACACGGAGCGCGAAGCCGATGCGCTGCTGACCAAGCTGCTCGGCTACCGCGTGTTCGCCGATGCGGCGGGCAAGATGAACCTGAGCGTGACGGACGTGGCCGGCGGCCTGCTGCTGGTGCCCCAGTTCACGCTGGCGGCCGACACCAAATCCGGCAGCCGCCCGTCGTTCACGCCGGCGGCCAGTCCGGAGGACGGGCGCCGCCTGTTCGCCCATTTCGTCGCGCAGGCCCGCGCCCGCCATCCGGTGGTGGCCACGGGCCAGTTCGGCGCCGACATGCAAGTGTCGCTGACGAACGACGGTCCCGTGACGTTCTGGCTGCAAACTGCGCCCAAATAAGTATGATGGATTGCGCGCGCGCATCATGGCGCGCGGATCTGGCCGGGACCTGGAGAGCGGAGCGGGGCGACGATGAAACTGTGGAGCGAGACATTCCGTGACGGTGGCGCGATGCCCGCCGGCTGCGCGTTCGCGGCCATGGACCCCGTCAACCGGGTGCGCCCGTCGGACAACCGCCATCCCCACTTGGCCTGGGGCGAGGTGCCGGCCGGCACCGAGTCGCTGGTGTTGTTCTGCATCGACGGCGACGCGCCCCTGGACGGCGGCGACGTCAACCAGGAAGGCCGCACCTTGCCGGCCACGCTGGCGCGCGGCGATTTCTTCCACTGGACCCTGATCGACCTGCCGCCCACCGTGCGCGCCTTGCCCGAGGGCGCGCTGGCGTCCGGCGTGGTGGCGCACGGCAAGCGCGGACCCGGCGTGACGCTGACGGCCGATGGCGCCGCCCACGCGCTGCGCCAGGGCGTCAACGATTACACGGACTGGTTCGCGGGCGACCCGCGGATGGCCGGCGACTATTACGGGTATGATGGCCCCTGTCCGCCATGGAACGACCTGCGCCTGCACCATTACATCTTCCGCATCTATGCGCTCGATGTGCCCAGGCTGGCGGTGGAAGGGCGCTTCACCGGCCCCGAAGCCTATGCCGCCCTCCACGGCCATATTATTGATGAAGCACAATTGATCGGCACTTATACGCTCAACCCGGCGCTGAACCTGGCGCTGGCGCCCCCTCACAAATAACATTGCATGAAACACACGAATATTTTGCTGATTCGCCACGGCGAAACGGCCTGGAACGCCGCGCGCCGCCTGCAGGGCCACACCGACATCGCGCTCAACGAGGAAGGCCTGCGCCAGGCCGAGGCGCTGGGCCGCGCGCTGGCCGGCGAACGGCTGGACGCCATCGTCGCCAGCGACCTTGAGCGGGCCGTGCAGACGGCCCATGCCGTGGCCGGCCAGCACGCCATGCCCGTGCACACCGACCCCGGCCTGCGCGAGCGCTGCTATGGCGTGTTCGAAGGCATGCTGTACGCCGAGATCGCCGAACGCTATCCGGACGAGTATGCGCTGTGGCAGGCGCGCGACGTGGACGCCGTGATGCCGGCCGGCGCCCGTCCGGCCGAGAGCTTCCGCCAGTTCTACCGGCGCGCCATCGGCGGCATCGCCCACTGGGCCGGCCGCCATCCGGGCCAGACCATCGCCGTGGTGGCCCATGGCGGCGTGCTCGAATGCGCGTACCGGGAAGCGGTCGGCATGACGCTCGACAGCCCGCGCGACTTCCAGGTCAAGAACGCCAGTGTCAACCGTTTCACCTATGGCGACGGCAAGCTGATCCTGGCCAGCTGGGGCGAAGTCGACCACCTGAGCCCGGCCGCGCTCGATGAATTGAGCTGAACGCGCGTTCTAATTTTTCCACGCCAGCAATATTAATTCGCGTCTGTCAAGCGCCTGGACGACAGTTCTGTTGAAAATAGTGCTTATTAATTGAGCAGTCCTTCGGTTAAAATAGAAGGTTCCTTGTTCCAGTTCAGGCAAGTCCAGTGCAAATCGGCCCTCATTTATTGCGTAACAATGTGTTCGTCGCCCCCATGGCGGGGGTGACGGACCGCCCGTTCCGGCAGCTGTGCAAGCAGCTCGGCGCGGGCTACGCCGTATCCGAGATGGCCGCCTCCAATCCGCGCCTGTGGGCCACGGAAAAGAGCGCGCGCCGGATCGACCATGCCGGTGAAATGGAGCCCAAGGCGGTGCAGATCGCCGGTGCCGATCCGCAAGACCTGGCCGACTGCGCACGCTTCAACGTCGAGCGCGGCGCCCAGATCATCGACATCAACATGGGCTGCCCCGTGAAAAAGGTGTGCAACAGCTGGTGCGGTTCGGCCCTGTTGCAGGACGAGGCGCTGGTCAAGGCCATCGTGCACGCCGTGGTGGGCGCGGTCGACGTGCCCGTCACGCTCAAGTTCCGCACCGGCTGGGACCGCGCCAACAAGAACGCGCTGACCATCGCCCGCATCGCCGAGGACGCCGGCATCGCCATGCTGACCTTGCATGGCCGCACCCGCGCCGACGGCTACAAGGGCGACGCCGAGTACGACACCATCGCCGCCGTCAAGCGGGCCGTGGCCATCCCCGTGGTGGCCAACGGCGACATCACGACGCCGGAAAAGGCCCGCTACGTGCTCGACCAGACCGGCGCCGACGCCGTCATGATCGGCCGCGCGGCCCAGGGCCGGCCTTGGATCTTCCGCGAGATCGATCATTACCTGCGCACCGGCATTCACCTGCCGGCGCCGTATGTGGACGAGGTGCGGACGCTGATGGACGAGCATTTGCGCGCCCACTACGCGTTCTACGGCGAATACCTGGGCGTGCGCACGGCGCGCAAGCATATCGGCTGGTATGTGCGCGACCTGGAGGGCGGAGAAGCGTTCCGCCAGCAAATGAATTTGCTGGAATCGACGGACGAGCAGTTGCAGGCCGTCGACCAGTTCTTTGAATCGCAGTGGCGTTTTGGCGAGCGGTTACAATACCGCCTCCCGGAACCAGCGGAGGCCGCATAACGGTCCTCCGGAGCTTCAAACAAGGTAGAAAAAAAAGGGCAAACGCTGCTGCCGCGTGATCCGCGACAACGGCGTCATAACAGATCAATTAGCCGAACGGTAACAAAATGAGCAAAGAAAGCATCCAGGAAGTGGTCCAGAAAAGCCTTGAAGATTACTTCAACGACCTGGGCGAGCAGCAAGCATCGAATATTTACGACATGGTCGTGCTGACCGTGGAAAAGCCCATCCTTGAAGTCGTCATGACGCGCGCCGACGGCAACCAGTCGCACGCGGCGCAAATGCTGGGCATCAACCGCAACACCCTGCGCAAGAAACTGCAAGAGCACGGCCTGCTGTAAGCGCGCGCGACCTTCCGGCACCTCGGTGGCTGAGCATGGCCGCCGGCGCCGGCGGGCCTGAACACCAGAATACTCAACCAACTAGCCATAGCCATGATTAAACAAGCTCTCATCTCCGTATCCGACAAGACCGGCGTCCTGGACTTCGCCCGCGCCCTGGCGGCCATGGGCGTCAACATCCTGTCGACCGGCGGCACCGCCAAACTGCTGGCCGACAACGGCCTGGCCGTGACCGAGGTGGCCGACTACACCGGCTTCCCGGAGATGCTCGACGGCCGCGTGAAAACGCTGCATCCGAAAGTGCACGGCGGCATCCTGGCCCGCCGCGACCTGCCAGAGCACATGGCCAAGCTGGAAGAGCACAACATGCCGACCATCGACATGGTGGTGGTCAACCTGTACCCGTTCCAGGCCACCGTGGCCAAGGACACCTGCACGCTGGAAGACGCGATCGAGAACATCGACATCGGCGGTCCCACCATGCTGCGTTCGGCCGCCAAGAACCACAAGGACGTGGTGGTGATCTGCGATCCGGCCGACTACGGCGTGGTGCTGGCGGAGATGAAGGGCACCGACAACGCCCCCGGCGCGGTCAGCTACGACACCCGCTTCAAGCTGGCCACCAAGGTCTACGCCCACACGGCCCAGTACGACGGCGCCATCACCAACTACCTGACCAGCCTGGGCGCCGACAAGGCCCACGCCAGCCGCGCCGCCTACCCGCAGACGCTGAACGTGGCGTTCGAGAAGGTGCAGGACATGCGCTACGGCGAGAACCCCCACCAGAGCGCCGCCTTCTACCGCGACCTGCAACCGTCGGCCGGCGCGCTGGCCAACTACCGCCAGCTGCAGGGCAAGGAACTGTCGTACAACAACATCGCCGACGCGGACGCGGCCTGGGAATGCGTGAAGAGCCTGGGCGGTTTCGACCAGAGCGCCGCCTGCGTGATCGTCAAGCACGCCAACCCGTGCGGCGTGGCGCTGGGCGCCAACGCGGTGGACGCCTACAAGCGCGCGCTGCAGACCGACCCGACCTCGGCCTTCGGCGGCATCATCGCCTTCAACACGGAAGTGGACGGCGTGGCCGCCACGGAACTGGCCAAGCTGTTCGTGGAAGTGCTGATCGCGCCATCGTTCACCGATGAAGCGCTGCTGATCCTGTCGGCCAAGCAGAACGTGCGCCTGCTGGAAATCCCGCTGGGCAACGGTGTCAACGCGATGGACTTCAAGCGCGTCGGCGGCGGCCTGCTGGTGCAGTCGGCCGACGCCAAGAACGTGCTGATCGCCGACCTGAAAGTGGTGACCAAGCTCCAGCCCACCCAGCAGCAGCTGCAGGACATGATGTTCGCGTGGCGCGTGGCCAAGTACGTCAAGTCGAACGCGATCGTGTTCTGCGGCAACAACATGACGCTGGGCGTGGGCGCCGGCCAGATGAGCCGCATCGACTCGGCCCGCATCGCCTCGATCAAGGCGCAGAACGCCGGCCTGTCGCTGACCGGTTCGGTGGTGGCGTCGGACGCCTTCTTCCCGTTCCGCGATGGGCTGGACGTGGTGGTGGACGCGGGCGCGACCTGCGTGATCCATCCGGGCGGCTCGATGCGCGACCAGGAAGTGATCGACGCGGCCGACGAGCGCGGCGTGGTGATGCTCTACACCGGCACCCGTCACTTCCGTCATTAAACGTTAAATTAACAACTTAGGTTGTTGACACAGTGCGGCGGACCAGCGCGGTCCGCCGCACTGTTTTTATATACAGCATTCAATCTTCCCGGTTACAATCCGGGAATGATTATTCTCGGCATCGACCCCGGCTTGCGCACCACCGGCTTTGGCGTCATCCACAAGCAGGGTGCGAAGCTGCGCTACGTCGCCTCGGGCACCATCAAGAGCGGCGACGGCGATCTGCCCACGCGGCTCAAGGTGATCCTGGACGGCGTGGGCCAGGTGGCCCGCCAGTACCGGCCCGATTGCGCGGCCATCGAGCAAGTGTTTGTCAACGTCAATCCCCAATCGACACTGTTGCTGGGCCAGGCCCGCGGCGCGGCCATCTGCGCGCTGGTGACGGCCGAGCTGGCCGTGGCCGAGTACTCGCCGACCCAGGTCAAGCAGGCCGTGGTCGGTACGGGCCGGGCCGTGAAGGCCCAGGTGCAAGCGATGGTGGCGCGGCTGCTGGCGCTGCCCGGCCTGCCCGGCACGGACGCGGCCGACGCGCTCGGCGTGGCCATCTGCCATGCCCACAGCCGCGAGACGCTGACCCTGATCGCCAGCGCCGGCGCCGGTGTTGGCGCGGCCGGCGGCACGGTCGCCGCCGCCGGCCTGCCGGGGCCGCTGGCCGGGCTGCGTGTGCGGCGCGGCCGGCTGGTCGGTTAACTCCTTACTTATACCAAAAAGGTATCACGATGATAGGTCGTCTGTCCGGCGTTCTGCTGGAAAAGAATCCGCCGCAATTGCTGGTCGATGTGCAGGGCGTGGGCTACGAGGTGGACGTGCCGATGAGCACGTTCTACAACCTGCCGCACGTGGGCGAGAAGGTGGTGCTGTTCACGCACCAGGCCATCCGCGAGGATGCGCATTTGCTGTTCGGCTTCGGCAACGCCGAGGAGCGGACCGTGTTCCGCCAGCTGATCAAGATCAGCGGCGTGGGGGCGCGCACGGCGCTGTCCATCCTGTCGGGGATGTCGATCGCCGACCTGGCGCAGGCGGTGACGTTGCAGGAATCGGGCCGGCTGGTCAAGGTGCCAGGCATCGGCAAGAAGACGGCCGAGCGCCTGCTGCTGGAGCTGAAGGGCAAGCTGGGCGCCGACATCGGCCCCGGCGGCGCGCACGCCGTGCCCGACGCGCAGTCCGACATCCTGAACGCGCTGCTGGCGCTGGGCTACTCGGACAAGGAGGCGCTGGCCGCGTTGAAGACCGTGCCGGCCGGCGGCAGTGTGTCGGACGGCATCAAGCTGGCGTTGAAGGCGCTGTCGAAGGGTTGATGTACCTCAAATAGCGTACTTGTACTCCTTCCTATGCTGGAATTTGGGCATGGTGAAGGAGGCCCCAATGAATCGGGTTGCGCGGTTCCCATGGAGTGATTTTCCAGATGTTTTGATCCACGCTCCAGAGAGTCTGGTGAAACAACATCGGGCCTACGCGGCGGCGAAAGCGGGCGACGTTATCGCTGCGGCGGAACTGGTCGCGGAGACGCTGTCGCTGGATATCCTTGACCATATGTGGCAGGTCTTTGATGCGCTGCAGCCGATACTGGTGAGCGCCCACGCTGACGAGGCCTCAGGTGTCAACGCCATACCAGAGGCAATGGCGGGAGCCATTTCCGCTTTCTTGAAGTGGCCGCTTGAGCTCAATGTGGTTCAGGCCAATATGGTGGGACATACTGGAGCAAACGGTTTCGTGCGTTTGCAAAGACAGGCGCTTTTTTCCGGTATTGTGCCAAGTGGCCTACACTATGTGCTGGTTGACGATTTTATTGGACAAGGGGGAACTCTTGCCAATTTGCGAGGCCATATCTTGAAGCAGGGAAGCGAGGTGCTGGGTGCCACCGTACTGACTGGCAAAAGTTACTCGGCAAGCCTTGCACTGACTGATAGTTGCCTCGTCGAGCTAAGGAGGAAACATGGAACAATCGAATTCTGGTGGAGGCAGCGCTTCGGTTTCGGATTCGAGTGTCTCACCGCGTCAGAAGCCAGATATCTCATCCGAACTCCTACGAGCGAAAGAATCGTTGCGCGCCTGGAGGAAATTGCTGGCTGACGGGAAAGTCGAGCCGCTGGTGGTAAAGATCGATACGCCGCAGCATTTGGCGGGTGTGCCGAGGATGTTATCGGACGATGAATTAGAGCAGCTCAGGGCCACCAAGAGGCAAATCAGCGGCTACATGGAACGAATCTTTCAAACAGCACCATTAAAATAGCACCATCCAATCTGACCGATCACTGCATGAGCATCCAAACCGACAATTTCACCGAGCAGCGCATCATCGACGCCGCTCCCGCCTCGCCGAACGAAGAGGCGATCGAGCGCGCATTGCGCCCCAAGCATCTCGATGAATATGTCGGGCAGGAAAAGATCCGCGACCAGCTGGAGATCTTCATCAAGGCCGCCCGCAAGCGCGGCGAGGCGCTCGACCACACCTTGCTGTTCGGCCCGCCCGGCCTGGGCAAGACCACGCTGGCCAACATCATCGCGCGCGAGATGGGCGTCAACCTGCGCCAGACCTCGGGCCCCGTGCTCGAACGTCCGGGCGACCTGGCCGCCATCCTCACCAACCTCGAAGCGAACGATGTGCTGTTCATCGACGAGATCCACCGCCTGTCGCCGGTGGTCGAGGAAATCCTGTATCCGGCGCTCGAGGATTACCAGATCGATATCATGATCGGCGAAGGCCCGGCGGCCCGCTCGGTCAAGCTGGACTTGCAGCCGTTCACGCTGGTGGGCGCCACCACGCGCGCCGGCATGCTGACCAATCCGCTGCGCGACCGCTTCGGCATCGTGGCGCGGCTGGAGTTCTACAACACGGCCGAGCTGACCCGCATCGTCACCCGCAGCGCCGCCTTGCTCAAGGCCGAGATCGCACCCGACGGCGCGGCCGAGGTGGCGCGCCGCGCGCGCGGCACGCCACGCATCGCCAACCGCCTGCTGCGCCGCGTGCGCGATTACGCGGAGGTGAAGGGCAACGGCGACATCACCAAGGACGTGGCGGACGCGGCCCTCGTCATGCTGGACGTGGACACGGTCGGCTTCGACGTGATGGACCGCAAGCTGCTGGAGGCGGTGCTGTTCAAGTTCGGCGGCGGCCCGGTCGGCATCGGCAACCTGGCGGCCGCCATCGGCGAGGCCGCCGACACCATCGAGGACGTGCTGGAGCCTTATCTGATCCAGCAAGGTTTCCTGCAGCGCACGCCGCGCGGACGGGTGGCCACGCCGGCCGCCTACCTGCATTTCGGCGTCAACCCGCCCCGCGTCAATCCGAACGGCGAGCTGTGGGAGAGCTGACCGCGCCGGCCGCGGCCATGCGGATCTGGGTCGACGCGGACGCCTGTCCCGCCGTCATCAAGGAGATTTTGTACCGGGTGGCCGAGCGCACCCAGTTGCAGGTGACACTGGTGGCCAACCAGCTGATGCGGGTGCCGCCGTCGCGCTTCATCCGCGCCCTGCAGGTGCCGTCCGGCGCCGACGTGGCCGACCAGGAGATCGTGCGCCGGCTGGCGGCGGGCGACCTCGTCGTCACGGGCGACATCCCGCTCGCCGCCGACGTACTGGACAAGGGCGGCTACGCCCTCAACCCGCGCGGCGAGTTCTACACCCGCGACAACATCCAGCAGATGCTGACCATGCGCGCCTTCCTCGACGAATTGCGCGGCAGCGGCGTGGACACGGGCGGCCCCGCCGCCTTCAGCCAGGCCGACCGCCAGAACTTCGCCAACAGCCTGGACCGTCATCTGCAACGGCTGCGCCCGCGCTGACACGGCGCTGCTCCATTTCTCCACACTTTTGTTGCACGCTGGCGCAGTCGACCGCGCCGGCGGCCCTTGCACGTCGTCCGAAACTTGACGGCATGGAACTTGCGTAGATAGCTGCGATGGTCCGGAAACCATGTCCCCGTGGTTCAGGACGGTCACTCAATCTATCTACATTCAAGGAGACAGCCATGCAATGGAGCAAACCAGAGTTCACCGATTTCCGTTTCGGTTTTGAAATCACGATGTACATCGCCAACCGCTAACAGGCGTGCGCCGTGGCCATCCGGTGTCTGCCGGCGGCCATGGCGCGTAGTCGATTCGAGGCAACATGAAAATCATCGTACTCGGTTCTTCGGCTGGCGGCGGCTATCCGCAGTGGAACTGTAACTGCTACAACTGTAGCGGCGTGCGCAACGGCAGCATCAACAGCCGCCCCCGCACCCAGTCGTCGATCGCCATTTCCGCCAACGGGACGGACTGGTTGCTGGTCAACGCCTCCCCCGATATCCTGACCCAGATCCGCGCCACGCCGGCCCTGCAGCCTGCACGCGCCGCGCGCGACACCGGCATCGCCGCCGTGCTGTTGATGGACGCCCAGGTCGACCACGTGACGGGCCTGATGATGCTGCGCGAAGGCCGCCGCATCCCGCTCTATTGCAGCGCCTCCGTGTGGGACGATTTGCAGACCGGCTTCCCGCTGGCAGACGTGTTGTCGCACTATTGCGGCGTGCAATGGCATCCGCTGCCGGTGGCGGGCGCGCCGCAACCGTTCGAGATCCCCGCGCTGAGCGGCGTGCGGCTGACGGCCGTGCCGCTGCACAGCAAGGCGCCGCCGTATTCGCCGCACCGTGAACGGCCCCAGCCGGGCGACAACATCGGCCTGCTGGTGGAGGACTTGATGACCGGGCGCACGCTGTTCTACGCGCCCGGCCTGGGCAGCCTCGACGCCGCCACCACGGCCGTCATGCGCGGTGCCGATTGCCTGCTGGTGGACGGCACGTTCTGGACCGAGGACGAAATGATCGCGCTCGGCTTTTCGCCCAATCCGGCCGCGTCCATGGGCCATTTGCCGCAGTCGGGCGAGGGCGGCATGATCGCCGTGCTCGATGAGATGCCGGCCGCCCGCAAGATCCTGATCCACATTAACAACACCAACCCCATCCTCGATGAAGACTCGCCCCAGCACGCCACGCTGGGCGCGCACGGCATCGAGCTGGCCTATGACGGTATGGAGATTTCCTTATGAACATGATGTCGCGACCAGAACCGGACCGCCGGCCAGCGTGGGACGAGCGTGAATTCACCGAACAGTTGATGGCCAAGGGCGCGGGCTACCACATCCACCATCACTTCAACGTGCGCATGCAAGAAGGCACGCTGACGCCGGACCAGATCCGGGGCTGGGTGGCCAACCGCTTCTACTACCAGATCAACATCCCGCGCAAGGACGCGGCCATCATGGCCAACTGCCCGGACCGCGAAACGCGCCGGCTGTGGGTGCAGCGCATCCACGACCACGACGGCCTTGGTGACAACGCCGGCGGCATCGAAGCGTGGAGCCGGCTGGGCGAGGCGGTCGGCATCGCGCGTGACGATCTGTGGTCGCTGCGCGCGGTGCAGCCCGGCGTGCGCTTCGCGGTGGACGCCTACGTCAACTTCGCGCGCCAGGCGCCGTGGCAGGAGGGCGTTTGCTCGTCGCTGACGGAGATGTTCGCGCCCAAGATCCACAAGGACCGGCTGGCCAGCTGGCCGAAGAATTACCCGTGGATCGAGCCGGAAGGGCTGGCCTACTTCCGCAGCCGCATCTCGCTGGCCGAGCGCGACGTCGAACACGGCCTGGCCGTCACGCTGGCCCATTTCACCACGCGCGCGCAGCAGGAGCAGGCGCTGGGCATACTGCAATTCAAACTCGACATCCTGTGGGCGATGATGGATGCCATCGCGCTCGCCTACGACTGAACGGGGATACCCATCATGCTGACCGAAGTGACGACGCCCAAACTGTCCAGGCTGTTCCGCCTGCAATGGGAGGAAGCGCAGCAAGCGTACGTGCTGCTGTACCCGGAAGGGTTGGTGCGGCTCAACCCCAGCGCGGCTGAGATCCTCAAGCGCTGCGACGGCAAGCGCGAAGTGGCCGACATCGTGCGCGAGCTCGAAACGGCGTTCCAGGCCAGCGATCTGGACGCGGACGTGCGGGCCTTCCTCGACGAAGCGCAACGGCGAGGCTGGCTTGGCTAGCGCGGCCACCCCGCAGGTCAGCACGGCGGCCATCGCGCCGCCCATGTGGTTGCTGGCTGAGCTGACCTACCGTTGCCCGCTGCATTGCGCGTTCTGCTACAACCCGGTCGATTATGCGGCCAACCGCAATGAACTGGGCACGGAACAGTGGCTGGAAGTGTTGCGCCAGGGCCGTGCGCTGGGCGCGGCGCAGCTGGGTTTTTCCGGCGGCGAACCGCTGCTGCGCGACGATCTCGAACAACTGGTGGCCGCCGGCAACCGGCTCGGCTATTACACCAACCTGATCACGTCCGGCGTCGGCCTGACCGAGCAGCGCATCGCCGCCCTCAAGGCGGCCGGGCTCGACCACATTCAGCTGTCGTTCCAGGATTCGACCAAGGAGATGAACGACTTCCTCAGCAGCACGCGCACCTTCGACCTGAAGGCGCGCGTGGCGAAGCTGATCAAGCAGTACGACTATCCGATGGTGCTCAATGTGGTGCTGCACCGCTACAACCTCGACCACGTGGAGCGCATCATCGACATGGCGCTGGAGATGGGCGTGGAATATCTTGAGCTGGCCAACACGCAGTACTACGGCTGGGGCATGGTCAACCGTGCCCAGCTGATGCCCACGCGCGAACAGCTGGAGCGGGCCGAGGCGGTGGTGAATGCCTGCCGCGAGCGCATCGGTTCACGGCTGCGCATCCTGTTCGTGGTGCCCGACTATTTCGAGTCGCGCCCCAAGGCCTGCATGAATGGCTGGGGTTCCGTGTTCCTTGCCGTGGCGGCCGACGGCGCGGCCTTGCCTTGCCACGCAGCGCGCACCATCCCGGGCATGACCTTCCCCAACGTGACCGAGCAGAGCCTGAAAGACATCTGGTACGAGAGCGACGCCTTCAACAAGTTTCGCGGCGACGCGTGGATGAAGGAGCCGTGCCGCAGTTGCGACGACAAGCACAAGGACTACGGCGGCTGCCGCTGCCAGGCGCTGGCGCTGACGGGCGACGCGGCCAACGCCGACCCCGTGTGCAGCAAGTCGCCGCAGCACGGCGACATCGTGCGCATCGTGCGCCAGGCCCAGGCCAGCCAGGAGGCTGCGGGCAGGGAGGCGCCGCTGGTGTTTCGCAGCGACGCCAATTCGCGGCTGTTGTCGCAGCGGTAGGGCTGGTGGCGCCTGCAACCGTGCGGGCATAAAAAAACCGACCAGTGTGACGTGGCCGGTTTCTTGTTGCTGGCGGGACGCGCTTACTCCTGGCGCACCCAGGTTTGCGAGCGGCCGAACATCGAGATGCCGATGTAGCCGCGCACGTTCAGTTTCTTGCCGCCGTCGCCCAGGCTCAGTTTGCTCTTGTAGACCTTGCCGTTGTCCGGGTCGAGGATTTCACCGCCCGTGTATTCATCGCCGTCCTTCTTCAGGCCGGACATGATGACCAGGCCGATCACGGGCGCGTCCTTGCGGGCGCCTTCGCACTTCTCGCATTTGGGGTTCTGGTCTTCCGTGGGCGCGCGGAACAGCTTTTCGATCTGTCCCTGCAGCGCGCCATTGCTTTCCGTGATGCGGATCAGCGCCTTGGGCTTGCCCGTCACGTCATCGATATTTTTCCACAGGCCAACGGGCGAATTGGTGTCCGCCCAGGCGGGGGCCACCAGCGCGCTGGCCGCCAGGCTGGCCGCTGCGATGGCAAAGATCGTGGTTACTTGTTTCAAAGAACGCATCATGAAGTCTCCGGGAGTAGTTGTTGTGTATTTGGCAGTTTAGCAAACTGGAGCCACAATTTTAGCGCATGTTGCAAAAAAAATGACCACTCGTGCTATTTTGATTCTAATCCGCAACGACCATCTGCCAGCCCAAAGAAAAACCGGGGTCAGGTCATGCATTCAAGCAAGATGCTTGAATGCATGACCTGACCCCGGTGTATGGGCTTACCCCCGTAATGCTTAGGCTGCTGGCAGTTTGGCGAACTGCTCGCGCATCTTGGCCAGCGTGGCCGAGAAGTTGGCGACCCGTTCCTTCTCCTGCGCCACCACTTCGGCCGGCGCGCGCGCCACGAAGCTTTCGTTCGACAGCTTGCCGCTGGCCTTGGCGATCTCGCCTTCCAGGCGCGTGATTTCCTTGCTCAGACGCTCACGCTCGGCCTTGACGTCGATCTCGACCTTCAGCATCAGCTTGGTGGTGCCGACGATGGACACGGCGGCCGGCGATTCCGGCAGCGCGTCCACGATCTGCACTTCGGCCAGCTTGCCCAGCGACTGGATGTAGGGCGCGAACATTTGCAGCGCGGCCTTGTCGGCGGCGTTGCCCGGCTCGACGATCAGCGGCACGCGCAGCGACGGCGCCAGCTGCATTTCGCCGCGCAGGTTGCGGGTGGCGTCGGTCAGCGCCTTCAGTTGCTGCATCCACGCCTCGGCCGACTCGTCGATCTTGGCCGTGTTGGCCAGCGGGTACGGTTGCAGCATGATGGATTCGCTGTTCGGCTCGCCGTCGGCCTTGATCTTGCCGGCCAGCGGGGCCACCGCCTGCCACAGCGCTTCCGTGACGAACGGGATGATGGGGTGGGCCAGGCGCAGCACCACTTCCAGCACGCGCAGCAGCGTGTGGCGGGTGGCGCGCTGCTGGCCTTCCGTGCCGTGCTGCACTTGCACCTTGGCCACTTCCAGGTACCAGTCGCAGTACTCGTCCCACACGAACTTGTAGATGGTGGAGGCGATGTTGTCGAAACGGTAGTCCTCGAAGCCCTTGGCGATGTCGAGCTCGGCCTTTTGCAGCAGCGAGATGATCCACTTGTCGGCCATCGACAGGTCGGCTTCGCTCTCCGTGCAATCCTTGCCTTCCGTGTTCATCATCACGAAACGGGTGGCGTTCCACATCTTGTTGCAGAAGTTGCGGTAGCCTTCGCAGCGGCCCAGGTCGAAGTTGATGTTGCGGCCCAGCGAGGCGTACGAGGCCATGGTGAAGCGCACGGCGTCGCTGCCGTAGGCGGCGATGCCTTCCGGGAATTCCTTGCGCGTGGCCTTGGCGATTTTTTCCGCCGCCTTCGGGTTCATCAGGCCGGTGGTGCGTTTCTCCACCAGCGCCTCGACGCCGATGCCGTCGATCAGGTCGATCGGATCCAAGGTGTTGCCCTTGGACTTGGACATCTTCTGGCCCTGCGAGTCGCGCACCAGGCCGTGCACGTAGACGGTCTTGAACGGCACCTTGCCGGTGAAGTGGGCCGTCATCATCACCATCCGGGCGACCCAGAAGAAGATGATGTCGAAGCCCGTCACCAGCACCGACGAGGGCAGGAACGCTTCCAGGTCCGGGGTCTGCTCGGGCCAGCCCAGCGTGGAGAACGGCACCAGCGCCGACGAGAACCACGTGTCGAGCACGTCGTTGTCGCGGCGCAGCGGGCCGGTGCTGCCGGCCTTGGCGGCCTGGGCCTGGGCTTCCGCTTCCGACTTGGCGACGAAGATGTTGCCGGCCTCGTCGTACCAGGCCGGGATCTGGTGGCCCCACCACAGCTGGCGCGAGATGCACCAGTCCTGGATGTTGTTGAGCCACTGGTTGTAGGTGTTGCTCCAGTTTTCAGGCACGAACTGGATCTCGCCGCTGGCCACCTTGTCGAGCGCCGTCTCGGCGATCGATTTGCCGGGGAAGAAGGTGCCTTCCGGTGCCGGCTTGCTCATGGCCACGAACCACTGGTCGGTCAGCATCGGCTCGATCACGACGCCGGTGCGGTCGCCGCGCGGCACCATCAGCTTGTGCGGTTTGACTTGTTCCAGCAAGCCTTGCGCTTCCAGGTCGGCCACGATCTGCTTGCGGGCGGCATAGCGGTCCAGGCCACGGTAGGCGGCCGGGGCGTTGTCGTTGATCTTGGCGTCCAGCGTCAGGATCGATGGCATGCCGAGGTTGTGGCGCTGGCCCACGGCGTAGTCGTTGAAGTCGTGCGCGGGCGTGATCTTCACGCAGCCGGTGCCGAATTCCTTGTCCACATAGCTGTCGGCGATGATGGGGATCTCACGATCGCACAGCGGCAGCTTGAGCAGCTTGCCCACCAGCGCCGTGTAGCGCTCGTCGGTCGGGTCCACGGCCACGGCCACGTCGCCGAGCATGGTTTCCGGACGGGTGGTGGCCACGGTCAGCGCGCCGCTGCCGTCGGCCAGCGGGTACTTGATGTACCACATCGAGCCGTCTTCCTCCTCCGACACCACTTCCAGGTCGGACACGGCCGTGCCCAGCACGGGGTCCCAGTTCACCAGGCGCTTGCCGCGGTAGATCAGGCCCTGCTCGTGCAGGCGCACGAACACTTCGGTGACGACCTTGGAGCGGGTCTCGTCCATGGTGAAGTATTCGCGTTTCCAGTCCGGCGAGGTGCCCATGCGGCGCATCTGGCCGGTGATGGTGTTGCCGGATTTCTCCTTCCACTCCCACACCTTCTCGATGAATTTCTCGCGGCCCAGGTCGTGGCGCGACACCTTCTGCGCGTCCAGCTGGCGTTCCACCACGATCTGGGTGGCGATGCCGGCGTGGTCGGTGCCGGGGATCCAGGCCGTGTTATGGCCCAGCATGCGGTGGTAGCGCGTCAAACCGTCCATGATGGTCTGGTTGAACGCATGGCCCATGTGCAAGGTGCCGGTCACGTTCGGCGGCGGCAGCTGGATGCTGAACGACGGCTTGCCGGCGTCGAGCTTGGCGGCGAAATACCCGCGCTGTTCCCACGCGTTGCGCCAGAATTGTTCAATGTCGGCGGGCTCGAAAGACTTGGCTAATTCCATGATTTGGTGAGTTAAATTTGCGAAAGCAACCATTATAAGGGACGTCGCCGGCCGAACGCATGACCTTGGCGCCGGCAGGGGGAAATTCCGGGAAAAAGAAGACAGATATCGGCCCGTTCAGGCGAAATCTGTTGCAATGGAGGCGACGTGATGCCGGCGCTGGGGCGGGGAGCCTGCTCGACGGGCGGGCCAGGTCAGCTTGCGCGGCGGCGCGCGGTGCCGCTATGTGGTGCCGGGATCGGCAAGTGGTGTTTCTTCAGGGTGGCGATGGTTGCGGCCAGCGCCTCGCGACCGTTTGCCAGCGCCTGCTCGGCGGTTTCGCCGTCCGATATGCAGCCGTCGAAATCGGTATAGGTAATCAGAAAGCCGCCGCCGTCAGCTGCGGTCAGTGGTGTGATCTCAAAAGGGTAATCATTCAAGTGTGCCATGTTTTTGCTCCCGCACGAGTGTGACAAACCGTTTGACATACACTGCCTTGATGGGCCGGTGGGCCGGCACCGACAGTACCCGGCCATTGGGATCAACGAATACGCAGTGGCTACCCTCTTGATGCCATGCGATCCCGCTTCGCCTCGCCACGGTCTGCAGGTCGTGCAGGCGCCAATCCAACGGATGGGTGCACATCGCAGCAAAAAGTTTGGCCGCAGTATTCATCGCGTCGATACGAGCGTATGCCCAGCGCAGTGTGAAATCAAGGGAACTCGTGACAGTAAATCGACTTTGATGGCGGCCCACATTGCGTGTGCACAGAATGTCGAAAAAAAGAGGGGGCGCCGCAGCGCCCCCTCCGGGTCAAGCTGGCAGTTGCTTACGGCATCAGGTTGAAGTTCACGCCGGTCTGGTCGGCGGTCGAAATGTCGACCGAGGCCAGCGATTTGGTGGTGTAGCCGGCGGCGGACGCTTCCAGCATGTATTTGCCCACGCCCGGCAGCACCGTGGTGGCGCTGGCGAACGTCAGCGGCAGCGTCGCGCTGTAGGCCGCGTACTGCGGCGCCTTGGTCGGCAGGCCGGTCAGCGTGTAGCCGCCCGTGGTCAGGTCGGCCCCCATGTATTTGATGGTGACGGTCGGGCCCGAGGCGATGCTCTGCTTGGCGTCGACATAGGCGGTGGCCGTGGTGCTGACGGGGGCCAGCAGCACGGTGCCGCTGATGCTGCCCGTGGTCGAATCGGTCAGCGTGATCGGCGCGGCCGAGGTGCTGACCGGCACGATGACGCTGGTGCTGGTCACGGGCACGGCGCCGACGATGGCGGCGGCGTGGGCGTCGGCCGTCACCACCACGTCGTAGTTGCCGAGCGGCAGGCGGGTCAGCGAGAATTCGCCGGTGGTGGCGTTGGGCGTGGTGGCGCTGACGATGGCGCCGTTCTGCTGGGCCGACACCATCACGTGGCTGGTCAGCAGGGCCGGGGCGACGAAGCCGCCGATGCCGTTCAGCGCGGTCGGGATCACTTTGACCACGGGTTTCAGCGCGTACTTGCCGTTGCCCTTGGTGATGACGGATTTGCAGGCGTCGAAGTCCAGCACCAGGTCCACTTTCTGGCCGGCGGCGACGTCGAATTCATTGTTCAGTTTGATGCCGCTTTGCACGGCACTCGGGGTGTCGAGCGACACTTCGGTCGTGCTGCCGGTGGGGACCACGGAGTTGGCCAGGCCGTTGCCGGTGTTGGCGTCCAGCACCAGGCGCAGCTGCGCGTAGTGGCCGGCGCCCAGCGCCGTCTGGCCCAGCGCGTCGAGCGCGCCGTTGGTCAGGTTGAGCAGGTTGATCTTGCGGGCCGGGTTGAGCGTGATGTCGGTCCAGCCGGCATCGGGGTCGCCGGCCGTTGCGCTCTGGTTCACGCGCACTTTGTTGACGGTGACGTTGACGGCGTCGAAGCCGCACGAGGGCGCATCGGTCAGCGACACGGTGAGCGTGCCCAGGGTGCTGGTGGGCGCCGTGGAACTGCCGCCGCCGCCGCCGCAGGCGGCAAGCGTGAGGGCGGCGAGCGCGGCGAGTGCCGCGCTGGCGGTGCGAAGGGGGCGATAGCCTGGCAGTTTCATGATGGGCCTCTTATTCTGTTGACGTTCGACTGCAGTGACGAGTTCGCTGCACAGACATTATGCGTTCCCTGCGGAAACAAGAATGTTAGTTCACGCACATAGTGAGAATTTGTTACAAATCTTACGTCTGAGTTTTGCCAACAACCAAGGCAGCGCCCGCGAACCCGGTCAGGGCATGCCCGGCATGGAAATAGTGTCGCACATCTCGAGCGTCGGTGGGGAGCTCAGCAGCACGTCGAAACGGGCCAGCGCCTGGCGCAGCGGGGCCGAGGCCAGATGCGCGTCGCAGGCGGCCTGGTCGCGGTACAGCTCGCAGACGACGAACACGGTGGGCTGGTCCCGGCGCCGGTGCACGGTGTAGGACAGGCAACCCGGTTCGGCGCGGCTGGTGGTGGCCAGCGCGCACAATGTGGCGGCCACGTCGTCGGCCGTGTGTGGATGGGAATGCAGGTTGGCAATTAACAACATGTTGGCTCCTTCGAGGTTCAGGGAGCCCGTATGGTGCCGTCCGGTGCGCGTGGTGGATTGTAAAAATGCGTCATGTCGCGCGCCAGCCGCAGGTAGCGCTGGGGCGTGGTCTGCGCCAGCGCCCGGAAGTCGTGGATGAAATGGGCCTGGTCGAAATAGCCGTGGCGCAGCGCCGTGTCCAGGCCGCCGGCCTCGGGCGCCAGCAGCAGCGCCCGCACCGTGTGGTGGAAACGGCACAGGCGGCGCAGCGCCGCCGGGGACTGGCCGGTGACGGCCAGGCAGCGGCGTTCGAGCTGGCGCCGGCCCAGCCGCAGCCGGGCCGCCAGTTGTTCGATCGTCACGCCGCCCCGGCTGCGGTACAGGAGGTCGACGGCCGCCTCCACCAGCGCGTCGGCGCGCTCGGGGCGCAACTGGCGCAGCAGGAAATCCTGGATCAGGGCCAGCCGTTCGGCTTGCGTGCCGGCGCCCGCCACGCGGGCGGCGCAGATCCTGCCCGGCGCGCCCCAGACGTCGGCGATGTCGCGCGGGCCGTCGTGCAACTCGGCGGCGGGCACCTCGCTGAAGCGGGCCAGCATGCCGCTGCGGAAGCGCACGGCGATGAAGCCGACCCCGGCCATCGGGGCCAGCGCCAGCGCGACGCTGCGCAGGCACAGCAGATGGGCCGGGGCGTGCGCCATCGGCGCCAGCGCCGCGCCGCCGTCATCGGGCGCGCCCATCTGGCGGAATGGCTGGCGGTAGTGGAAATACAGTTCGGCCCCGGTGCCCGGCAGCAGCGTGGGCAGGGCGATGGTCTCGCCGGGGGCGCTTTCCCAGCCCCACAGCCGGTCGATATACGGCCGCAGTGGCGGGATGGGGAGCAGGTGGAAGCGGCGCATGGCGGACGATGGCGGGTCAGGCGGCCATCATGCCATGCGCGCGCGGCGGCGGGAAGCGCGCGCGGCGCCCGCCGGCGTTGGCGGACGGATGCTCAGGCCTTGCGGCGGCGCGCGATCCAGCCCACCAGGCCCAGGCCGGCCAGCAACATGGCGACCGTATCCGGTTCCGGCACCGGCGCCGCCACGTCGATGCCGGTGTAGTTGATGCCGTTGTCGGGGAAGGCCATGTGGTTGAGCAGCATGCCCGTCAGCGAGTAGTCGTAGATGTTGTTGCCCGAGGTCAGGTAGATGTCGTTGTTGTTGCCCAGGGTGAGCCGGTCGATGTTGAAGCCGACGCCGAAATAGCTGGTCTGGTTCAGCGCCAGGTCGCGCAGCGTCACGCCGTGCTGGGAGCCGGCGTAGGACGCCACCAGCAGATTGTTGCCATAGGCGACATCGGTGTAGTTGATGCCCAGGTCGGGGAAGGTCATGTTGGTGACCTGGGTGCCGTTGGTCAGGTAATCGTACAAGTGATTGCCCGAGGCCAGGTAGACGTGGTTGTTGTCGCCGGCGGCGATGCCGTTGATGTTGAAGCCGGTGCTGACGGCGTTCGACTGGTTCAGCCCGTAGTCGCGCACGGTGAAGCCTTGCTGCGAGCCATTGTAGGAAGCGACCACGTGGCCGCCGCCCACGTCCACGTCCGTGTAGTTGATGGACGCGACGGGGAAGGCCATGTCGTTGATCAGGGCGCCGCTGGTGCTGTAGTTGATCAGGTGGTTGCCGGCCGCGATGTACAGGTCGTTGTTCGCGCCCAGCGCCAGGCCGCGCGCCTGCACGCCCGTGCCGAAGTAGTTGGTTTGCACCAGCGCGTCGGTGCGCTGCGTCACGCCGAGCTGGGAACCCGAATAGCTCGCGTAGACGGTGGCGTGGGCGGGCAGCGCGCAGCTGAGCGCGGCGCCCAGCAGCAGGGAGGACAGCAGGGGGGAAGTCGGTTTCATGGTGGCTCCTGGAGTATGGGTGGGGGCGTTGGGCGCGGCCGGATGCATGTTAAAAAATAATGGTTTTTTTATAATCGACGGGAATTGTAGCAGCATTCCATGCCTAAAAATCAAGCAGGCCCGGCCAAATTGTGCCGGTGTTGCAGGCGCGACACGGCCGGCGCGTCCCGTTGTCAAGCGGGCCGCCAGGCATACGCGCTATTGGCGCGACCCGCGTGCGCCTGGGCGCCGCACGGCCGGCGCGCCGATGTATAATGCGATCCGCTGCCCGGCCTCACGGCGGGGCGGCATACGCTAGGGGTCCTGCAAAGCGCCATCAATGGAGCGCCGCGCGGGTGAGAAATACCCTCCGAACCTGATCTGGATAATGCCAGCGAAGGGAAGCTCAGGATATCGCCGGCCGCCGTCAGGCCATCATCAGCGCCATCCCCACCTCCTTTGCTGGCTCCTGTAGCCAACCAAGGAGCCAAATTGAACGCCAATCCGAAATTCCTCTCCGCCACCGCCACGGTCGACCAGGCCGCCATCGCGCCGCTGCCCAATTCGCGCAAGGTCTACGTGCAGGGCAGCCGCCCCGACATCCGCGTGCCGATGCGCGAGATCACCCAGGCCGACACGCCCGCCTCGTTCGGCTTTGAAGCCAACCCGCCCGTCTATGTGTACGACACCTCCGGTCCGTACACCGACCCGGACGCCAAAATCGACATCCGCTCCGGCCTGGCCGCCACGCCACGCCTGCCATGGATCCTCGAGCGCGACGACACCGAGGAGCTGGCCGGCCCCACCTCCGACTACGGCAAGGCGCGCCTGGCCGATCCGGCCCTGGCCGAGCTGCGCTTCAACCTGCACCGCCAGCCGCGCCGCGCCAAGGCCGGCAGGAACGTCACGCAGATGCACTACGCGCGCCAGGGCATCGTCACGCCCGAGATGGAGTTCGTCGCCATCCGTGAAAACCTGCGCCGCAAGGAATACCTCGAAAACTTGAAAACGTCCGGCCCCATGGGCCAGCGCCTGGCCGACCTGATGGGCCGCCAGCATCCGGGCCAGGCCTACGGCGCCGCCATCCCGGCCGAGATCACGCCCGAATTCGTGCGCGACGAGATCGCCCGCGGCCGCGCCATCATCCCGGCCAACATCAACCACCCCGAGATCGAGCCGATGATCATCGGCCGCAATTTCCTGGTCAAGATCAACGCCAACATCGGCAACTCGGCCGTCACCTCGTCCATCGGCGAGGAAGTGGAGAAGATGACGTGGGCCATCCGCTGGGGCGGCGACAACGTGATGGACCTGTCGACCGGCAAGCATATCCACGAGACGCGCGAATGGATCATCCGCAACAGCCCGGTCCCGATCGGCACCGTGCCGATCTACCAGGCGCTGGAGAAGGTCAACGGCAAGGCCGAGGATCTGACCTGGGAAATCTTCCGCGACACGCTGATCGAACAGGCCGAGCAGGGCGTCGACTACTTCACCATCCACGCCGGCGTGCTGCTGCGCTACGTGCCGATGACGGCCAAGCGTCTGACCGGCATCGTCTCGCGCGGCGGGTCCATCATGGCCAAGTGGTGCCTGGCCCACCACAAGGAGTCGTTCCTGTACACGCACTTCGAAGAGATCTGCGAGATCATGAAGGCCTACGACGTGTCGTTCTCGCTGGGCGACGGCCTGCGCCCCGGCTCGATCTACGACGCCAACGATGAAGCCCAGCTGGGCGAACTGAAGACCTTGGGCGAGCTGACCCAGATCGCCTGGAAGCACGACGTGCAGGTGATGATCGAGGGCCCCGGCCACGTGCCGATGCAGCTGATCAAGGAGAACATGGACCTCCAACTGGAGCAGTGCCACGAGGCGCCGTTCTACACGCTCGGCCCATTGACGACCGACATCGCGCCCGGCTACGACCACATCACCTCCGGCATCGGCGCCGCGCAGATCGGCTGGTACGGCACGGCCATGCTGTGCTACGTCACGCCCAAGGAGCACCTGGGCCTGCCCGACAAGAACGACGTCAAGGACGGCATCATCACCTACAAGATCGCGGCCCACGCGGCCGACCTGGCCAAGGGCCATCCGGGCGCCCAGATCCGCGACAACGCGCTGTCCAAGGCCCGTTTCGAATTCCGCTGGGACGACCAGTTCAACCTGGGCCTGGACCCGGACAAGGCGCGCGAATTCCACGACGAGACCCTGCCCAAGGATTCGGCCAAGGTGGCGCACTTCTGCTCCATGTGCGGCCCGCATTTCTGCTCGATGAAGATCACGCAGGAAGTGCGCGAGTTCGCGGCGGCCAACGGCGGCATCGACGACAAGGCGGCGCTGGAGCAGGGCATGCAGACCAAGGCGATCGAGTTCGTCAAGAACGGCGCCGAGCTGTATCGCAAGCTGTGAGGCGGCCATGATCGCGATAGAACTGAACGGCGCGCCGCACAGCGTGCCGGCCGGCCACACGGCCAACGACCTGGTCGACGCCCTGTCGTTGACGGGCCAGGCGCTGGCGCTGGCCATCAACCGCACGGTGGTGCCGCGCCAGCAATGGCGCGAGCGCCAGTTGCAGGCGCAGGACAAGGTGGACATCGTGCGCGCCATCGGCGGCGGCTAACCTCGGACGACAAAGGAACATGAAAATGCAAGAGCAGAACCAAGACCTGCTGACCATCGCGGGCAAGAGCTACAACTCGCGCCTGCTGGTGGGCAGCGGCAAATACAAGGACCTGGCGCAAACCAGGGAAGCGACCGACGCGGCCGGCGCCGAGATCATCACGGTGGCGATCCGCCGCGTCAACATCGGCCAGGACCCGACCGCGCCCAGCCTGCTGGACGTGCTGCCGCCGTCGCAGTACACCATCCTGCCCAACACGGCCGGCTGCTACACGGCCAAGGACGCCGTCTACACGCTGCAGATGGCGCGCGAACTGCTGGGCGGCCACAAGCTGGTCAAGCTGGAAGTGCTGGGCGACGAGAAGACCCTGTTCCCGCACATGCCGGAAACCCTGGTCGCGGCCGAGGCGCTGGTGCGCGACGGCTTCGACGTGATGGTCTACTGCAGCGACGACCCGATCCAGGCCAGGCTGCTGGCCAGCATCGGCTGCGTGGCCGTGATGCCGCTGGCCTCGCTGATCGGTTCGGGCATGGGCATCCTCAACCCGTGGAACCTGTCGCTGATCATCGAGCAGGCCACGGTGCCGGTGCTGGTGGACGCCGGCGTGGGCACGGCCTCGGATGCGGCCATCGCCATGGAACTCGGTTGCGACGGCGTGCTGATGAACACCGCCATCGCCGGCGCCCAGGATCCGGTGCGCATGGCGCGCGCCATGCGGCTCGGTGTGCAGGCCGGCCGCGAGGCTTATCTGGCTGGCCGCATACCGAAGCGCTTCGCCGCCTCGCCATCGTCGCCGATGGCCGGCCGGCTGGCATGACGGGCGGCGGCGCCACCACCATGGACGGGCTGGCCGGCGCCACCGGCGTGCGCGGGCCGGCCGGCGCGGTTTCGCCGGCGGCGGCGCCCGCGCGCCGTCCCGATGAGCGGGCTGCCGTGCTGGTGCTGGCCGGCGTCGACCCGTCCGGCGGCGCCGGCATCGCGGCCGACCTGCAAGCCGTGGCCGGCCAGGGTGCGCACGCGCTGACGGTGGTCACTGCGCTGACGGCGCAGGACAACGACCGCGTCTACCAGGTGCTGCCGGTCGACAGTGCCATGGTGCTGCGCCAGGCCGAGGTGCTGGCGGCCAAGATCGCCATCGCCGCCGTCAAGATCGGCATCACCGGCAGCGCCGCCAACGCGCAGGCGATCGCCGGCCTGATCGCGCGCCTGCGCATGCGCCAGCCGGACCTGCCCGTGGTGCTGGACCCGGTGCTGGCCAGCGGCCACGGCGACCTGCTGTCGCGCGACGACGCGGCGCAGGCGCTGGCGCCGCTGCTGCCGCTGGTGACGGTGCTCACGCCCAACGGCCCGGAAGCGCGGGCCCTGAGCGGCGAGGACACGCCGGCCGCGCAGGCACGCGTGCTGCGCGGGCGTGGCTGCCGGCACGTGCTGATCACGGGCGGCCACGATGACGGCGAACAGGTGGTCAACCGCTGGTACGGCCCGGAACGCGAGCAGCAATGGCGCTGGCCGCGCCTGCCGGGCGGCTTCCACGGCAGCGGTTGCACGCTGGCCGCGTCCATCGCCGGGCTGCTGGCGCAGCAGGTGCCGATGGCCGTGGCGCTGGAACGGGCGCAGTTGTACTGCCACCACGCGCTGGAGGCGTCCTATCCGATCGCCGACGGCCAGCGCATCCCGCTGCGCTGACCACGTCGTTCCCGCGCAGGCGGGAATCCAGGCATTGCCTGAATTCCCCCCATGGAGCGCGTGAGCTGTTACAACGCTTGCGTTCTATGGGTACTCGCTTCCGCAGGGACGACGAACCTGAATCAACGGGCGTCAGTGTGACGTCCCCAATTATTTGAGAGAGCACGATGCAAGGACTTTATCTGGTCACCCCCAACTGGGACGATACCGAGCGGCTGCTGGCCGTGACGGAACAGGCGCTGGGCGCCGGCGTGGCGCTGCTGCAGTACCGCCACAAGGATGCCAGCCCGGCGCTGCGCGCGGAGCAGGGCGCGGCCCTGCTGGCGCTGTGCCGCCGCCACGGCGTGCCGTTGATCATCAACGATCATGTGGATCTGTGCCGCGCGCTCGACGCGGACGGCATCCACGTGGGCGGCACCGACGCCACGCTGGCCGAGGTGCGCGCCGCCGTGGGGCCGGGCAAGATCGTCGGCGCCTCGTGCTACGGCGACCTGCCGCGCGCGCTGGCGGCGCAGGCGGCCGGCGCCAGCTACGTGGCCTTCGGCGGCTTCTACCCGTCGCGCGTGAAGCAGTACGCCGTGACGACGGCGCCGTCCATCCTCGACCAGGCGCGCGCCGTGATCACCGTGCCCAGTGTCGTCATCGGCGGCATGACGCCGGAGAACGCGGCGCCGCTGGTGGCGCGCGGCACCGATATGGTGGCGGCCATCAGCAGCGTGTACCTGGCCGACGACCCGGCCGCCGCCGTGCACCGCTTCCGGGCGCTGTTCTTGGTAAATTAACAACGGCATTGATAAGAGGCTGACAACCCGTGGGCCGTTACGCCTTATAATTCAGGCGTTTACTTGTCCACGGGTCCGCCACATGAACGTCTCCGCCAGCGCTAAGCGACTGATCCTGATCGTCGACGACGACCAACTGCTGCTCGATTACCTGGGCGAGGTGCTGCGCCACGCCGGTTACGACACGCAGCAGGCTTCCTCGTCCGAGCAAGCCTTGCAACTGATCGCCCAGCGCGAACCGGACCTGGCCCTGCTCGACATCCACATGCCCGGCATGAACGGCCTGGAGCTGGCCAAGCGCCTGCACGCCCAGACGTCCGTGCCGTTCATGTTCCTGTCCGGCCGCGGCGACGCCGACGCCGGCAAACAGGCGGCCGCCTATGGCGCCGTCGGTTTCCTCGTCAAGCCGGTCGACGAGAAGCACCTGATGCCCGCCTTCGCGGCCGGCCTGGCGCGCGCCGACGAGATCCGCCAGCTGCGCCGCACGGAACTGAACCTGAACGCGGCGCTGGCGGCCGGGCGTGAAACCAGCCTGGCCGTGGGCCTGCTGATGTGCAAATTCCAGACCGACCGCAACACGGCCTTCGAAGTGCTGCGCGACCACGCCCGCTCCAGCCGGCGCAAGGTCAACGAGGTGGCCGACCAGCTGCTGTCGGCCGAGGAAACCCTGAACAGCCTGCACGCGGCGTTCAACAACCGTCTCAAAAAGTAAACGCCGGGCCGGCCGGTCGCTTGCCTGCCCCCGGTTTTGTTGTAAGATGAAACCCCGTGGCCGTCGCGATTGGCCACCGCGTTGATGCGCAGCGGGCCGTAACCCGCCTCCGCTGCCTTGCCTCACCTTGCGGCCGCCCGTCCCCCGCGCCGCCATTCCAGTCCGGCCCAGCTCCGCCGAACCGTTTCCGCCACCACCGTTGCCTCGCGCCGTCGCCGCGCGGCCGCCGTGCGCGCGGGACAGTCCGATTCCCTTTTTGCCGGAGACATGCCATGACGATCAAGCCAGCCGTTGCGCCAGAGCCGTTCTGTGCCACCGCGCCGCAGTTGGAGCAGGCGCGCGTTGTCCATGACGAGCTGCATGGTCACGGCGCCGCGTCGCGCGTGCTGCACGTGGACGGCGACCATGAGGCCGCGCTGGTGCTGGCCACGCTGCTGGTGCCCGAAACCCAGGTGACGCACGCCGGCACGCTGGAGGCCGCGCTGCGGGCCGTGCGCGCCGGACGCTTCGCGCTGGTGGTGCTGGATCCGGACCTGCCCGATGGCGACGGTGCGGCCCTGCTGGAACTGCTGTGCGAAGCGCAGCGGGCCACGCCCGTGCTGCTGTATTCGGCGCGCCGGCCGAACCGCTACGACCAGGCCATGGCCTTCCTGCCCAAGCCGTGGACGTCGCCGCGCCAGCTATGGCTGACCATGTCGCGGCTGCTGGACGCCCCCGCGCCGGCCACGGTGGCGCAGTCCACATACTGACGTTCCGCCCACGTTGGCGGTTTGCTATGATGACGGACCGGCCGTGCCGGATCGCCGAATAACGCCAACACAGGACGAACACATGAAAACCAAAGCAGCCGTTGCATGGAGGGCGGGCCAGCCGCTGACGATCGAGGAAGTGGAGCTGGGCGGCCCGCGCGAGGGCGAGGTGCTGGTCGAGATCAAGGCCACCGGCATCTGCCACACCGATTACTACACGCTGTCGGGCGCCGACCCGGAGGGCATCTTCCCCGCCATCCTCGGCCACGAGGGAGCCGGCGTGGTGGTGGACGTGGGGCCGGGCGTGAAAAGCCTGCAGCGCGACGACCATGTGATTCCGCTCTACACGCCCGAGTGCCGCCAGTGCAAATTCTGCCTGTCGCGCAAGACCAACCTGTGCCAGTCGATCCGCTCGACCCAAGGCCGCGGCCTGATGCCCGACGCCACCAGCCGCTTCTCGCTGGACGGCAAGCCGATCTTCCACTACATGGGCACCTCCACCTTCTCCAACTACATCGTGGTGCCGGAGATCGCGCTGGCCAAGATCCGCCCGGACGCGCCGTTCGACAAGGTGTGCTACATCGGCTGCGGCGTGACCACCGGCGTGGGCGCCGTGCTGTTCACGGCCAAGGTGGAGGCGGGCGCCAACGTGGTGGTGTTCGGCCTGGGCGGCATCGGCCTGAACGTGATCCAGGCCGCGCGCATGGTCGGCGCGGACAAGATCATCGGGGTCGACCTCAACCCGGCCCGCGAGGACATGGCGCGCAAGTTCGGCATGACCCACTTCATCAACCCGTCCCAGATGGAGAACGTGGTGGACGCCATCGTCCAGCTGACCGACGGCGGCGCCGACTACAGCTTCGAATGCATCGGCAACACCACCACCATGCGCCAGGCGCTCGAATGCTGCCACAAGGGCTGGGGCCAGTCCATCATCATCGGCGTGGCGGCGGCCGGCGAGGAGATCGCCACCCGGCCGTTCCAGCTGGTGACTGGCCGGGTGTGGAAGGGCTCCGCGTTCGGCGGCGCGCGCGGACGCACCGACGTGCCCAAGATCGTGGACTGGTACATGGAAGGCAAGCTCAATATCGACGACCTGATCACGCACCGGCTGCCGCTCGAGCGCATCAACGAAGGTTTCGACCTGATGAAGCGGGGCGAGTCGATCCGCTCGGTGGTGCTGTACTGAACCGGCGGGCCGGCGCGCCGGTGTTGTGGACTGTATAAAACCACAGCACTGGCGCGCCGGCCCGGTATAATCACGGGATGCAAAATCTCCTCCACAACCTCAATCCCGAACAACTGGCCGCCGTCACGCTGCCGCCCCAGAGCGCCCTGATCCTGGCCGGCGCCGGCTCCGGCAAGACGCGCGTGCTGACCACCCGCATCGCGTGGCTGATCCAGACCGGCCAGGTGTCGCCGGCCGGCATCCTGGCCGTGACCTTCACCAACAAGGCGGCCAAGGAGATGATGACGCGCCTGTCGGCCATGTTGCCGATCAATACGCGCGGCATGTGGATCGGGACCTTCCACGGCTTGTGCAACCGGCTGCTGCGCACCCACTACCGCGACGCGGCGCTGCCGCAGACGTTCCAGATCCTCGATTCGCAGGACCAGCTGTCGGTCATCAAGCGGCTGCTGAAGGCGAACAATGTGGACGACGAGAAGTTCCCGCCCAAGGAGCTGCAGTACTTCATCAATGGCGCCAAGGACCAGGGCCTGCGCGCCAACAAGATCGACCCGTACGGCCCGGACGAGCGCAAGAAGGTCGAGCTGTACCAGCTGTACGACGACCAGTGCCAGCGCGAAGGCGTGGTCGATTTCGCCGAGCTGCTGCTGCGCACCTACGAGCTGTTGAGCCGCAACCAGCCCTTGCGCGAGCATTACCAGCAGCGCTTCAAGCACATCCTGGTCGACGAGTTCCAGGACACGAACAACCTGCAATACAACTGGCTCAAGCTGATGGCCGGCCATGGCGGCCAGGGCGGCGGCGCGCTGTTCGCCGTGGGCGACGACGACCAGAGCATCTACGCCTTCCGCGGCGCCAACGTGGGCAACATGAGCGCGTTCGAGCGCGAGTTCAAGGTGCAGAACCTGATCAAGCTGGAACAGAACTACCGCTCGCACGGCCACATCCTCGACGCGGCCAATATGCTGATCGCCAATAACAGCAAGCGCCTGGGCAAGAACCTGCGCACCGACGCCGGGCACGGCGAGCCGGTGCGCGTGTACGAGGCCAGCTCCGACCTGGCCGAAGCGCAGTGGATCATCGAGGAGTCCAAGAATCTGATCGCGGACGGCGTGTCGCGCAGCGAGATCGCGGTGCTGTACCGCTCCAACGCGCAGTCGCGCGTGATCGAACATGCGCTGTTCTCGGCCGGCATTCCCTACCACGTGTACGGCGGCCTGCGCTACTTCCAGCGCGCCGAGGTCAAGCACGCCATCGCCTACCTGCAGCTGATGGACAATCCGCACAACGACTCGGCCTTCCTGCGCGTGGTGAACTTCCCCACGCGCGGCATCGGCCTGCGTTCGATCGAGCAGTTGCAGGCGGCGTCCGAGCAGCATGGCATCTCGCTGTACGCGGCCGTGCCCTACGTGGCGGGCAAGGCCGGCAGTTCGCTCGGCGGTTTCGTGCGCCTGATCGAAGGCGCCCGATTCGAGACGCAGCAGATGGCGTTGCCGGAACTGGTGCGCGTGACGCTGGAGATGAGCGGCCTGCTGGCCCACTACCAGACCGAGAAGGAGGGCGCCGACCGCATCGAGAACTTGGAGCAGATGGTCAGCGCCGCCACCCAGTTCGTGTCCGAGGAAGGCTACGGCCAGGGCGCGCCGGCCCATCTGGGACCGAAGGCGCAAGCCCAGGCCGGCGACGCCATCGTCAACGCCGACGGCGTGGAGATCTACGACGCCGACGCGCCGCTGCCGACCGTGATGTCGCCGCTGTCGGCCTTCCTGTCGCACGCCTCGCTGGAGGCCGGCGACAACCAGGCCCAGGCCGGCCAGGACGCGCTGCAGATGATGACGGTGCACTCGGCCAAGGGCCTGGAATTCGACAACGTGTTCATCACCGGTCTGGAAGAAGGCCTGTTCCCGCACGAGAGCAGTTCGCGCGAGGATGGCGGCATCGAGGAGGAGCGGCGGCTGATGTACGTGGCCATCACGCGCGCGCGCAAGCGGCTGTACATGAGCTTCGCGCAGACCCGCATGCTGCACGGCCAGACCCGCTACAACATGAAGTCGCGCTTCTTCGACGAGCTGCCGGAGGAATCGCTCAAGTGGCTGTCGCCCAAGGTGCAGTCGCACTGGTCGGCGTCCAACAACCGCAGGTCGGCGTGGGACGACGTGGTGCCGCTGGTGGGCTCGGACAACGCCATCGCACAGAAGATCGCGCAGAAATCGGCCGGCGCCGGCTGGCGCATCGGCGAATCGGTGGCCCACGGCAAATTCGGCGAAGGCGTGATCGTCAACATTGAAGGCAGCGGCGGCAACGCGCGGGCCCAGATCAATTTCGGCAGCCACGGCATGAAGGTGCTGGACCTGAGCGTGGCCAAGCTGGAGCGGCTGGGTCGCTGACAAAAAAACCGGGGTCAGGTCATGCGGGGCTGGTGCTGGTGTAGCGGCCGGCAGGCCGAAGATCTGCCGGTAGCTGGCGTAGAACGAGCAATGCAGCAGCACCGTCAGAACCACGGACAGCGGCAGCAGCACCACCAGGGCCGCCTGGCTGCGGCCCATCAGCATCAGCACCACTTCGCTCACCGTGGCGCTGATGGCGAACCAGCCCAGCGCGAACACGATGAAGGCCTTGATCGCGCGCAGCACGGCGAAGAAGCTGAAGAAGATCGCTTTGCCGAGTGCCATTTTCTGCCAGTAGATCAGCGGCGCGGCGAAGCAAAACGCCATCGCCGCCGGGATGTAGACGGCGCAGGCGAGCAGCATGGCGCCGCCGAGGTTGGCTTCACGGAGTCGTTGCGCCGTTTCGGCGTTCGATTCGATCTGCCCGGTGATCAGCTGGAACAGCACGCCGCCGTCGGCCAGCGCCGAGGCGCCGAGCGCCAGCGCGGCCGCGCACAGGTACAGCACCCCCAGTTTCAGCAGCGTGGCCACGGCCGGCTTGTGGAAGCCCACCAGCAGCCGGGCCGGCACGATGCGCTTGCCCTGGTCGATGTCGAGGCAGGCCTGCATGAAGGCCACCGAGAACACGGGCACCAGGACCACGGGCATGAACTGCCCCAGCAGCGGTACCACGCTGGCCAGCAGCGAGATGAACATGGAGCCCAGCAGCAGGGTCGAGAGCGCGGCCGGCTGCTGGCGGAACAGGAGCAGGCCCTGTTTCACCCACAGCCAGCCGGTACTTGCGGGCAGCCCGTTCATCAGTACAGGCCCGGCGCCGGCGTGGCGATGCGTTCGCGCAGGATGCGCTCGAAATGCGTGGGGTCGTGCGGGGTGAGCATCTCCGCTTCGCGCGGCTGGTAGAAGTCGTACAGGCGCGACAGCCAGAAGCGCAGCGCGGCGGCGCGCAGCATCGGTTGCCAGGCGGTCTGCTCGGCGGCCGTGAACGGACGTACGCCGTGGTAGGCGTCCAGCAGCGCGCGCACGCGCGCTTCGTCGAGCACGCCCGTGTCGAGGTCGATGCACCAGTCGTTGACGGTGACGGCCACGTCGAACAGCCAGCTGTCGCAGCCGGCGAAATAGAAGTCGAAGAAGCCAGTCAGCCGTTCGCCGTCGAACATGACGTTGTTGCGGAACAGGTCGGCGTGCACCGGGCCTTGCTGCAGCTGGTGGTAGGTGTCGCTGCCGGCGTACGCTTGCTGGAAGTGCATCTCGGACCGCAGCAGGTGCGCGCTTTCGTCCGACAGGTAGGGCAGCACCAGCGGCGTGGTCTCGTTCCACCATGCCAGGCCGCGCAGGTTCGGTTGTTGCAGCGGGTAGTCGAGCCCGGCCAGGTGCATGCGCGCCAGCATGGCGCCCACGGCCGCGCAGTGCACGGGCTGCGGGTCCATCTGCGAGCGGCCTTCGAGCTTGCTGACGATGGCGGCCGGCTTGCCGTGCAGCGACGCCAGCAGTTCGCCGGTGCTGGTCGCCACCGGGGCCGGCACCAGCACGCCGCGCGTGGCCAGGTGGTCCATCAGGCGCAGGTAGAACGGCAATTGCTCGAACGACAGGTTCTCGAAGATGGTGAGCACGTATTCGCCGCGCTCGGTGGTCAGGAAGAAATTGCTGTTCTCAATGCCGGAGGCGATGCCTTTGATGGCCAGCGCCTTGCCGAGAGGGAATTGCTGTATCCACTGGCTGATGTCGTCCAGCGTGACCGGGGTAAAAACTGCCATGAGTGTCGGGGGTGAGGTTCGGTGGGCGCGCCCCGTGTCGGACGGGGCGCGGCGGTCTGGCCGGCTTTACTGCTTGGCCGGCGGCGGTGGCGGCGGCACGCTGGTGTCGGCCGCTTCTTCTTCCGGGGTTTTCTTCTTTTTCTTGCCGATGTCGAATTCCATCACGGTCCAGTTGGGGCCGCGGTTGGCGCTGCCCATGGCGTCGCCCGGCAGCGCGCTGCCGACCGGGATGTTGGGCTTGACCGTGTAGGTGCTCTTGCCGCTCTTGACCTTGGCTTCGGTCACGCGGCCGCCTTCGCGCTTCTCGGTGATCTTCTTCTCGGCCGCTGCGGGCTTGGCGTTGACCGTGATCGGGTCGTCCGCCACTTCCTCGAGTTTTTCGAGCTTGGGCGGGGCGCTGGCAGCGGGCGTCTGGGCACTGGCCACGCCCACCTGCGCGCACAGCGCCAGGAGGAGGACTTGCCAGAGAGTGGAGGTGCGCATCATGGTGGGTTCGCCTGTGAAAACGGGATGAATACAGTGTGAGAACCCATTGTAACAAACAGACACGCTTAGCTGTTTCTAAAGCGTCATTCCGGGCCGCGAAAGGGCGGGGCGGCTGTTGTTTCATTGTCGTTCTGCAAATAGTGCAATGGGGGCGATGGGGCTGCCAAAGTCTGCGATAATGGCTGTTTCGCGCGCGCGCGCGTCCCTTTTTCCCCGGCCTTATGCATAAAACCCTGCTGTTAGTTGACGGTTCCAGTTACCTTTACCGCGCCTTCCACGCGCTGCCCGACCTGCGCAGCCCGGACGGCCACCCGACCGGCGCCATGCACGGCATGGTCAACATGCTGCGCCGCCTGCGGGCCGACTATCCGGCCGCCTACATCGCCTGCGTGTTCGACGCCAAGGGCAAGACCTTCCGCGACGAGATGTACCCCGAATACAAGGCCACGCGCGCCTCGATGCCCGACGACCTGCGCCTGCAGATCGAACCGATCCACGAGGCCGTCAAGGCCATGGGCTGGCCGATCCTGATGGTGGAGGGGGTGGAGGCGGACGACGTGATCGGCACGCTGGCCGTCCAGGCGGCCCAGGCGGACATGGACGTGGTGGTGTCGACCGGCGACAAGGACCTGGCGCAGCTGGTCAACGAGCGCGTCATGCTGATCAACACGATGAGCAACGAGAAGCTGGACCAGGCCGGCGTGCTGGCCAAGTTCGGCGTGCCGCCCAACCGCATCATCGATTACCTGACCCTGATCGGCGACACGGTCGACAACGTGCCCGGCGTGCACAAGTGCGGCCCCAAGACGGCCCTCAAGTGGCTGACCCAGTACGACAGCCTCGATGGCGTGATGGCCAACGCGGCCAGCGTGGGCGGCGCCGTCGGCGAGAACCTGCGCAAGGCGCTGGAATGGCTGCCGCGCGGGCGCGAGCTGATCACGGTGAAGACCGATTGCGACCTGTCGGGCCACATGACGACCATCACGGAATCGCTGGCGGCGCGGCCCGAGGACGTGGAGACGCTGCTGGCCTTCTTCACCAGATACGGCTTCAAGACCTTGCAGCGCGAGCTGAGCGCGGCCAGCGGCAAGGCCGCGCCGGCCGCCGCCGCTGCCAGTGCGGCGGGCGCCGCCGTGGTGGTGGCCGGCCCCGTCACCGACGACCTGTTCGCCGAGCCGCCCGCCGAACTGCGCTATGACACCGTGCTGACCGACGCCCAGCTCGACCACTGGCTGGCCGTGATCGACGCGGCCGCCCTCACGGCCGTCGACACGGAAACCACGTCGCTGGAGCCGATGACGGCCCAGCTGGTGGGCATCTCGCTGTCCGTGGAGCCGGGCGTGGCCTGTTACATCCCCGTGGCCCACGCCTACGCGGGCGTTCCGGAACAGCTGTCGCGCGAGCATGTGCTGGCGCGCCTGAAGCCGTGGCTGGAGGACGCCGACAAGCCCAAGGTGGGCCAGAACCTCAAGTACGACAGCCACATTTTCGCCAACCACGGCGTGCAATTGCGCGGCATCGTGCACGACACGCTGCTTGAATCGTACGTGTTCGAGTCGCACCGCCCGCACGACATGGACAGCCTGGCGCTGCGCCACCTGAACGTGACCACCATCCCGTTCACCGACGTGTGCGGCAAGGGCGCCAGCCAGATCACATTCGACCAGGTGGAGCTGGGCCGCGCCACGGCCTACGCGGCCGAGGATGCCGACATCACGCTGCGCCTGCACCAGCACATGATAGTCAAGGTGGAATGCGACGAGAAGCTGAACCACATCTACCGCGCCATCGAACTGCCGACGGCCGTGGTGCTGCAGAAGATCGAGCGCAACGGCGTGATGATCGACGCCGGCCTGCTGGCCGCCCAGTCGGCCGAACTGGGCGCGCGCGTGGCGGAGCTGGAGCAGAAGGCGCACGAACTGGCCGAGCAGCCGTTCAACCTCGGTTCGCCCAAGCAGATCGGCGAGATCTTCTTCGACAAACTCAAGCTGCCGGTGGTGAAGAAGACCCCGAGCGGCGCGCCGTCCACGGACGAGGAGGTGCTGCAGAAGCTGGCCGAGGATTATCCGCTGCCCAAGGTGCTGCTCGAGTATCGCAGCCTGTCCAAGCTCAAGTCCACCTACACGGACAAGCTGCCCAAGATGATCAATGCGCGCACGGGCCGGGTGCACACCAACTACGCGCAGGCCGTGGCCGTGACGGGCCGTCTGGCCTCCAACGATCCCAACCTGCAGAACATCCCGATCCGCACCAAGGAAGGGCGCCGCATCCGCGAGGCATTCGTGGCGCCGGCCGGCAGCCATATCGTGTCGGCCGACTATTCGCAGATCGAGCTGCGCATCATGGCCCACATCTCGGGCGACGAGAACATGCTGCGGGCGTTCGCCGAGGGCGTGGACATCCACCGCGCCACGGCCGGCGAGATCTTCGGCGTGCCGGCCGATGAGGTGTCGAGCGAGCAGCGGCGCTACGCCAAGGTGATCAACTTCGGCCTGATCTACGGCATGAGCGCGTTCGGCCTGGCGTCCAACCTGGGCATCGAGCGCGGCGCGGCGCAAAGCTATATCGACCGCTATTTCGCCCGCTTCTCCGGCGTCAAGCAGTACATGGAGGACACGCGCGCGCAGGCCAAGGCGCGCGGCTACGTGGAGACGGTGTTCGGCCGCCGCCTGTGGCTGCCCGAGATCAATTCGCCCAACGGCCCGCGCCGCCAGGGCGCGGAGCGGGCGGCCATCAACGCGCCGATGCAGGGCACGGCGGCCGACCTGATCAAGCTGGCCATGATCGCCGTGCAGGGCTGGCTCGAGCGCGACGGCCTGCAGACGAAGATGATCATGCAGGTGCACGATGAACTGGTGCTGGAGGTGCCGGACGCGGAACTGGCCCTGGTGCGCGAGCAGTTGCCGCGCCTGATGGCCGGCGTGGCCGAACTGAAGGTGCCGCTGACGGCCGAGGTGGGCGTGGGCAGGAATTGGGACGAGGCGCACTGACGCGCGCCGTCCCGGCAACGGTGTTTGGAAAGGCGGGCCCTCACAAGGGGCCCGGTTGGAGACGTTAAACTAAAAGAGGAGACATATGAAAGATCTGGTACAAGATGCTGCAAGTCTGCTGTCGAAAACGTCGTTGTCGGATGGTGTGGACCGCCGCGATTTCCTGAAGGTGGCGCTGGGCACGGGCTTCGCCGTGGCCGCGCTGCCGGTGGTGGCGCAAAACGTCATCAAGACCGACACCGTGGGCCTGACGGCCGGCACGCTGCACCTCACCGTGAACGGGCAGACCGTGCCCGTCTACCGCGCCCAGCCCGAGGGCAAGACCAACCTGCCCGTGATCGTGGTCGTGTCCGAGATCTTCGGCGTGCACGAGCACATCGCGGACGTGGCGCGCCGCTTCGCCAAACTCGGCTACCTGGCGCTGGCGCCGGAACTGTTCGTGCGCCAGGGCGACCCGAGCAAGGCGGCCACCATCGCCGACCTGCAACGCGACATCATCGCCAAGACGCCGGACGCCCAGGTGATGGGCGATATCGACGCCACGTTCGCGTGGGCCAAGGCCAACGGCGGCAATCCCGACAAGATGGGCATCACCGGCTTCTGCTGGGGCGGCCGCATCGCGTGGATGTACGCGGCCCACAACCCGCAGCTGAAGGCGGCCGTGGCCTGGTACGGCCGGCTGGTGGGCGAGGCCAACGCCATGACGCCGACCTATCCGATCGACATCGCGCCGCAGCTCAAGGTGCCGGTGCTGGGACTGTACGGCTTGAAGGACCCCGGCATCAGCCAGGAATCCATCGCCCGCATGAAGGAAGCGCTGAACCGGGCCGGCAACAAGTCGCAGTTCGTCGTGTACCCGAATTCGGGCCATGCCTTCCATGCGGACTACCGTCCCAGCTACGTCGAGGCGGACGCCAAGGATGGTTTCGCGCGCGCCATCGCCTGGTTCCGCGAGCACGGCGTGATGTAGGCAATTGACGTCCGATGGGCGTCATCTGGCGCCGATTGGGCAAATATGCGGGCCGGGCGGTAAAATACCGTCCGGCCCGCGCCGCTGGCAGCCCTGCCGCCGCGCCCGGCCCCAGCCATTAGAGGTTCAAAATCGACTCGACACTCATTTCCATCCTGCTGGCCACCACCGTGGCCGGCGTCGTCAGCATCACGGCCGCCGCCATCTTCTCGTTCGCGCTGCTGTCCAAGGTGGTCGAGCGCATGGTCAGCCTGTCGGTCGGCATCATGTTGTCCACCTCCCTGCTGCACGCCCTGCCCGAAGCGTTCGAATCGCAGGCCGACGCGCGCAGCCTGTTCGCCACCCTGCTCGGTGGCCTGCTGGCCTTCTTCATGCTGGAAAAGCTGGCCATCCTGCGCCACTCGCACCACCACGAGGGCGACGGCCACCACCACCACCACGGCCACGACAAGCGCGAGGCCGGCAAGGCCGGCTGGATGATCCTGGTGGGCGACGGCATGCACAACTTCACGGACGGCATCCTGATCGCGGCCGCCTTCCTGGCCAACCCGGAACTGGGACTGGTGACGGGGCTGGCCATCATCGCGCACGAGATCCCGCAGGAGATCGGCGACTTCATCGTGCTGCTCAACGCCGGCTTCACGCGCACGCGCGCCTACGTGTACAACCTGCTGTGCAGCCTGATGGCGATCGCCGGCGGGGTGCTCGGCTACTTCATGCTGGACCGCGCCAGCGGTATGATTCCCTACGTGCTGGTGTTCGCCTCGTCCGGCTTCATCTACATCGCCGTGAGCGACCTGATGCCGCAGATGCAGCGCCGCGCCACGCTGCGCGAGACGGTGCCGCAAGTGATCCTGATCGCCGTCGGCGTGGGTCTCGTGCTGTTCCTCACGCGCGGGCACTGAGCACCAACATGGCCCGCGCGTCCTTGCGCGGACACAAACGCAGTCTTGTGGCCTGCGGTATGATGGCGTTTTAGTCAGTCGCGCAAGGCGAGTGCCATGGAAACCACGAACAGTAAGGCGGACGCGGAGTTCAGTGCGTTGTCAGCGGACGAGCTGTCAAGGTTGCAACGGTTGGCCGAGCTGGCCAAGGTGCGGCCAGAAGACGTATGGGGCGATGTGAGGCGCTATGGTTGGGATGATGTGGAAGAAGGCATCCTGGCCGATCTGGAGGGGCAGGAGTATTTCAAGAACAATCCTGGTATACCTCACGCCGAAGTGATGGCCGATGCGTGGCGTATTGTTGCCGATTGCGCCAGGCAACAAGACAAAGGTGACTGAGCTCCGGATAGTCTGGCAGCCACGCGCCTGGCAATCTTTCGTTCGCACGTTGCGGCATATCGGCGCTCAGGATGCGATGGCCGCGAACCAGATGATGCGGCGTGTTGAGCAGGCGCTTGCCGTGCTCGCGACGCAGCCTGGTATCGGCACGCTGACCTTGGCGCCGGGCCGGCGAAGGTTTCCTATCCCTCGTACCGGCCACACAATCGATTACCGCGTTGTGCGGGATGAGTTGCGCATCATGCATTGGGCTCGCCAAACCCGGCACCGGCCGGGTTAAGCCGCCGGATTCTCCCTTACGCCTCGCCCGTCGCCACCGGCCGTGCCGGATCGGCGCACCATTCGCTCCACGAACCCGGATACAGGGCCGCGCCGCTCAGGCCCGCCACTTCCAGGGCCAGCAGGTTGTGGCAGGCCGTCACGCCCGAACCGCACTGCATGACGACGTCCGACACCGTGTCGAACAGCGGGCCGAATTCCTTGGTGAGCTGGGTGGGGTGCTTGAAGCGGCCGTCGCTGAGCAGGTTGTCCTTGAAGAAGCGGTTGCGCGCGCCGGGGATGTGGCCGCCCACCGGGTCCAGCACTTCGTTCTCGCCACGGAAACGGTCGGGCGCGCGCGCGTCGATCACCTTGAGCGGGCCGCCGGCCAGGTTGGCCACCAGCTCGCCCGCCGTCACGGTTTTCGTCAGCGACGGCTTTTCCATGATGTGGCCGCGCGGACGGGCGGCCACTGGCGTCACCAGCGGCAGGCCCTGGGCCTGCCACGCGGCCAGGCCGCCGTCGAGCACGGCCACGGCCGGGTGGCCGATCCAGCGCAGCATCCACCACAGACGGGCCGCGTACATGCCGCCGTGCGCGTCGTACGCCACCACCTGCGACTGGTCGTTCACGCCCCACTGGCGCAGCTTCTCGATCAGGGCCGCGCGGTCGGGCAGGGGGTGGCGGCCGTGGAACTTGCCGTCAGCGCCGACCTTGGCGCCGGCCAGATCGTCCTCCATGCTGGCGAACTGGGCGTTCTGGATGTGGCCGGCCGCGTAGGCAAGGCGGCCCGCTTCCAGGTCGATCAAATCGTGGCGGCAGTCGATCACGACCCAGTCGGGATCGGTCAGGTGCCCGGCCAGGGTGGCCGCGTCTATCAACGTCGTATGCATGGCTGCTCCTTAAACTTCGCTTGCGATCGGGTCGGTGTTGGCGATGGCCTTACCGCGTTCGGTACTGCGCGTATTGTAAAACGTCGCGGCGCTGCCGGACGCCAGGATCACGGCGATGCCGGTCCAGCTGTGCCAGCCGAACACGTCGCCGAACACCAGCACGCCCCACACGCTGGAGAACACGATGCCCGTGTATTGCAGGTTGGCCACCACCAGCGTGCTGCCGAGCCGGTAGGCGCGCGTCATGGCCATCTGGGCGCTGGTGGCGCACACGCCCACGCCCAGCAGCAGCAAGGCGCCGTGCAGGGTGTTGATGGCATGCCAGCCGGACTGGCCGGGGCCGCCGGACAGCATGGTGCCGGCCGCGCCGGCCACCAGATTCATCACGGAGAAATAGAACACGACCCGGTATTCGGGCTCGCCGGCCAGGCCCAGCTTGCGCACCTGCATGTAGGCCATGGCCGACAGCCCGCTCGAGCCCAGCGCCACCAGCGCCGGCGTCAGCTGATTGGCGTGGAAGGCCGGTTGCAGCAGCAGCGTGACGCCGACGAAGCTCATGCCGACGGCCGCCAGCAGCGGCCAGGCCACGCGGTTCTTCGCATGCCACCAGCCGGCAGCGAACAGGAACACGGCGATCCAGATCGGCGCCATGTAGTTGAGGGTCATGGCCGTGGCCAGCGGCAGGCGGGCGATGGTCCAGAACCACAGCCACAGCGACAGCACGCCCACCACGCCGCGCCACAGGTGGGCGCCGGCCATGGCGGTGCGCAGGTCGCCGCCCTGCACGCGGATCATGCAGTACAGCGTGGTGACGCCCACCACGCCCCGGTAAAACACGATTTCCGAGGTGCCGAACTGATCGGAGGCCAGCTTCACGCACACCCCCATGGCGGCGAACATGAAACTGGCAAACAACATCCACAACGATTGCATCGACTTTCCGGTCCCGCCGCCATGCGGCATGAGAAGTCGTTTCAAAAAGCCCATGGCGTCGTTGTGGCGCCTTGCCGTGCCGGCGCACTGCCTTCGGCGCCACGCCTGGCCACGGTCATGTTGAAACGACTTCTTGGTTGTTACAGCGTGATCTTGCCGCGATACCACTCATGGAAGTGCTGCATGCCATCTTCCATCGGCGACTGGTAGGGGCCGGCGTCCGTCGTGCCCCGATCCATCAGGGCCTTGCGGCCGGCGTCCATGCGCAGCGCGATCTCGTCGTCCTCGACCACGGTTTCCATGTAGGCGGCCCGTTCGGCCTCGATGAACTCGCGCTCGAACAGCACGATCTCCTCGGGGTAGTAGAACTCCACCACGTTCCTGGTGCGCTGCGGGCCTTCCGGCCACAGGGTCGAGACGATCAGCACGTGCGGATACCATTCGACCATGATGTTCGGGTACAGCGTGAGCCAGATGGCGCCGTAGGGCGGCGCCTCGCCGCCGCGGAACTTGAGCACCTGCTCCTGCCAGCGCTTGTAGATGTCGGAACCGGCCTTGGTCAGGCCCCGGTTCACGCCCACCGTCTGCACGCTGTAGTCGCGGCCGAATTCCCAGCGCAGGTCGTCGCAGCTGACAAAGCCGCCCAGGCCGGGGTGGAACGGCTCGACGTGGTAATCCTCGAGGTAGACTTCGATGAAGGTCTTCCAGTTGTAATTGCAGGTCTGGACCTCCACATGGTCGAACATATAGCCCGAGAAGTCGAGATCCTTGGTCACGGAAAGCGCGTTGAGCTGCTCCATGACGTTGTAGCCGTTCTGCTCGAACAGCAACCCGTTCCAGTTTTGCAGCTGGGTCTTGGGCAGGTTCAGGCAGGGCGTGGTCTCGAAGTGGGGCGCGCCGATCAGCTCGCCCTTGAGGTCGTAGGTCCAGCGGTGCAGCGGGCAGACGATGTTGTCCGCGTTGCCACGGCCATTGAACATCAGCGCCTGGCGGTGGCGGCACACGTTGGACACCAGCTCCACGCCGCTGGCGTTGCGCACCAGCATACGGCCCTCGTTTTCGGAAACGAGGGTCGCGTAGTCGCCGGCGTTCGGCACCATCAGTTCGTGGCCCACGTAGCGCGGCCCCGTCTGGAATAATTGTTGTATTTCGCGCTGCAACAGCGCGTCGTCAAAATAGACGTTAACCGGAAGTTGCGCTTCAGTCGGCGCGAGCTTGGCGTGGCTACCCAGATCGGACATCCAAACCCCCCTTAATATGTGCATCAAACCAAAGAGAGACAGAATCCGTAAAGACCTGAATTCAAGTTGTTGAAAATGGTATTTCGGACAGAACCGGCGATTATACCGTGTTTCCACCCCCTCTGCGGGGGTAACGGTGGCCATCTGTCCCGGCCTTGATCCGGCAGCGCTGGCGCGGGGCCGGGGCCGGGCAATTGCGATAAAATCCAGTTTTCCCGGTCGATGGCGGCCCAGGCGCCCCGTGCGGCCGGTCCATTTGTTCCACCGGATAAGTTGGTTTGTTCTAAAATATCGGGCTACACTGCGCCCGCCGCGATGTTTTTTGCACAACCCGGGCGCATATTGCCTGTAAAGATCCGAATTTATGTCTAAGAAATCAAGCGCGGACGCCGCGCAAACGGCCGTGCCGCCCGCTTCGTTCGAGGAAGCGATGGCCGAGCTGGCCCAACTGGTGGCCCAGATGGAGGCCGGCCAGCTGCCGCTGGAAGCGTCGGTGGCGGCCTACCAGCGCGGTTCGGAGCTGGTGAAATACTGCGCCCAGCAGCTCGACAAGGTGGAATCCCAGGTCAAGCTGCTGGAGGGGGACATGCTCAAGCCGTTCGCCGACAACCAGGAGGAACTGGCATGACGCCCGCGTTCGACGATTGGATGAAGACCGTGCAGGCCGCCTCCGAGCGCGACCTGGCCGCCTACCTGCCGGGCGCCGACGTGGTGCCCACCAAGCTGCACGAGGCCATGCGCTACGCGCTGCTGGGCGGCGGCAAGCGGGTGCGCCCGCTGCTGGTGTACGCGGCCGGCGCCCTGTTCGGCGCCGACGAGGCGCTGCTGAGCCGGGCGGCGGCGGCCGTGGAAATGATCCACGCCTATTCGCTCGTGCATGACGACATGCCGTGCATGGACGACGACGCGCTGCGCCGTGGCAAGCCCACCGTGCACGTGGCCTACGACGAGGCGACGGCGCTGCTGGTGGGCGACGCGCTGCAGTCGCAAGCGTTCCTGGTGCTGTCGGAAGCGGCGCCGTGCGAGCGGCTGGTGCCGATGCTGCGGCTGCTGGCGCACGCCTCCGGCTCGGCCGGCATGTGCGGCGGCCAGGCCATCGACCTCGACAGCGTGGGCCTGAGCCTGACGCTGGAACAGCTGGAACAGATGCATCAACTGAAAACGGGCGCCTTGCTGCGCGCCTCCGTCGTGCTGGGCGCGCTGGCCGGCAAGACGCTGGACGCGGCCGAGACGGCGGCCCTGAACGCCTACGCGCGCGCCATCGGCCTGGCGTTCCAGGTGGTGGACGACGTGCTCGACGCGACGGCCGATTCGGCCACGCTGGGCAAGACGGCCGGCAAGGACGCGGCCGACAACAAGCCGACCTATGTGTCCATCCTCGGCCTGGAACCGTCGCGCGCGCTGGCCCAACAATTGCGGCGCGACGCGCACGCCGCGCTCGCGCCGTTCGGCGACCAAGCGCTGCGCTTACGCGAACTCGCGGATCTGATCGTCCAGCGGAAGGCATAACAACATGAATTTGCTCGAAAACATAGATTCCCCGGCCGATGTGCGCAAGCTGGCGCGCCATCAGCTCACGCCGCTGGCCCACGAACTGCGCCACTACCTGCTCGATTCCGTCTCCAAGACGGGCGGCCACCTGTCGTCCAACCTGGGCACGGTGGAACTGACGGTGGCGCTGCACTACGTGTTCAACACGCCGCACGACCGCATCGTGTGGGACGTGGGCCACCAGACCTACTCGCACAAGATCCTGACCGGCCGGCGCGAGCGCATGCACACGCTGCGCCAGCTGGACGGCATCTCCGGCTTCCCCAAGCGCGACGAGAGCGAATACGACACCTTCGGCACGGCCCACTCGTCGACCTCGATCTCGGCCGCGCTGGGCATGGCGCAGGCGGCCAAGATCAAGGGCGAGCAGCGCCACGCCATCGCCGTCATCGGCGACGGCTCGATGACGGCCGGCATGGCCTTCGAGGCGCTCAACAACGCCGGCGTGCAGGAAGACCTGAACCTGCTGGTGATCCTGAACGACAACGACATGTCGATCTCGCCGCCGGTGGGCGCGCTGAACCGCTACCTGGCGCGCCTGATGTCGGGCCAGTTCTACGCTGCGGCCAAGAACGTGGGCAAATCGGTGCTGCCGGCGCCGGTGCTGGAGCTGGCCAAGCGGCTCGAAGAACACGCCAAGGGCATGGTGGTGCCGGCCACCATGTTCGAGGAATTCGGCTTCAACTACATCGGCCCGATCGACGGCCACGACCTCGAATCGCTGATCCCCACGCTGCAGAACATCAAGCACCTCAAGGGGCCGCAGTTCCTGCACGTGGTGACCAAGAAGGGCCAGGGCTACAAGCTGGCCGAGGCCGAGCCCATCCTGTACCACGGCACGCCCAAGTTCAACCCGGCCGAAGGCATCAAGCCGTCCACGGCGCCGGGCAAGATCACCTACACGGAAGTGTTCGGCAACTGGCTGTGCGACATGGCCGCCGCCGACAAGCGCCTGGTCGGCATCACGCCCGCCATGCGCGAAGGCTCGGGCATGGTGCGCTTCGAACAGCAGTTCCCGGACCGTTATTTCGACGTCGGCATCGCCGAGCAGCACTCCGTCACCTTCGGCGCCGGCCTCGCATGCGAAGGACTCAAACCTGTGGTGGCGATCTACTCCACCTTCCTGCAACGCGCCTACGACCAGCTGATCCACGACGTGGCGCTGCAGAACCTGGACGTGACGTTCGCGCTCGACCGCGCCGGCCTGGTGGGCGCGGACGGCGCCACCCACGCCGGCAACTACGACCTGGCCTACCTGCGCTGCATCCCCAACATGGTCATCATGGCCGCGTCGGACGAGAACGAATGCCGGCAGATGCTCACCACCGGCTACCAGTACAACGGTCCGGCCGCGATCCGCTATCCGCGCGGCGCCGGCATCGGCGCGGCCATCGACCCGGCGCTGACGACCATTGAGATCGGCAAGGGCGAGATCAAGCGCCAGGGGCAGAAGATCGCCATCCTGGCGTTCGGCTCCATGGTGGCGCCGTCCGTCAAAGCGGCCGCCTCGCTCGACGCCACGGTGGCCAACATGCGCTTCGTCAAACCGCTGGACGTGGAACTGGTCAAGCAACTGGCGGCCAGCCACGACTACCTGGTGACGGTGGAAGAAGGTTGCATCATGGGTGGCGCGGGCGCCGCCGTGGCCGAGGCGCTGGCCGCCGCCGGCATCGTCAAACCTATCCTCATGCTGGGCCTGCCCGACAAATTCATCGACCATGGCGACCCGGCCAAGCTGCTGGCCGGCGTGGGGCTGGACGCGGACGGCATCGCCGCCTCGATCCGCCAACGCTTCGGCGCCGACGTGCCGCGCCTGGTGGTCAACAACGGCTGATCCGGCCGCCGCGTGCGGACCATGACAAGAAAGCGGTGCGCAAGCGCCGCTTTTTTTTCGCCGTTACGACACACCTGACCCAAAACCTTGCGCCGGGGACCCGCAGGTCCTATATTGGTATAAATCGTTTATATCGGCGCATGGCTGGTGGTTGCGGCCCCGCGCGGGGAGGGCGGCATGCACCGGATTTCCTTTTGGACGGCGGTTCTGTGGCTGTGCTGCGGCGCGGCACGGGGGCAGGTGCCGGACTCGGGGCGCTGGCAGGAACTGCGCTTTTCCGAGGACGCGGTCGACAGCCAGGTCGAAGACCGCTATATCGAACGCGTGGTGGCCCTGGCCGCCGACGGCAAGCTCGATGACGACCGGGTGCTGCTGGCGCGGCTGCGCGCCATCAGCGCCGGCCTGATACGGGAAGCCGTCGCGCTCAAGCCGGAAGCGGCCCAGTGGCAGTGGGAACTGCACACCACCAGCGATCCCGACGCCGACGCCGTCTGCATGGCGGGCGGCAAAATCCTCGTCGGCAGCGCCTTCGTGCGCGAGCTGGCGCTCGACGACGGCGAACTGGCCACGCTGCTGGCGCATGAGGTGGCCCACGCCGTGGCCGAGCATGTCCGCGAAACCTTGTCCGAAGCGTTCCTGCTGGTGCGCCGGCCGCCACTGCCGCTGGACGTGCTCATGGAGCGGCTCGACAGCGACCTGTCGCTGCAAATCCGGCTGTCCGACCTGTCGACGATGCAGGAGAGCGAGGCCGACCAGCTGGGCATGGTGCTGGCCTACCGGGCCGGCTGGCCGCCGGCGGCCATGGTGCGCTTCTACGGCAAGCTGGCGGCCCGGGAACCGGCCGCGCTGATCGCCGACCATCCGGCCGCCGCTTCGCGCCTCAGCATGGCCAGGGGCATGGCCCTGCTGCTGGGCGCCGATGCGCCGTTGGCCGTGTCGCCCTGAACCGCGCGCGCTGATCGCGCCGCCGCGCTCTGCACGCACGGACTGCGCCGCCATCACTTCGGCGTCACTTTGATACCGGTGCTGCGTGCTGTTTGCTGGCCGCTTCGGGGACGTTGCCCGGTTCCGGCTTGAGCGCCCCTTCGACAGCCGCGCGTATCGACGCCATGTCGCACTGGATGGCGAAGTGGCCGCAGTCGCTGTCGAGCAAGGTCATGCGCGCATGCAGCAGCGACGCCAGCGCCTGCGCCGCGCGTGGGTTGACCAGCTGGTCCTGCCTTGCGTTGATCAGGTGGACGCGCGCCCGCACGCGGGCCGCCGCCTGTTCCAGCCCTTGTGGCCCGCCCGGCCCGGCGCCGATGTCCTGGCCCAGCAGGGCGCGGATCTGCGCCAGGTTGTCGTTGGCGTCGGGTGCTTCCGGGTCGGGCGCCACCGTCTCGTTCAGGAATTTGTCGAAATCAGCCGGTGCTGTCTTGCGCAGGCGGAAGTCGGGCGAGGTGGCGTTCAGAGCGAACACCATCTGGAACAGCGGCAGCGGCGGGTTACGCTGGTAGTCGCCGGCGGCGAAGGCGGCGTCGGTGACGATGGCCTGTTCGGCCGTGCGCCAGAACAGCAGGTCGTAGCTCGACAGGCGCGGCGTGGCCGCAATGGCGACCGCGGTATCCATGAAGCGCGGATGGCTGACCGTCCACTGGAGCGTCTGCATGCCGCCCATCGAGTAACCGACCACGGCCCGCAGGTGGTGGAGGCCTAGTTTTTCCGTCAGCAGCCGGTGCTGGCTGGCCACCATGTCGCGGATGGTGAAGGCGGGGAAGGCCTTGCCATGCTGGCTGGCGCTGTTGGACGGCGAGCACGAGACGCCGTTGCCCAGCGCGTCGACCAGGATCACGAAGTAGGGCGCCGGATCGAACAGGCCCTGCGGCCCCAGCACCTCCAGCAGCTGCGCGCTGGTGCCCGTGTGCCAGGTGGGCACCAGGATGGCGTTGTCGCGCGCCGCGTTGAGGGTGCCCAGCGTGCGGTAGCCGAGCTGGCAGTCGCGGATCACGGCGCCGCTCTCCAGCGTCACGTCGCCGAGGCGGGCGAACTGCTGGGGCGGCGCGGGCGCGGTGGGCGTTTGGGCGTGCGCCCGCGTGGTCACGGCCAGCACGGCGCCGCACAACAGCAGGGTCCGCGCGATGGCGGATGGCGAGGGGAAGCGTGATGTCATGCGATCTCCAGGCGAGGGGCGGCCGGTTCCGGCGCGCGCGGCGGAACCGGGCGAAGCGGGGTGTCAGCCGCGCTTGCGCTCGTGCTGCCACAGCACGTCGCTGCCGCCGGCAAAGCGGTTCAGCACGCGCGACAGCACGAACATCAGGTCCGACAGGCGGTTCACGTACTGGCGCGGGTGGTCGTGGATGGTCTCGGTCTTGCCCAGCGTGACGATGGCCCGTTCCGCGCGGCGGCACACGGTGCGGCACACATGCGCCACGGCCGCCGCCCGCGAGCCGGCCGGCAGGATGAATTCCGTCAGCGCCGGCAGGTCGGCGTTGTATTTGGCCAGCAGGTCGTCGAGCCGGGCCACGTGGGTTTCCGTGATCATCTGGTAGCCGGGGATGCACAGCTCCCCGCCCAGGTCGAACAGGTCGTGCTGGATCGTCACCAGTTCCTCGCGCAGGGCGTCGGGCATGGCTTCGCACAGCAGCAGGCCGATGTTGGAGTTGAGTTCATCCACGTCGCCCATGGCATGCACCCGCGCGCTGTCCTTGTCGGTGCGCGTGCCGTCGCCCAGGCCGGTGGTGCCGTTGTCGCCGGTGCGGGTGGCGATCTTGGAGAGTCGGTTGCCCATGATGATTCCTGATCCGTGAAAAGCTGTGAGGATACGCCAATTCCGCGCGCCGAAGCGCATTTCCCCCACCGGCGACGCGGCGAATTAGCATCAGCGGTCGCCATCAATTGATCGCCCGACGGGACGGCGAGGCCGTTTGTGCTTACAATCTATGCCTGTCGACACGATCCCTACGCCATCATGCAAACCGCTCCCCCCGATCCGGCCAACCTGTTCGCGCGTCGCCAGCAAGTGGCCGAGGCCCTGCGCGCCGTGCTGCCCGCGCGCTGCGTGCTGGCCGAGCCCGAGGATACCCGGCCCTATGAATGCGACGGCCTGGCGGCCTACCGCCAGCTGCCGATGGTGGTGGTGCTGCCCGACAGCGAGGCGCAGGTGGTCGCCATCGTCAACGTGTGCCGCCAGCTCAAGGTGCCGATCGTGCCGCGCGGCGCCGGTACCGGCCTGTCCGGCGGCGCCATGCCGATCGCGGACGGCGTGGTGCTGTCCACGGCGCGCATGAACCAGATCGTGCGCATGGACGCCTATTCGCGCACGGCCGTGGTGCAGCCCGGCGTGCGCAACCTGGCCATTTCCGACGCGGCCGCCCGCCACGACCTGTACTACGCGCCCGATCCCTCGTCCCAGATCGCCTGCACCATCGGCGGCAACGTGGCCGAGAACTCGGGCGGCGTGCACTGCCTCAAATACGGCCTGACCGTGCATAACGTGCTGCGCGTGCGCATGGTCGCCATCGAGGGCGAGGTGGTGGAGCTGGGCGGCGAATCGCTGGACGCGCCGGGGCTGGACCTGCTGGCCGTGTTCATCGGCTCGGAAGGCATGCTGGGCATCGTGACGGAGGTGACGGTGCGGCTGATCCCCAAACCGTCCACGGCGCGTGTGATCATGGCCTCGTTCGGCGAAGTGGGCGCCGGCTGCAACGCCGTGGCCGACCTGATCGCGGCCGGCATCATCCCGGCCGGGCTGGAGATGATGGACCAGACCTCGGCCCGCATGGTCGAGCCGTTCTGCAAGGCCGGCTACGACACCGAGGCCGCCGCCATCCTGTTGTGCGAGGCCGACGGCACGCCGGAGGAGGTGGAGGAGGACATCGCGCGCATGACGGCCGTGCTGCAGGCAGCCGGCGCCAGCGCCATCGCGGTGTCGCAGAACGAGGCCGAGCGGCTGCGCTTCTGGTCCGGTCGCAAGAACGCGTTCCCGGCCGCCGGCCGTATCTCGCCCGATTACTACTGCATGGACGGCACCATTCCCCGCAAACGGCTGGCCGAGGTGCTGGCCGGGATCGCGCGCATGGAAACCAAATACGGCCTGCGCTGCGCCAACGTGTTCCACGCGGGCGACGGCAACCTGCACCCGCTGATCCTGTTCGACGCCAACCAGCCCGACGAATTCGCGCGGGCCGAGGCGTTCGGCGCCGAGATCCTGGCGATGAGCGTGGAAGTGGGCGGCACCATCACGGGCGAGCATGGGGTAGGCATCGAGAAGATCAATTCCATGTGTGAGCAGTTCACGGCGCAGGAGCTGGAAGCGTTCTTCGCCGTCAAGCGCGCCTTCGATCCGCTCAAGCTGCTCAATCCCGACAAGGCGATACCGACCCTGAACCGCTGCGCCGACATGGGCAAGATGCGGGTCACAGGCGGGGTGCTGAAATTCCCCAATTTGCCGCGTTTCTGACGGAGTTCCTTTGCACGCCATCATCACCCAATACCAAGAACAGATCCGCGCGGCCACGGCCGCCGGCGCGCCGCTGCGCCTGCGCGGCGGCGGCACCAAGGACTGGTACGGCAACACGCCGGCCGGCGAACCGCTCGACACGCGCGCCTACAGCGGCGTGCTGGCCTACGAACCGACGGAACTGGTGATCACGGCCCGCTGCGGCACGCCGCTGGCCGAGATCGAAGCGCTGCTGGCCGAACGGCGCCAGATGCTGGCCTTCGAGCCGCCCCGTTACGGCGCCGCCTCCACCATCGGCGGCGTGGTGGCGGCCGGGCTGTCCGGCCCGCGCCGCGCCAGCGCCGGCGCCGTGCGCGACTTCGTGCTGGGCGCGGCCCTGATGGACGGGCACGGCGAGCTGCTGTGCTTCGGCGGCCAGGTGATGAAGAACGTGGCCGGCTACGACGTGTCGCGCCTGCTGGCCGGCTCGCTCGGCACGCTGGGCCTGATCATGGACGTGTCGCTCAAGGTGCTGCCGTTGCCCGTATGCGAGGCCAGCGTGCGCTTCGAACTGTCGGAGATCGACGCGCTGCGGCGCCTGAACGAATGGGGTGGCCAGCCGCTGCCCGTCTCGGCCAGTTGCTGGCACGACGGCATCCTGTCGCTGCGCCTGTCGGGCGCCGAGGCGGCCGTGGCGGCCGCGCGGCGCAAGCTGGGCGGCCAGCCGCTGGACGACGACGCGGCTTTCTGGGCCAGCCTGCGCGACCAGCGCCACGCGTTCTTCGACGGCGGCGAATTGTGGCGGCTGTCGGTGCCGCCGACCGCCAGCGCGCTGGTGCTAAAAGGGGAACAACTGATCGAGTGGGGCGGGGCGCAGCGCTGGCTGCGGGTGAGCGGCGGCGACGCGGCCGGCATCCGCCGCACGGTGGCCGCCGTGGGCGGGCACGCCACGCTGTTCCGGGACGGCGACCGCAGCGCGGGCGTGTTCCAGCCGCTGGCGCCGGCCGTGGCGGCCATCCACCAGCGTCTCAAAGCCAGCTTCGACCCGGCCGGCATCTTCAACCCCGGCCGCATGTACTGACGGAGCACCATGCAAACTGATCTCGCCGATTTCATCAAGAACACGCGCGACGGCGAAGAAGCCGACGCCATCCTGCGCGCCTGCGTCCATTGCGGCTTTTGCACGGCCACCTGTCCCACCTACCAGTTGCTGGGCGATGAGCTGGACGGCCCGCGCGGGCGCATCTACCTGATCAAGCAGGTGCTGGAAGGGGCACCCGTCACGGCCAAGACCCAGAGCCATCTGGACCGCTGCCTGACCTGCCGCAATTGCGAATCGACCTGCCCGTCCGGCGTCAAATACGGCCGGCTGGTGGACATCGGCCGCAAGGTGGTCGAGCAGCGCGTGCAGCGCCCGCTGGCCGAACGGCTCAAGCGCGCTGTGCTCAAGGAGGCTTTGCCGCGCCGCTGGGTGTTCACACCGGCGCTCAAGGCGGGCCAGTTGTTGCGGCCCTTGCTGTCCAAACCCTTGCAGGACAAGATCCCGCATGCGCACAGCGCGGGCCTGCGTCCCGCGCGCGCGCATGCGCGCAAGATGCTGGTGCTGGAAGGCTGCACGCAGCCGGGCATGGCGCCCAACATCAACAGCGCCACGGCGCGCGTGCTCGATGCGCTCGGCGTGCAGTTGCTGAGCGCCCCCAGGGCCGGCTGCTGCGGCGCATTGCGCTATCACTTGAATGACCAGGACGGCGGACTGGATGACATGCGCCGCAACATCGACGCATGGTGGCCCTACGTGGAAGGCACGGACGGTGCGCCGCGCGTCGAGGCGATCGTGATGACGGCGTCCGGCTGCGGCGCCACCGTCAAGGAATACGGCCACCTGCTGGCGCACGACGCCGCGTACGCGGTCAAGGCGGAACGTATCTCGGCGTTGACGCGCGACCTGAGCGAGGTGATACCGGAATTCGAGGAGGAGCTGGGACGCCGGCTGCGCGGCAGGATCAGCGAGCGCGTGGCCTACCATCCGCCGTGCACGCTGCAGCATGGGCAGCAGATACGGGGCAAGGTGGAAGGCGTGCTGCGCGCGGTGGGCGTGGATGTGCGCCTGTGCGCGGACAGCCACCTGTGCTGCGGCTCGGCCGGCACCTATTCGCTGCTGCAGCCGGAATTGTCATTGCAGCTGCGCGACCGCAAACTGGCCAATCTGGCGGCCACCGAGGCGCAGGTGATCGTGTCGGCCAACGTGGGCTGCCAGGCGCACCTGCAATCGGGCACCGACACACCGGTGCAGCACTGGATAGAACTGATCGACCGCGCCCTGATGTCGGGCGCTTAACGCCAGCGTTCGGCCTGTTTGACGAGGTAGTGGTCGTACACGTAGCGCCAGGGGATGATGAAGGGGAAGATCAGCACCACCAGACATTGGATGGTGTTTTCCAGCGTGGCCCCGGCCAGGCTGCCCGTTTTCCACAGCGGGTAGGCGACGGTGCCCAGCCAGATCAGCTTCCACGTCAGTTCCCACAGCAGCAGTGGCAGCATCTGCAATGGATAGCGCAGGCCCAGCACGCACAGCGCGGAGAACGCGGCCAGCATGCACACCACCACGCCCTGCATCAGTTCCCATGGCTTGTCATGGTGGATCACACCGGGCCAGATGAGGAGGCCGAGGCCCACCACAACCAGCAGGTACAGCGCTCTGAGCAGATACAACCGGATCACGGACACTTCTTTCATTTCGCTTGCTCCTTATTTCAGGGGGATGGGATTTACTCGACTTCCTTCAGCACTTTTTCCACCGTCGCCACGCGCGATTTCAGTTCGCCCAGCGCCGCATCCATGGAAGCCAGCCGGCGCGCCGTTTCCGCTTGTGCGGCGGCCGCTTGTTCGGCCAGCTGGCGGTAGGCGTTGTCGTTGGCCTGGTGCGCCTTGGCCTGCTGGATGGTGGCATAGGAGCGCATGCCGAACACCAGCACGATGGCGGCGAGCGGCAGGCAGATCGTCAAAAGATACACACTTACGGACATGATGGCCTCTACGTTTCAGTGTTATTGGACAGGGACTGCGCCGCCTGTGCGATGGCGGCCGGGGTCAGTTCGACGTCGAACGGCGCCGCTTCAAAAAATTTGAGTGCCTTGCCGTCCGGGGACAGTTCCAACTGGCTCGTCACCAGGCCCGCGTCTTCCAGCTTTTGCAGGTGCAGGTGCAGCAGCGGGCGGCTGATGCCCAGCTCCCGCGCCAGCTGGCTGACGTAGTTGCGCCCGCCCGATTCCAGCAGCGCGATGATGCGCAGCCGGTGCGGGTTGGCCAGTGCCGCCAGCATGGCCAGCAGTTGATCGCCGTCGAGTTGTACGTTTTTCGTTTTCACGTGTAAAGAATATCTTACACATGAAAATTAGGCAAGCAAATTCGCCGTGGTGTGCGCACGGCGTTGCGCGCGGGCTGTGCTCAGTGGCGCTGGAACAGCGGGCAGAAGGCGCCGTTGTCGGTCACGCTGGGGCCGGGCGTGCCGTCCGGCTTGAGCTCCTTGAGCCAGCCGTCAGGATGGGCCGGGGTGGGGCGCTTGCCGCAATTGGTGTGCACCCAGTGGATCCCCACGCCCTTGGTGTACAGCTGGCCGCACACGCCGATCCGGTCGTTGACCTGGATGGCGGTCAGCGGCGCCGGGATGCCGGCGTGGTTGCGGTCGAAGCCGGGCACGAACACGTTGTCGATGGCGACGTCGTAGATGCGGCCGTCCTGGTCCGCCTTCATGGTCAGGTGCGTGTGCGACAGCTCCACGCCTTTGCGGTACTGGCCGTGGGCAAACGCGGGGCCGCGCACCACCACGCCGGTGCGGTAGGAACCGGCGGCGGCGCTGCAAGCGGCGGCCTCGTCGGCGAGGGCGCCGGTGGCGGTGAGCAGCAGGCTCGCTGCCAGCAGGATGTGCTTCATGTCGTACTCCATAAAAGGGGATCAACCCGCCGTGAACAGCGGGATCTGGGCGCCGCCATCGGCCTGCTCGCCGTGCAGCGTGACGATGGGCGGCAGCTGCGCGGCCGCCTGCCACACGGGCGCGCTGTCGAACGCGGCCACCCAGGCCAGCACCTCGTCGGCCGGCATGGGGCGGGCGATGCCGTAGCCCTGGGCCAGGTCGCAGCCCAGCCGCATCAGCATGGCGCCATGTTCGACCGTCTCCACGCCCTCGGCGATGATGCGCATGCCGAACGAGCGCGCCAAATTGATGATGGCGCACACCAGGTGCAAGTCTTCGCGTTCCACCAGCATGGCGCGCACGAAGCTCTGGTCGATCTTCAGCGTGTCGGCCGGCAGCCGCTTGAGGTAGGACAGCGACGAGTAGCCGGTGCCGAAATCGTCGAGCGCGAAGCTGATGCCCTGGCGCTGGCAGGCCTGCATGATGGCGCGCACATGGGCCACGTCGCTCAGGGCCGACGATTCGAGGATCTCCAGTTCCAACATGGCCGGCGGCACGTCCGGGAATTCGGCCAGGATGGCGCCCAGCCGCTCGACGAAATCGGCGCGCTGGAAATGGCGGGCCGCGATGTTGACGCTCACCACCCAGTGCGGCGCGTGCGCGCGCCACGCCTGCATCTGGCGCAGCGCCTCGCGCAGCACCCATTCGCCGATGTCGACGATGATGTCGCTGTGCTCGACCATGGGCAGGAATTCCATCGGCCCCACGATGCCGCGCGTCGGGTGCTGCCAGCGCAGCAGCGCCTCCATGCCGATGATGCGGCCCGAGCGCATGTCCAGCTTGGGCTGGTAGTGCAGCCGCAGCTGGCCGGCGCGCAGCGCCGCGCGCACTTCCGTGCGGCGGTTGTGGTGGGTGCGCACCTGCTCGTCGAGGTCGGCGTCGAAGAAATGGACGCGCTTGCGGCCCGTGAGCTTGGCCTGGTACAGGGCCTGGTCGGCCTGGCGCAGCAGGTGGTCGGCGCTGGCCTCGCTGCCGGTGTAGATGGCCACGCCCACGCTGGCCGACATTTTCACTACCTCGCCCACGCACAGGTAGTCGCGTTCGAGCGCCGTCATCAGCCGTTGCAGCAGCGGGGCGATGGCGGCCCGCTCGCCCAGTTCCGGCAGCAGCAGCACGAACTCGTCGCCGCCCAGCCGCGCCACGTACTGCCGTTGTTCGGCCTGTTCGTGCAGGCGGCTGGCCACCTGCGTGAGCAGGGCGTCGCCGACGGCCTGGCCCAGGCTGTCGTTGATGTGCTGGAAGTGGTCGAGGTCGAACAGGCACACGGCCAGCCGGTACCGGCCCTCGCGGGCGCGCGCGAGCTCGTGTTCGAAGCGGGCCGCCAGCGCGCTGCGGTTGGGCAGGCCGGTCAGCACGTCATGGTTGCTTTGCCACGACATCTGCTGGATCAGCTGGCGCCGCTCGCTCACGTCGCGGAACACCAGCACCATGCCGTGCACGGCGCCGCTGGCCGAGCGGATGGCGGCGGCCGTGTATTCGATGTTCGACAGCGCGCCGGACGGGTGGCGCAGGGCCTGGTTGGCCATCTTGACGGCGTCGCCGCCGGCGCAGATGGCGTCCGTGGCCTTGAGCAGCGTGTGCTGGCCGAAGTTATTGGCCAGCACGAACACCTGGTGCAGCTCCATGCCGCGCGCCTGCTCCTCGCTGCGTCCGGTGAGCGCCTGCGCCACCGCGTTGACGGTGGCGATGCGGCCGGCCGTGTCGGTGGTGATGACGGCGTCGCCGATCGAGGCCAGCGTCACCTCGATGCGCTCCTTCTCCTCGCGCAGTTGCTGCTGGCTGCGCCGCAGCGTGTGCACCAGCGCGGCCACCTTCTCGGCCATGTTGTTGAAGGTGCGCGCCAGCGCGCGCGCCTCCAGCGTGCCGCGCACCGGCATGCGCACGGCGTAGTCGCCGTTCTGGAACCGGTCGGTGGCCAGTTCCAGCCGGCGCAGCATGCGCTGGTTGAGGCACACGAGCAGGCCCAGCAGCGCGTAGATGATGGTGATGTTGATGGCCGAGATCACGGCTTGCTGGCGCACCGTGTGCCACACGGCGTTCAGCGGCGCGGTGGGCGCGAAGCGCAGCGCCAGCGTGGCGCGCGGGACGATGGTGCGCTCCACGGCCAGCGGCTGCACCGTGCCCAGCGCGGCGAACCAGGCCGGGTGCAGCACCGGCGCGGGCGCGGCGCGCAGCGCCTCCAGATGGCCGCCGGGGTAGTCGAGATGGACGTCGGCCACGTCGGCGTTGAGCAGCAGGGCGCCGGCCAGGGTGGCGTCGAGCGCGGCGCGGTCGCGCGTGGCCAGCGCCGGTTGCAGGGCCGTGCTCAGATAGCTTTCCAGCTCGCGCGCCTGTTGCCGGTAGCGGGCGGCGGCCGCCTGCGATTCACTGTCGACGAGCAGCGTGTAGCGCACGCCCGTGACCACGGCGATGATGACGAAGATCGGCAGGAACAGGCGGGAGTAGGTTCCCATCTGCATCCAGCGCGACAATAGTTTCCCCAGCAGCGGCATAGGTGGTCGATCTCATCCGGCGAATTAATCCACACTCATTATTACCGAAAAGTTAATCCACCAGCATTTTATTTTGCCGTTTGTAAAGATATTGCCACGACAGGCGGCGTGGCCCGGCCAGTCGCTTGCGCTTTGCAAGCAATGGCGGGCCGATCGCTATTCGGCCAGCAGTTTTTCGATGTCGGCGATCAGCTCCTCCGGCTTGGTGGCCGGCGCGTAGCGCTTGTAGACGGTGCCGTCCTTGCGCACCAGGAACTTGGTGAAGTTCCACTTGATGCCCTCCGTGCCCAGCACGCCCGGCGCTTCCTTCTTGAGCTGCTTGAACAGCGGGTGGGCCTGGCTGCCGTTCACGTCCACCTTGGCGAACATGGGGAAGGTGACGCCGTAGTTCTTCTCGCAGAAGGCGCCGATCTCGTCGGCCGAGCCCGGTTCCTGGGCGCCGAACTGGTTGCACGGGAAGCCCAGCACCACGGCGCCCTTGTCCTTGAATTGCTCGTACACGGCCTCCAGCCCCTGGTACTGGGGCGTGAAGCCGCACTTGCTGGCCGTGTTGACGATCAACAGCACCTGGCCCTTGTACTGGCCCAGGCTGACGGGCTTGCCGGACAGGGTGTCCGCTTCCAGGTCGAAAATGGTGTGCATCAGATGATCCCCAAATGTTCAGTGCCGGCCGACAGGTCGCGCGTCTTGGCGGCCTTGCCTTCGAGTTTGATGGACAGCCGCAGGTCGTTGACGGAGTCGGCGTTGCGCAGCGCGTCCTCGTAGGTGATCAGGTCGGCCTCGTGCAGGTCGAACAGCGACTGGTCGAAGGTCTGCATGCCCAGTTCGCGCGACTTCTTCATCAGTTCCTTGATCTCGTGCACCTGGCCCTTGAAGATCAGGTCCGAGATCAGCGGCGAGTTGAGCATGATCTCGATGGCCACCACGCGGCCCTTGCTCTCCTTGCGCGGGATCAGGCGCTGGGAGATCATCCCTTTCAGGTTCAGCGAAAGGTCCATCAGCAATTGCTGGCGGCGTTCCTCGGGGAAGAAGTTGATGATGCGGTCCAGCGCCTGGTTGGCGCTGTTGGCGTGCAGCGTGGCCAGGCACAGGTGGCCCGTCTCGGCGAAGGCGATCGCATGGTCCATGGTCTGGCGGTCGCGGATCTCGCCGATCTGGATCACGTCGGGCGCCTGGCGCAGGGTGTTCTTCAGCGCCACCTCCCAGTCCTCCGTGTCCACCCCCACTTCGCGCTGGGTGACGATGCAGTTCTTGTGCGGGTGGACGTATTCGACCGGGTCCTCGATGGTGATGATGTGGCCGTAGCTGTTCTCGTTGCGGTAGCCGACCATGGCCGCCAGCGTGGTCGATTTGCCCGAGCCGGTGGCGCCCACCATGATCACCAGGCCGCGTTTGGCCATCACCACGTCCTTCAGCACCTCCGGCAAGCCCAGGTCCTGCAGCTTGGGGATCTCGCTGGTGATGGTCCGCAGCACCATGCCGACCGAGCTCATTTGCACGAAGGCCGAGACGCGGAACCGTCCCAGGTCGCCGGGGCTGATGGCGAAGTTGGCCTCCTTGGTCAGCTCGAAGTTGGCGGTCTGCTTGTCGTTCATGATGGAACGGGCCAGATCGGCCGTGTGGGCCGCCGTCAGGGCCTGGGCCGAGACGGGCGTCATCTTGCCGTCGATCTTGATGGCGGGCGGGAAGCCGGCCGTGATGAACAAGTCCGAGCCCTTCTTGCTGAGCATGAGGCGCAGCAGGTCGAACATGAATTTTGATGCCTGGTCCCGTTCCATGGTGACCGCTCCTTTTCACGTGCGGGGTGAGTGCGCCGGTCAGCCGGGGAAGTTGTCGGGCGTCTTGGCGGCCGAACGGGCGGCGGCCGACGAGATGACGTTGCGCCGCACCAGGTCCGTCAGGGTCTGGTCCAGCGTCTGCATGCCCATGTTGCTGCCGGTCTGGATGGCCGAATACATCTGGGCGATCTTGGCCTCGCGGATCAGGTTGCGGATGGCCGGCGTGGCCACCATGATCTCGTGCGCGGCCACGCGGCCCGAACCGTCCTTGGTTTTCAGCAGCGTCTGCGAGATCACGGCCTGCAGCGATTCGGACAGCATGGCCCGCACCATCTCCTTCTCATCGGCCGGGAACACGTCGACGATACGGTCGATGGTCTTGGCGGCCGACGAGGTGTGCAGCGTGCCGAACACCAGGTGGCCCGTCTCGGCGGCCGACAGGGCCAGGCGGATGGTTTCCAGGTCGCGCAGTTCGCCCACCAGGATCACGTCCGGGTCCTCCCGCAGCGCCGAGCGCAGCGCGTTGTTGAACGACAGCGTATGCGGCCCGACCTCGCGCTGGTTGATCAGGCACTTCTTCGATTCGTGCACGAATTCGATCGGGTCCTCGATGGTCAGGATGTGGCCGTACTCGTTCTCGTTGACGTGGTTGACCATGGCCGCCAGCGTGGTCGATTTGCCCGAGCCGGTGGGGCCCGTCACCAGCACCAGGCCGCGCGGCTTGAGCGACAGCTCGGCGAAGATCCTGGGGCAGTTCAGTTCCTCCAGGCTCATGATCTTGGACGGGATCGTGCGCAGCACGGCCGATGCGCCCCGTTCCTGGTTGTAGGCGTTGACGCGGAAGCGCGCCAGGCCGGGGATGGCGAACGAGAAGTCGCATTCGAGCATCTCCTCGTAGGCCTTGCGCTGGCCATCGTTCATGATGTCATAGATCATGCCGTGCACGTCCTTGTGCTCCAGCGGCGGCAGGTTGATGCGCCGCACGTCGCCATGCACCCGTATCATGGGCGGCAAGCCGGCCGACAGGTGCAAGTCCGAGGCCTTGTTCTTGACGGAGAATGCCAGCAGTTCTGAAATGTCCATTTATAATCCCTGTGCCTGTTGTCGGGCGCGCGTCGGGACGGCGCACCGGCGCGGCGTTGTTCAGCCGCGTTGTTCAGTCGAACTCTTATACTGTCCGCATACCACGGTTTCCTCATTGATTATGTCCACAATCGCCCAGAACTTGCAAGCCATAGCCGGCACAATTATTTCCGCAGTACAAGAAGGCGGCCGCCCGGCGGACGCCGTCCAGTTGCTGGCCGTGTCCAAGACCTTCGGCCCGGAGGCAGTGCTGGAAGCGGTGCGGGCCGGCCAGCGCGCGTTCGGCGAGAACTACCTGCAGGAAGCGCTCGACAAGATCGCCGCCGTGGCCAGCGGCGCGCCCGGCGTGGCGCTGGAATGGCATTTCATCGGCCCCATCCAGAGCAACAAGACCCGGCCCATCGCCGAACATTTCGACTGGGTGCACACGGTGGACCGGCTCAAGATCGCCCAGCGCCTGTCCGAGCAGCGTCCGGCCGGCATGGCGCCGCTCAACATCTGCCTGCAGGTGAACATCAGCGGCGAAGCGAGCAAGAGCGGCGTGGCGCCGGGCGAGGTGGCCGCGCTGGCGGCGCAAGTGGCGGCGCTGCCGAACCTGCGCCTGCGCGGCCTGATGGCCATCCCCGAGCCGGCCGCCGATTACGAACAACAACGGGCGCCGTTCGCCCAGCTGCGCGCGCTGCTTGAGCAGCTGCGCGCTGGCGGCCTCGCGCTCGACACGCTGTCGATGGGCATGTCGGCCGACCTGCGCGCCGCCGTCGTCGAAGGCGCCACCATCGTGCGCGTCGGCAGCGCCATATTCGGATCACGCAACTACCACTAAGACGAGAGATACACATGAAGATTGCATTTATCGGCGGCGGCAACATGGCATCGGCCCTGATCGCGGGCCTGGCGGGCAAGCTGACGGCCGGCCAGAACATCCACGTGGTCGACCCCAACGGCGCCGCGCTGGACCAGCTGCGCGCCAGATTCGGCGTGACCACGGCCGGCGCCGCCGGCGCCGAGCTGGCGGGGCGCGACGTGATCGTGCTGGCCGTCAAACCGCAAAGCATGCGCGAAGTGGCGGCCCAGCTGCTGCCGTTGCTGGACCAGACCACGCCGCCGCTGGTCCTGTCGATCGCGGCCGGCATCCGCGCCGCCGACCTGTCGCGCTGGCTGGGTGGCTACGGCGCCATCGTGCGCTGCATGCCCAACACGCCGGCCCTGATCGGGCAGGGTATCACGGGCATGGTGGCCACGGCCGGCGTGAGCGCCGCGCAGAAGGACGCCGCCGACGCCATCCTGAAGGCAGTGGGCCAGACCGTGTGGCTGGACGACGAGGCGCAGATCGACCCGGTGACGGCCGTCTCCGGCAGCGGCCCCGCCTACGTGTTCTATTTCATCGAAGCGATGCAGCAGGCGGCGGCGGAGCTGGGCCTGAGCGCGGAGCAGGGCAAGCAGCTGGCGCTGGCCACGTTCACCGGCGCGGCGCAACTGGCCGCGCAGTCCGACGAGCCGGTGTCGCTGCTGCGTGAGCGCGTCACGTCCAAGGGCGGCACCACCTACGCGGCCCTGACCAGCATGGAAGCGAGCGGCGTGAAGGACGCCATCATCGCGGCCGTGAAAGCGGCGGCCCAGCGCGGCAAGGAGCTCGGCGACGAGCTGGGCGGCGCCGCCTGATAAAACCGGGGTCAGGTCATGCCGTCCCGCAAGATGCGCGCATCTTGCGGGACGGCATGACCTGACCCCGGTTTTTGTTATTGGCCGCAGCCGGGCGGCATGGCGGCGATCCAGGCGCGGATCAGGGCCACGCCCTCGGCGTGCGCGGAGCCGCGCCCCAGTTCCGGCATCATCACGCCTGTCTCGGACGAGGCGAGCCGGTACAGCATGATCGAGTCGTCCGGCTTGCCCGGCACGATGTCGTATGGCCGGCCGCCCGTGCCGGCGCCGGCCGCCACCGGCGGCTTGCACAATCCCAGATGCAGGTCGGCCGGCGCGCCGATGTTCAGGTGCAACGCCGTGGTGTTGGCCGCGCCCCGGTCGTTGTGGCAGTGGGCGCAGTTGATGTCGAGGTAGGCGCGGGCGCGCGCGTCCAGCGTCTGCTTGTCGTCGCGCCAGTTGGCGTTGCGCGGCGCCGCCTGCGGCGCGGGCGCGCCCGTCAGGTAGCCGATGCGGGCCAGGTAGGCGAGCTGGTTTTCCGTCACGCCGTCGTGCGTGACCTCGCGGTTCAGGTGGCGCGCCTTCGGGCCGAGCGGCTGGAACTGGCGCGTCTTCAGGTCGGCCACGTGGCACGAGGCGCACTGGTTCACGTTGGGCACCACGTAGGTCAGCGGCCGGTGGCCGCCGTCCTCATGCTGCACGTCCAGCGCCACCTGCTGGCCGGTGCGGGCCAGCACGGCGTCGGTCTGCCCGGCGTTCCACACGTAGGGCAGGGCGATCCAGCCCGTCTTGCGGCGCACCAGCAGCCGCGTCTCGACCAGCCGCACGTTGGCCAGGTCCAGCCGTTCGCCGCCGTTGCGGCTGCTGTCGTAGGTGGCCAGCACGGCGTCGGGCTTGCCCCCGCCGGCGCCAACGCCCCCGCCCGTGCCCGGCTGGCGCGGATAGAAGAACGTCTTGGAGATGATGGTGCCGACCGGGAAGTCGAACGCGGCGTCGGCCTGGTAGCCGGCGCTGGCGCCCTTGGGCATCCACAGCGTGCGCAGTTTCTGGGCGTAGTCGGTGAACAGCGGCGTGTTCAGGTCGTAGGGGACGACGCCGTTGTTGAGCACCAGCCGGCCGCCTTCGGCCGCCATCAGATGCCAGTCGCTCAGGTGTTGGGGATTGCCGTCGGTGATGAAGTCGACGGGCGGCTGGCCGCGCGTGCAGGCCGTCAGGGCCAGCGCGCACAGGGACAGGGCGGCCGCGCGCCAGCGGCGGCCTATCGGGGCGAACGTCATGTGTGTTGCCTGTTTGCTGGGGTTCAGGAGGCGGCCGACAGTTGCGGGATGGCGACCGGCGGCAGCTTGGCCAGCTGGCAGCGGTAGGGCGCCGTGTCCTTGTTCGGGTTCTGGTATTTGTGGGGGCCGTCGGCGTTGAGCACGTCCACGCCATCCTGGATGCAGATACGCGCTTCGGGCGGCAGCCTGCCGTTCACCAGCAGCTTGGTGTCCACGTAGCCGTCCCACAGCACGTCGGGCAGGTGGCCCGTCAGGCCGTACATGGCCAGCTTCAACGCTTTCAGATCGAGGCCGTCGGGCGAGTCGCCGCCGCCGTGGAAGCGGTTGCCGTACACGAAGATGGCTTTCGGATAGGGATCGTAGCCGGCCGACACGCCTTTTTCCGTGTAGTAGCCGGTCGAGTGGTAGCTGGAGATGATGACGTTGGCGGTCTGGTTGTCGGTGATGTCGTTGTCGAAGATTTCCACCTTGGAGTTGGAATTGATCACCACGCCCGAGCCGGCCGGCACGCTGGCCACGGCCGTGCCGCGCGCGGCGAAGTTGCCGAGGTTGTTCTTGTCGACCTTGTTGTGGAACACGCGCGTGGCGTAGCCGGCCTGCGACAGGTTGGGCATGTTGAACACGAGGATGCCGCCCGTGTTGTTGGTGGCCACGTTCTCATACACGTCGGCGTTGATGGTGTTCTCGATCTCGATGCCGGCCACGTTCTGCTCGGCGCGCGAGCGGCGCACCACCACGTCGCGCGACTGGCCCACGTAGATGCCGGCGTCGGAGGCGGCGATGGCCACGCAATCCTCGATCAGCACGTTCCGGGTCTTGACCGGGTAGATGCCGTAGGCGCCGTTGCTGACCTTGGAGCCGCCCGTCCATTGCACCTTGACCTTGCGGATCGTGATGTGGTCGCCGTCGTTGATCTTCAGGCCGTCGCCCTTGCTGTCCTCGATGGTCAAGCCTTCGATGGTGAAGTCGCTGGCGTACACCAGCATGCCTTCCGGCCCCGTCACCTGGCCCTTGAACGACAGCACGGTCTGGTCCATGCCGGCCCCGCGCACGGTGACGCCGTTGGCGCGCAGCGTGAGGCCGCTGCTCAGGTGGTAGTGGCCGGCCGGGATGGTGATCACGTCGCCCGGTTTGGCGTCCAGCAATTGCTCCTGCAGGTGTTGCTGGAAGGCGGCGTCGGCGCTGGCGCCGGCCGTGGTGTCGGCCGATTTGCCGCATGACGTCAACAGGCAAACGGAACCGCAAAGCGCGAGCGCGCCCAGTGCCTTGTGCATGAAACTGTCCCCTTGTTTTTTATTGGTGTGCAGAGTACGGCTCTGGCAGTATAGCCGTGGTCCGCCGCTTTGCAACGCTGATATTGGACATTCGTCCTGTTTTGTTGCGGGGACGACACCGGCCCGCCGCGGCGGCGGCCGGCGGCCGGTAGTATCATGGCGGCTGAACAACATCCGGAGGCACCATGGGCAACCGCAGAATCTTCATCATGCAAGCCGTCGCGGGACTGGCCGCCGCCGGCCTGGGCCGGCTGGCCGTGGCCGACGAGCGCACCCTGCTGCGCGAGGACGAACCCAAGGCGGTCGAGTTCGGCTACGTGGCGCAGACGGCCCGCGTCGACCAGGCCAAATTCCCCGAGCACCAGCCGGATCAGCAATGTTCGAAATGCCAGATCTACGAGGATGGTCCCGATGGCAAGGGCGGCTGCCCGCTGTTCCCCGGCAAGCTGGTGCTGGCCGGCGGCTGGTGCAGCGCCTTCAGCTGAGCGGCCGGGGGGGGCGCCGGGCGCGCTAATCGTCGCCCAGGTATTTCTGGTAGATGGCGTTGTAGCGCCCCGTTTCCTTCAAGTGCCTGAGACCGGCGTTGAAGTCGTCGCGCACGCGGCTGTCGCGGAACACGGGACGGTAGTCCATGGGGTTGAGCTTGACGAAGCTGTGCTCCTCGGTCGGTCTGAGGGGCACGCCGTGTTCGCGCTTCAGTTGCAGGGTGAAGTATTTGAAGATGTTGCGGTCGCTGAGCACCAGGTCGTAGCGGCCCTTGTCCAGCGTGAGCACCTGCAGCGCCTGGTCGTTCTGTTCGAAGTACAGGCCCGCGTCCTTCACCGGCCCCAGCCAGGCCGGGTAGCGCTTGGCCGCGCCGGCGAAGGCGATCACGCGCAAGCCGCGCAAGTCCTGCGGTTGGTGGATCACGAGGTGGCGTTCCTTGAGGCTGATGAACACGTTGTCGTACAGGACGGCGGGGTCGCCATAGACGCCGCCGGCCGGCGTCAAGTCCTCGCCCAGGTCGGTCATGGCCGCGTCCACCACCCGGCCCTTGAACGCGACGGGCACGCGGGCGAACGGGAAATACTGGGGCCTGAGCACATGGCCACGGTAGGCCAGGGCCTCGCCGATCACCTCCAGTTCGATGCCGGAGTTCGTTTCGGGAAAGCAGAACGGGGGGATCTTTTCGCCGAAGGCCATGCGCACCTCCACCGCCCGGGCCGGTGTCAGCACGGCGCAGGCCGCCAGCACAATGAGCAGACGATAGGGCGAACGAGGCGGCATGTAACTCCATTCCGGAAGTGGCGCGCAGACGACCGCGCGACGCAGCGCCATTATGGCATGGTGGCGCGACGCCACCCGCAACCGCGACGACGGCGTGTTGCGCCGGTACCCGGCGGGCGGCCGCTGTCGCGGCGACCGCGTCAAGTACCATCGGGCTGAATCGCGGCCGGCCGCACCGGCCGGCCGCCGCGCCGCGGCGTGCCTTGCCGCCTAGCGGCGCGCCAGCAGCAGGCCGGCGATCACGCCCACGGCCGCGCCCAGGCCCACGGCCTGCCACGCATGGCCTTTGACATAGCCATTGGCGGACTGGGCCGCCAGTTTGCCGCGCGCGCTCATGCTGTCCTGCAGGCGCAGCAAATCCGTCTTGGCCGTGCGCAGGGTGTCGTCGAAGCGGGCCTGGGCTTCGCCGGCGTTGTGGGCCGCGTTGCGTTTGGCTTCCTTGAGCCAGCTCTCGGCGTCGCCGATCACCAGCTTCAGATCGTTCATCAGTTTTTCGCGCGCCTCGTGGTTGGCCGCTTGCCCTTGCGCCACGTTGCCGTTGACGGCGCCATTTCCTTGCTGCACAGTTTGTTCCATGATGGTCACTCCTTGTTCAGGTGGATCACGACATCGTGAAATGCCCAGTGTATAAGTTGCTGCGCGGACGGCGCTGTGCGCCAGATCAAGCGCGTGCGGAACGCGGGTGCTTAGCGCAGCGCGTAATCCAGGGCCACGCCGGCGAACACCGCCGCGCCCAGCCAGTTGTTGTGGCGGAACGCATGGAAGCAGGCGTCGCGCTCACGGCCCCGTATCAAGGTGTAATGGTACGCCGCTATGGCGGCCGCTGCCAGCAGTCCCGTAACGAACCACGCGCGCAAGCCCAGCAGCCAGCCGCAGGCCAGCAGCAGCGTCAGGTTGGCGCCGTAGCAGAACATGACGGCGGCCACGTCGTGGCGGCCGAAGGTGATGGCCGAGGTCTTGATGCCGATCTTCAAGTCGTCGTCGCGGTCCACCATCGCGTATTCGGTGTCGTAGGCCAGGGCCCAGAACACGTTGGCCACCAGCATCACCCACGCCAGCGGCGGCACCGTGCCCTGCACGGCGGCGAACGCCATCGGGATGCCGAAGCCGAACGCGATGCCGAGGTAGGCCTGGGGCAGGGCGAAGAAGCGTTTGAAGTAGGGGTAGGTGGCGGCGATGATCACGGCGGCCACCGACAATTGCTTGGTCAGCGTGTTGAGCGGCAGGATCAGGCCGAACGAGAGCAGCGCCAGCGCGGCGGCGATGGCCAGCGCCTCCTTGCCGCTGACCCTGCCGCTGGTGATGGGACGCTGGGCCGTGCGCTTGACGTGCTTGTCGAAATCCTGGTCGGCGTAGTCGTTGACGGCGCAGCCGGCCGAGCGCATCAGCAGCGTGCCGAGCGAAAAGATCAGCACCAGCTTCCAGTCCGGCTTGCCGCCCGAGGCCAGCCACAGCGCGCTCAGCGTGGGCCACAGCAGCAGCAGCGTGCCGATCGGTTTATCGAGGCGCAGCAGGCGCGCGTACAGCTCCAGCTTGTTCATGGGGGCGATCCGTTGCAGGACAAAACGCGATTATCGCAAATCCTGGCCCGGCGCGTCAGGGGAGGGTGGCGGGCGTCAGTGGCCGTCCAGCGGCAGCGGGGTCACGCCGGGCAGCTTGCATTGCGCGACGGCGGCGCAGATGGCGTCGATGGCGGCCTTGCGGGTGAAGCTCTTGCGCCACACGATCACCACCCGCCGCGACGGCTCGGGCTGGGTGAAATGGCGGAAGCGCAGCATGCCGTCCGCGCTGTCCATGTCCGGCACGGACGCGCGCGGCAGCACCGTCAGGCCGATGCCGGAGGCCACCATGTGGCGGATGGTGTCGAGCGACGAGCCTTCGAACGTGCGCTGCATGCCGTTGCCGGGCGAGGAGAAGCGCGCCATCTCGGGGCACACCTCCAGCACCTGGTCGCGGAAGCAGTGGCCGTTGCCCAGCAAGAGCATGTTTTCCGTCTTCAAGTCCTCGGCCGGGATGGCCGTGCGCTTGGCCCACGGGTGCTGGGGCGGCATGGCCACCACGAACGGTTCGTCGTACAGCGCCTGCACGGCCATGCCGTGCTCGGGCAGCGGCAGCGCCATGATGGCCGCGTCCAGTTCGCCCTGGCGCAGCATTTCGAGCAGTTTGACGGTGAAGTTTTCCTGCAGGATCAGCGGCATCTGCGGCACATTGGCGATCATGGCCTTCACCAGCGGCGGCAGCAGGTAGGGGCCGATGGTGTAGATCACGCCCAGGCGCAGCGGACCGGCCAGCGGGTCCTTGTTCTGCTTGGCCAGTTCCTTGATGGCGGCCGTCTGTTCCAGCACGCGCTCGGCCTGGGCCACGATCTGCGCGCCCAGCGGGGTGACGGAGATTTCCGCGCCGCCCCGTTCAAACAGCACGACACCGAGCTCGTCTTCGAGCTTCTTGATTGCTACCGAGAGCGTCGGCTGGGCCACATAGCACGCCTCGGCCGCGTGGCCGAAGTGTTTCGCTCGTGCAACAGCAACGATGTATTTCAGTTCGGTCAGTGTCATAAAGGTATTTGAACACAGGCATTGCGGCGACGCAATGATATAAAGGGGCCAATATCAACCCGGCTGTCAACGGCGATGGCGAGCGTTGTGCCGTTGACGAAAAAGCGGTGGCGACAATGGCTGCCGATATAATGCGCGAGATGGCCGTGGTGCTGGCCGTGTCGCGGTAACGCTAGATCGAAAGGTTCGCATGTCCTCCACTTTTGGCCCTGAAGAGGCGCGGGATTACCTGCACAAGCTGCTCAAGGTGATGCACCACACGGGCGGTTCCGATTTGTTCATTTCCGCCGATTTCCCTCCCAGCATGAAGTCGCAGGGCGCGATGAAGCCGCTCAGCCAGCAGAAGCTGAGCGGGCCCATCACGCGCGCGCTGGCCCTGTCCATCATGAACGACAAGCAGCGCGCCGAGTTCGAGGCCGAGATGGAATGCAATTTTGCCATCTCGCTGCCGGACGTGTGCCGCTTCCGCGTCAACGTGTTCGTGCAGCAGCAGAACGTGGCCATGGTGATCCGCACCATCGCCTCCGAGATCCCGACGTTTGAAAAGCTGGACCTGCCCGACATCCTGAAGGAGGTCATCATGACCAAGCGCGGGCTGGTGCTGGTGGTGGGCGGCACGGGCTCGGGCAAGTCGACCACGCTGGCGGCCATGATCGATTACCGCAACGCCAACTCGGCCGGCCACATCATCACGGTCGAGGATCCGGTCGAGTATGTGCACAAGAACAAGGGCTGCCTGATCACGCACCGCGAGGTGGGCGTCGACACGCTGTCGTGGCACAACGCGCTCAAGAACACGCTGCGCCAGGCGCCGGACGTGATCCTGATCGGCGAGATCCGCGACACGGAAACCATGGAGCACGCGATCGCGTTCGCGGAGACGGGCCACCTGTGCCTGGGCACGCTGCACGCGAACAATTCGAACCAGACCATGGACCGCATCATCAACTTCTTCCCCGAGGAGCGGCGCAACCAGCTGCTGATGGACTTGTCGTCCAACCTGCGCGCCATCGTCTCGCAGCGGCTGGTGCGCACCGAGGACGGCAAGGGCCGCAAGGCGGCCATCGAAATCCTGCTCAACACGCCGACCATCGCCGAGATGATCTTCAAGGGCAATTTCCAGTCGATCAAGGAAATCATGCACAAGTCGCGCGAGCTCGGCATGTGCACGTTCGACCAGGCCCTGTATGAACTTTATAATAAGGGTTTCATCGGCTACGACGAAGCGATCCGCAACGCCGACTCGGCCAACGGCCTGCGGCTGCAGATCAAGCTGCGCGGCGAGCGCCACGGCGGACCGGCCAGTTCGGGCGCCGGCGAACTCAGCATGCAGATCGACGACGAAGACGAAGACGACGAATAACCGAACCAAGAGTCCCCATGCCCGTTTTTGAGAACAAGATTTGCACCCGTGAACAACTGGCCGCGCGCGTGGCCGCGCTGCCCAAGCCCGTGGTCCTGACCAACGGCGTGTTCGACATCCTGCACCGCGGCCACGTGACCTACCTCGCGCAGGCGCGCGCGCTGGGCGCCTCGCTGGTGGTGGCGGCCAACACCGACGCCTCCGTCAAGCGGCTGGGCAAGGGCGACGACCGCCCGCTGAACAGCTGCGCCGACCGCATGGCCGTGCTGGCCGCGCTGGAATCGGTCAGCCTGGTGGTGGACTTCGACGAGGACACGGCGCTTCAGGTGGTGCTGGCGGCGCGGCCCGAGATCTACGCCAAGGGCGGCGACTACGACATGCGCGCCATCCCGGAAGGGCAGGCCGTGCTGGCCTACGGCGGCCAGGCCGTCGCCATCGATTTCGAACACGACCGCTCGACCACCAAACTGCTGAACAAGGTCCGCCAGGCATGAAGCAGCCGTCGTCGCCGCACGGCACGCAGGCCTGGCTGGCGACCGTGCGCGCCTACAATCTGTGCGAAACGGTGGTCAGCCGGCGCCTGGCCGAGATCCATCTGCGGGTCGGCGACCTGGAGGTGCTGGCCACGCTGGCCACGCGGCCCGGCCTGAGCCAGCGCGAGCTGGCCGCGCGCTGCTTCATCACCAAGAGCGGCGTGAGCATGCTGTTGTCGCAGATGGAGGAGCGCGGCCTCGTCACGCGCGACGCGGACGCCGACGACGCCCGCACCAAGCGCCTGACCCTGACCGATGCCGGCATGGCGCTGGCCAAGCAGGCCATGCAGATCCAGGCCGGGGTGGTGCACGCCATGGTGGCCGGCTCGTCGGAGGCGGAACTGGCCACCATCGGCCGCGTGATGGAGCGCGTGTCGGCCCAGCTGGAGGCGCTGCTGTAAGGACGCTTCAGGCGCCGTCGCGGCGCGCCTGCATCGCGGCGATCACCACCTCGGGCGCGACCACGCCCTGCTTGCCCAGCAACAGACCCTTCGACGTGCCTTCGGCGATCAGCTTGTCGCCGATCGTGAAGCGGTGCGTCATGAAGAAGTGCCGCTCGTCCCAGTGGGTCAGTTCCAGGCTGGCCTTGAAGCGGCGGAACACGCCCAGCTGCTTGCGGTAGTTCATCGTGTGCTCGGTGATGACGGGCATCCAGCCATGCTTGACCATGAGCCTGGCCAGCCCGGAACGGATGAACATGTCGACCCGGTTCAAATCGCACAGCGTCAGATAGCGGCCGTTGTTGACGTGCAGGTTGAGGTCGAGGTCGTTGGGCATGGTCAGCAGCGTCAGTTCGCTGGTGGCCGGGCCGACCGGCAGGCGCGGACGGAACAGCGTGGTGATCAGCACATAGAACAGGCGGACGAACAGATTCATGGCGGGGACTCCCGGTAATGGTTCAATTTTGAACAGTATAGTTCAAAATTGAACTTTGTTGCGGGCGTGGTCGGAAAATGACCTGACCCCGGTTATTGCGCCGCCTCCAGTGCCTCCAGCACCGCCTTGCGGTAGCGCCGGCTGATGCGCAGGCGCCGCGCGCACCGCAACACGACCTCGTATTCGCCGTCCTCGCGGATGCCGAGCGCGCTGACGCGATCGAGATTGACGATGGTGGAACGGTGGATGCGGGCGAAGCCATGTCCGCCAAGCACGAGCTCCAGCTCCGCCAGGCTGCGGCGCAGCAGGTGGCTGCGGGCGCCCACATGCAAGGTCGCGTAATAATCGCTGGCCTCGACCCAGTCGACGTCGGCGAACCTGACCACCTCCAGCGCGCTGCCGTTCTTGACGAGGAAGCGCCGGGTCTCGCCCGCCGTGCGCAGCCGTTCCTGCGCGCGCGCCAGCACCCGCGCGAAGCGCTGGTCGTCGAACGGTTTCAGCAGATAATCGAGCGCGCCCACGTCGAACGCGCGCAGGGCGAATTGCTGGTGGGCGGTGACGAACACGATGGCGAACGCCGGCGCCGGGCCGATGCGTTCGAGCAGCTCAAAGCCATCGCATTCCGGCATCTCGATGTCGAGGAACACCAGATCGGGTGTGGTGCCGGCGATCGCCGCCAGCGCCTCGTCGGCCGAACCGCATTGGCCGACGATGGTGATGCCCGGTTCGCGCGCCAGCAGGGCCGCGATATTGCGCCGCGCCAGCGGTTCGTCGTCGACGATCAGGGCGCGCAACGGCGGTCTGCTGGCGCTCATGCCGGCACGCGGTAGGGCAGGGTGATGGTGGCCAGCACGCCATGGTCGGCCTGGTTTTGCAGCGTCAGGGCCGACGCGTCGCCGAACAGGGCCAGCAGGCGCTGCCGCGTGTTGGACAGGCCGACCCGCTCCTGCCACTGCGCCGGCAATGGCGGGCCGTCGTTGGCGACGCGCAGCGTCAGCACCGCGCCGTCGCAGGCGGCGGACACGCGCACCTCGCCGCCCTTGGCGCGCCGGGCGATGCCATGCTTGATGGCGTTCTCCACCAGCGCCTGGGCGATGAAATCGGGCACCTGCGCGCGCAGCAGTTCGGCCGGAATGTCGATCCGGTAGCGCAGCCGCTCGGCGAAGCGCATGCGCTGGATGTCGAGGTATTTGCGCACGAAGTCGAGCTCCTCCTCCATGCTCACGAACTGGCGCTCCGAGCGCTCGGTCACGCGGCGCAGCAGGTCGCCCAGCGCGGCGATGGCCGTGATCGCGTCCTGCTCCTTCTGCTCGCGGATCAGCGCCGTGACGGCGTTGAGCGCGTTGAAGATGAAATGCGGTTCGATCTGCAGGCGCAGCGAGGCCAGTTGCGCCTGCGCCAGCAATTCGGCCAGGCGCGCGCTGGCGGCGCGCTGCTGCCACAGCCGTTGGTGGGCATGCAGCGTCATGCTGAGCGCGGCGATGACGCCGTACAGCAGCACATCGACCACCACCGTGCCCAGCAGCTTCGCCCGCCACAGCGCAATGAAGGCGCCGGGGCCGTCCGCATAGGCGAAGGGATTGGTCGCGTGTTCGAGGAAGGCCGCCCAGGTGGCCCACACCACGCCGATGCCGAGGCAGGCGGCGCCATGCACGCACCACGACGCGAGCTTGCGGGACGGCAGCCGGAAGCGCCGCAGCAAGGTAAGGATGGCGGGGGTGAGCAGCGCCCAGGGCGCCCAGCTCGCGGCCGTCACCAGAAACAGCGTGAGCCAGGCGTGATGCATGCCCATGGCGCGCATCGACACCACGGTCTGGGTCGCGTCGAACAGGGCCAGCGCCAGCCAGCCGCCGGCCACGTAGCGCCACGCGCCGCGCGCTTGGTCAGTGACAATTTTCATGGCGCCATCATAGGGGAAAACCGGGCGCCCGGCGACCGTTTGCAGCCAACGCACGACGGCGTGCAGCCAAGCGGCTCGCGCCGGCGCCGGCGCGATGGGACACTCATTTTCCCGCCACCAGCCGGTGCGCTTTCCAGGGATGAACCCAAGATGAACAGACGTGAACTTTTTCTATTGTCGACGGCGATGGGCCTGACGGCCGCCTTGCCCGGACCCGGCCAGGCCAGGACGCGCCCGGCGTCATCGTCGCCCGCGCCGCTGCCGGTGCCGGCCGAGGGCAGCATTCCGGTGGCGTTCGTGCTGTCGGACGATGCCGTCGTCATCGACTTCGCCGGGCCGTGGGAGGTGTTCGAGAACGTGCGCGTGCCGGGGCGCGCGGCGCCGCTGTTCAAACTTTACACGGTGGCCGAAACCAGCGCGCCGGTCAGGGCGACGGGCGGGATGACCATCGTGCCCGACTACACGTTCGCCACGGCGCCGGCGCCCAAGGTCATCGTCATCCCGGCCCAGAGCGATCCGGACGCGGCCATGCTGGACTGGATCAGGACGGCGGCAGGGACGGCCGATCTCACCATGTCGGTCTGCATGGGCGCCTTCCTGCTGGCCCGGACCGGGCTGTTGTCGGGCCGGACCGCGACGACGCACCACAGCGCCTATGTGCAATTCCAGATGGATTTCCCCGACATCGTGCTCAAGCGTGGCGCGCGCTATGTCGAGTCGGGCAAGCTCGCCACCGCCGGCGGGCTGTCGTCCGGCATCGACCTGGCGCTGCGGGTGGTGGAGCGGTATTGCGGCCGTGACGTGGCGCTGCGCACGGCCGACCACCTCGAATACCAGGGCCAGGGCTGGTTGCACCCCGATGCCAACATGGCGTACGCCAAGCGGCGGGTATCGACCGCGCAACACCCGTGTTGCGTCGTATGTGAAATGGATGTGGACAGGGCGACGGCACCGACCTCCGTTTATCGCGGGCGCACCTACTATTTCTGCATGGCCGAACACAAGCGCCTGTTCGACGCCGGCCCGGCCCGGTTCCTGGACTGAGCGCCGGCGCCGCGCCCGGATTCAGGCGCCGCCGGCGTAGCCGTTCTGGCGCCACGCTTCGAACACGACCACGGCCACCGTGTTCGACAGGTTCAGGCTGCGGTTGTCGGGCCGCATCGGCAGGCGGATGCGCTGGGCCGGCGGGAACGATTCGCGCAGGGCCGGGTCCAGGCCGCGCGTTTCGGAGCCGAACACGAACACGTCGCCGGGCCGGAAGCTGGCGCTGGCGAACGGCGAGGAGCCGTGCGTGGTCATGGCGAACATGCGGGCCGGGTCCGGCCGCACGGCGGCCAGGAACGCCTCCCAGTTCGGATGCACCCGCATTTGCGCGTACTCGTGGTAGTCGAGGCCGGCCCGTTTCATCTTCGAGTCCTCCAGCGGAAAGCCCAGCGGTTCGATCAGGTGCAACTGGGCGCCCGTGTTGGCGCACAGGCGGATCACATTGCCCGTGTTGGGCGGGATTTCCGGATTGACGAGGACGACGTGGAACAAGGTGCTTCTCCTAAAAAAATTCAATGGGGCGGCGTGCGCGCGAACACCAGGTTGCTCACGCGCGCGGCGCCGTAACGCTTGAAGGTGGCGGCCAGCGCGTGCAGCGTCTGGCCGCTGGTCATCACGTCGTCGACGATGCCGATGTGGCGGCCTTCGACCAGCGCCGGATCGGTCACGGCGAACGCGTGGGCCACGTTGGCGCTGCGCTGGCCGGGCGCGACGCTGCTTTGCGCCGGCGTGTCGTGCACGCGGCAGGCCAGGCGCGGCGCCAGCGCCACGCCCAGCAGACGCGCCAGCGGACGGGCGATTTCGAGCGCCTGGTTGTAGCCGCGTTCGGCCAGCCGTTGCGGTCCCAGCGGCACCGGGCACAGCACGGCCGGCAGCGCGAAGCCGGGGCGCTCCAGCACGGCGTCGCGCAACAGGCGGGCGAACAGGGCGGCGTGCGCCAGCCGGTGGCCGAATTTTAACTGCAACACCAGCTGGTCGAGCGGCATGGCGTAATCGGCGGCCACCACGGTGACGTCGAACGCGGGCCGGTGCAGCAGGCAGCCGGCGCACAGGCTGGCCGCGTCGCCGTTGCCGGCGGTGTCGTCGCTGCGGACGGGCAGCGGATTGGCGCACTGGCGGCAGCGCGCCGCGCTGTGGCGGCCGCCATGGCCGAAGAACTGGGCGGCACAGGGCGCGCACAGCGTGTCCGCGCATGCTGCGCCGCACAGTGCGCACGCCGTGGGCAGCAGGCCGTGCAGCAGGGCCGTGCCGGCCCGGCGCAGCAGCGCGCGGGCGCTGGCTGGCGGTGGCGGGCGCGGCGGTGGCGGGGTGGTCGGCATCGCGTTTGGCTACAACCATGTACACTGCCGACATTATCGCATCTTCACCGCTCCTAATTAAGAACCATGCAAGTGCCTGCCTCCGCGCCCAAGCTCAGCGCGCCCATCGACCTGGCGCGCGTGCGCGCCGCCTTCGCCCGCCCGCAGCGGGTGCAACCATCCGACTTCCTGCGGCGCGAGATCGCCGCGCGCATGCATGACAGGCTGGGCCTGATCAAACTGTCGCCGCAGCGCGTGCTCGACGCCGGCTGCGGCGAGGGTGCCGATCTGGCAACGTTGCAGAAAGCGTATCCGGCGGCCCAGATCGTGGGGCTGGACGCGGCCGAGGCCATGGTGGGCGCGGCCCGCGCGCGCGCGGCGCGGCCCGGCGCCATCAATCAGTTGATGAGCAAGCTGCTGCCGGCCAAGACCGGCGTGGACCTGGTGTGCGGCGACTTCGCGGCGCTGCCGCTGGGGCCGGGCGCCGTCAACCTCGTGTGGTCCAACCTGGCGCTGCACTGGCATCCGCAGCCGGACCGCGTGTTCGCCGAGTGGCGCCGCGTGCTCAAGGTCGACGGCTTGCTAATGTTCTCGTGCTTCGGGCCCGACACGTTCAAGGAAGTGCGCACCGCCTTCGAGGAGGTGGACATGGCGCCCCATGGCCTGCCGTTCGTCGACATGCACGACTTCGGCGACCAGCTGGTCGAGGCGGGCTTCGCCACGCCGGTGCTGGACATGGAGGTCATCACCGTCACCTACGACACGCCGCAGGCGCTGCTGGCCGATGTGCGGGCCTGGGGCGGCAATCCGCTGGCCACGCGCCGGCGCGGGCTGATGGGCCGTCAGGCCTGGGCCCGCATGCTGGCCGCGCTCGAGCGCGGCCGCCGCGCCGACGGCAAGCTGGGCCTGTCATTTGAAATCATCTACGGCCACGCCTTCCGTCCCGCCCCGCGCGTGACGTCCACGGGCGAGGCCATCATCCGCTTCGATCTGCCGCGCAAGCCGCGCTGACCGCACGGCGCGCGCCGCGCGCCCCCGCATTCCCTTCCATGCTATTTTGGCACGGCGCCACCGTTGCGCCGTTGCCGCACCGACCACGCCGGGGCGGTCGACGGGAGGCCTTCCCACGCACATTCCATGCACATCCGGTGCGCATAAATGCTGCGCTGCCACTATGAGAAATTGGATTATTCCTTGATGGAAGTCATTTTTGTTCTATATAATCGTTGACTAATTTTGTCATGTCTTGACATCGCCCACCTGATATAGGCGGCGTCGGGGGAGGCGAAGAGTAATTGCTAGTGCAGGCCGGGCTTCTGATAGTACTATTGGATACGCTTGGCGAAATATCAAGATTCTGTTTATGGGCAGCCTGATGTTTTTTGCGGGCGCGCCGGGCCGGATCTGAAGGTGTTTAAGGAGCGGCGGCGGTTCAACTCATCGAATCTTCACGCCGTTTTAAAAAAAATAATCCATTTTTTTTGGTGGTTGGGGAAAACATGAAACATGCAAAGCGACTTCAATCGTTGATGCTCGGGCTGCTGATCTCAGCGGCGGGCATGCCAACGTGGGCGGCCGACGCCCCGGTGGCGGCCGGCACCTACACGGCGGCAACGGGCGGTACCGGCGGTCCCATGGTGCGCGAACTGAACCTGCAGGCACCGGCGACCCAGATCGCGACCGAAGTCTACAGCCTGCACACCTGGATGATGGTGATCTGCATGGTCATCTTCGTCGCCGTGTTCGGCGTGATGTTCTATTCGATCATCAAGCACCGCAAGTCGCTGGGCCACAAGCCAGCCACCTTCCATGAATCGACCGCCGTCGAGATCGCCTGGACCGTGGTGCCGTTCCTGATCGTGATCGGCATGGCGCTGCCCGCCACCCGCACCGTGGTCGGCATGAAGGACACCTCCAACGCCGACATCACCATCAAGGCCACCGGCATGCAGTGGAAATGGGGCTACGATTACCTGAAGGGCGAGGGCCAGGGCATCTCCTTCCTGTCCAACCTGTCCACCCCCCGCTCGCAAGTGGGCGCGCCCGGCGTGGCGCCGACCCAGCCGCGCGGCGAGAACTACCTGATCGAAGTCGACAATGAAGTGGTGGTGCCGGTCAACAAGAAGATCCGCATCGTCACCACGGCCAACGACGTGATCCACGCCTGGTCCATCCCCGCCTTCGCCGTCAAGCAGGACGCCATCCCCGGCTTCGTGCGCGACACCTGGTTCAAGGCCGAGCACACCGGCACCTACCGCGGCAACTGCGCCGAACTGTGCGGCAAGGAGCACGCCTTCATGCCCATCGTGGTCAAGGTCGTGACGGAAGACGAGTACAAGGTCTGGGTCGACGGCAAGCTCAAGGAGATGGCCGCGCTGGCCGAGGATCCAAGCAAGGTGTGGACCATCGATGAACTGAAGACCAAGGGCGAGAAGGTGTACGCCACCAACTGCGTCGTGTGCCACCAGGCCACCGGCAAGGGCTTGCCCGGCGCCTTCGCCGCGCTGGACGGCTCGCCCGTCGTCAACGGCCCCAAGGCGGACCAGATCCACGTTCTGCTGAACGGCAAGAAGAGCGGCAAGTTCCCTGGCGAGATGCCAGCATGGAAACAACTGTCGGATACGGAAATTGCGGCTGTCATCACCTACACCCGCAACAACTGGTCGAACAAGGCCGCCGAGAACATCGTTCAACCAGCCGAAGTCTTGGCTGCACGCAAGTAATTAGGGGACTTACATGAGCACAAGCACTTTGGATCACGCACAAGATCACGCGCACGACCACGCGCACGACCACGCGCACGACCATCCGCACGGTCTGTCGCGCTGGTTGTTCGCCACCAACCACAAGGATATCGGCACGCTGTACCTGTGGTTCTCCTTCATCATGCTGCTGTCGGGCGGCGTGCTGGCGCTGATGATCCGCACCGAGCTGTTCAAGCCCGGCCTGCAGTTCTTTCAGCCTGAATTCTTCAACCAGCTGACCACCATGCACGGCCTGGTGATGGTGTTCGGCGCCATCATGCCGGCCTTCGTCGGCTACGCCAACTGGATGATCCCGCTGCAGATCGGCGCCTCCGACATGGCCTTCGCGCGCATGAACAACTTCTCGTTCTGGCTGCTGCCGCCGGCCGCGCTGTTGCTGGCGTCGTCGTTCTTCGTGCCCGGTGGCGCCACGGCCGCCGGCTGGACGCTGTACGCGCCGCTGTCGAGCCAGATGGGCATCGGCATGGACATGGGTATCTTCGCCATGCACCTGATGGGCGCCTCGTCCATCATGGGTTCGATCAACATCATCGTCACCATCCTCAACATGCGCGCGCCCGGCATGACCCTGATGAAGATGCCGATGTTCTGCTGGACCTGGCTGATCACGGCCTACCTGCTGATCGCCGTGATGCCCGTGCTGGCCGGCGCCATCACCATGACCCTGACCGACCGCCACTTCGGCACCTCGTTCTTCAACGCGGCCGGCGGCGGCGACCCCGTCATGTACCAGCACATCTTCTGGTTCTTCGGCCACCCCGAGGTGTACATCATGATCCTGCCGGCGTTCGGCATCGTGTCGCAGATCCTGCCGGCGTTCGCCCGCAAGCCGCTGTTCGGCTACGCCTCGATGGTGTACGCCACCGCCTCGATCGCCATCCTGTCGTTCATCGTCTGGGCCCACCACATGTTCACCACCGGCATGCCGGTGACGTCGCAGCTGTTCTTCATGTACGCCACCATGCTGATCGCCGTGCCCACGGGCGTGAAGGTGTTCAACTGGATCGCCACCATGTGGAAGGGCTCCATGACCTTCGAGACGCCGATGCTGTTCGCGGTCGGCTTCATCTTCGTGTTCACCATGGGCGGCTTCACCGGCCTGATCCTGGCCGTGACCCCGATCGACATCCAGCTGCAGGACACCTACTACGTGGTGGCCCACTTCCACTACGTGCTGGTGGCCGGCTCGCTGTTCGCGCTGTTCGCCGGTTTCTACTACTGGTCGCCGAAATGGACCGGCCACATGTACAACGAGACCATGGGCAAGCTGCACTTCTGGCTGTCGCTGATCACGTTCAACATCACCTTCTTCCCGATGCACTTCCTGGGCCTGGCCGGCATGCCGCGCCGCTACGCCGACTACCCGGCGCAGTTCACCGACTTCAACATGATCGCCTCCATCGGCGCCTTCGGTTTCGGCCTGTCGCAGGTGTTCTTCCTGTTCTGCGTGGTGCTGCCGACCATCCGTGGCGGCAAGAAGGCCGAGACCAAGCCATGGGACGGCGCGGAGGGCCTGGAGTGGACCGTGCCGAGCCCGGCCCCGTTCCACACCTTCGAAACGCCACCGACCGTCAAGTGATGGCCACGGCGGGCCGCCAGCCGGCGGTCCGCCAACGATCGTTCACGCAGTGAGTAGGAAACCATGTCGCAAGCGAATAAACCAAACAATGTGAGGACCGGCCTGATCCTGGCGTCGGTGGCGCTGGTGTTCTTCGTGTCCGTGTTCGTCAAGCACATCTGGCTGAGCTGACGTGGCCATGGACCAGGAAACCCGTGGCCTGAACCGGCAGTTGCTGGGCAAGCTGCTCGTCATCGCCGTGATGATGTTCGGCTTCGGCTATGCGCTGATCCCCGTCTACAAGCAGATCTGCGAAGTATTGGGGATCAACGTGCTGACCCAGAAGGATGGCACGGTGAGCCTGGACCAGAACACCCAGGTGGACATGAGCCGCACCATCACCGTGGAGTTCGACGGCAACGCGCAGGGTCCGTGGCGTTTCCGCCCCGTGGTGGCCAGCGTCAAGGTCCATCCGGGCCAGTTGCAGACGGTGTTGTATGAAGTGGTCAACACCCAGCCGCGCACGGTGCAGGCCCAGGCCATCCCCAGCTACGCGCCGCAAAGCGCCACGCCGCACTTCAAGAAGGTGGAATGCTTCTGTTTCAAGCAGCAGACCCTGAAGGCGAACGAGGCGCGGCAGATGCCGGTGGTGTTCTACATCGACCCGGCCCTGCCCAGGGATGTGAAGACGATCACGCTGTCGTACACGTTTTTTGAAATCGCCGGTCTGGACAAGACGGCCTCGAAGTGAACAAGGTGGGCGCGATGGATGAAGTGAAGAAACCGCAGCGGCAGGCATCGTTCCTGTATTCGATGAAAGCCGTGTTCTGGTCGTTCTTCGGCCTGCGCCGCAAGAGCGATTTCGACACCGATTCGGCTAAACTGAATCCGGTGCACGTCATCATCGCCGGCCTGATTTCGGTGGCCCTGTTCATCGCGCTGCTGATCACGATCGTTAAATTTGTCGTTGCAAAATAAGCGCAGTATTCACGCATACAGTTGATTTAGGGAGATGAAGATGAGTTCACAAAACGCCTCGGCACCGTACTATTTCGTGCCTGGTCCATCCAGGTGGCCGCTGCTGGCCGGCCTGTCGCTGTTGTTGACCATGGCCGGCGCGTCGGCCTGGGTGAACGACGTGTCGTGGGGCCCGACCGTCAACCTGATCGGCCTGGCCGGCATCATCACGGTGCTGTACTTCTGGTTCGGCGACGCCATCGGCGAGTCGGAGAAGGGCTTGTACAGCCAGCGCATCGACCATTCCTACCGCTGGTCGATGAGCTGGTTCATCTTCTCGGAGGTGATGTTCTTCGGCGCCTTCTTCGGCGCCCTGTTCTACGCGCGCAGCATCACCATGCCGTGGCTGGGCGACCTCGACCACAAGATCCTGTGGCCTGATTTCGCCGCCCACTGGGGCAACGCGGGTCCGGCCGGCACCATCCAGGAATTCAAGACCATGGGTCCGTTCCCGATCCCGACCCTGAACACGGCGCTGCTACTGACCTCGGGCCTGACGCTGACCATCTCGCACCACGCGCTGCGCGCCGGTCATCGCGGCAAGACCGCGTTCTGGCTGTTCCTCACCATCCTGCTGGGCGCGACCTTCATGGGCTTCCAGGCCTTCGAGTACATGCACGCCTACAGCGAGCTGAACCTGAAGCTGACCTCGGGCATCTACGGCTCCACCTTCTTCATGCTGACCGGCTTCCACGGCTTCCACGTGACCATGGGCGCCATCATGCTGTCGGTGGTGCTGTACCGCGTGTTGAAGGGCCACTTCACGCCCGACCACCACTTCGCCTTCGAAGGCGCGGCCTGGTACTGGCACTTCGTGGACGTGGTGTGGCTGGCCCTGTACGTGGTCGTCTACTGGTTGTAAGCGGGCGTTATAATGGTTCGCGGCGCGCCAGCCGCGAAGCTGAAAAGCCGCATGCGGGGCAGTCCCGGATGCGGCTTTTTTCGTGGCGGGGCAGGGCGTACGGGCGGCGTACCGGCGGATGGTTGGCGGATTACTGGCGGATGCCGGTGGGCTGGATGTAGCCGAGCTTGTGGGCCAGCAGGATCAGCAGGAACAGCGTGATCGACAGCCCCACCCGCACGGCCAGCGCGCGCACCGTGTTGTTGCTTTTGCCCTTGTCGCGCATGAGGAAGAACAGGGCCGAAGCCAGGCTGCCGATGATCAGGATGAAGGCGATGGCGACGGCGATTTTCATGGCGCGTTAGACTGTAGTGAGATTTGAGGCACCCATTGTAATGCGTATCGCCTTCCGGTTTAAACTAATCCCATTGGCGGCCACCGTGCTGGTGGCGGCGCTCGGCGTCGCGCTCGGCAACTGGCAGGAACGGCGCGCGGCCGAGAAGCTGGCGCTGCAGGCGCTGCTGGCGCAGGGGGCGGCCGCCGCGCCGCTGGTGCTGGACGGGCGCCCCGTGCCGCCGGCCGCCGTGGAATTCCGCCGCGTGCGCGCGCGCGGCCGGTTCGTGGCCGGCTGGCCGTTGTATCTGGACAACCGGCCGTACCAGGGCCGCGCCGGCTTTTACGTGCTGATGCCGTTCCGGCTGGACGGCACGGACAGCGCCGTGCTGGTGGCGCGCGGCTGGCTGCCGCGCGACCCGGTGCGGCGCGACAGGCTGCCCGATTACGCCACCCCGGCCGGCACCGTCACGCTGGAAGGCGTGGCGCGCCAGAACGCGGGCCATGTGATGCAGCTGGGCGCCGCGCCCGCGCTGCGTCCGGGCGCCATCGTGCAGAACGCGGACCCGGCCCAGGTGGCCGCCGCCAGCGGCCTGGCGCTGGCGCCGTTCGTGGTCGAGCAGGCCGGCGCCGCCGGGCCGGACGACGCGGCGCTGGTGCGCGACTGGCCGGCGCCGGCGCTGGGCGTGGACAAACATCGCGGCTACGCCTTCCAGTGGTATGCACTGGCGGCGATGGCCATCATCTTTTATGTGTGGAATGGATACCGACGTGGAAAAAGCAGTGGACAATAAGACGGCCAATATCGACCCGGCCGCCGGACAAATGGCGCGCGGACGCTGGAAGCTGCTGGCCGTGCTGGCCGTGTGCGCGGCGCCGCTGATCGCCTCCTACTTCACCTATTACGTGATCAAACCGAGCGGCCGCACCAACTACGGCGACCTGATCGACCCGCGCCAGTACCCGATTCCGGCCATGGCCAGCACCACGCTGGACGGCAAGCCGGCCACGCTGGACGACTACAAGGGCAAGTGGATCATGCTCAAGGTGGGCCCGTCCGACTGCCAGCAGGTTTGCCAGGACCAGCTGTTCGCCATGCGCCAGCTGCGCACCATGCAGGGCAAGGACATGGAGCGCATCGAGCGGGTCTGGCTGATCACCGACGACGCGCCGCTCGACACCATGCTGCTGCGCGTGAACGACGGCACCCGCATGCTGCGCGCGCCGGCCGGCGTCGTGGAGAAATGGTTGCCGCCGGGCACGGACGGCCCGCTCAGCGAGCACGTGTTCCTGATCGACCCGCTGGGCAACCTGATGATGCGCTTCCCGGCGCACGCCGTCTCGTCCGACATCGACAAAATGGCCAAGGTGAAGAAGGACCTGGCCAAGCTGCTCAAGGCTTCCGCCATAGGTTGAACCATCATGCATGCCGCCACCTTGCCCCAAATGGCCATCACCGCGTTGCTGGTGGCCCTGCTGCCGCTGTCCATCGTGTGGACCTCGTCCGACACCAACAAATACCGCAAGCTGGTGTGGGTGTGCGTGTTCCTCACGTTCGACCTGATCGTGTTCGGCGCCTTCACGCGCCTGACGGACTCCGGCCTCGGCTGCCCCGACTGGCCCGGCTGCTACGGCACGGCCAATCCCTTCCTGGCCCATGAGCAGATCCAGGCCGCCGAGACGCTGCTGCCGAGCGGCCCCGTGACGGTGGCCAAGGCCTGGATCGAGATGATCCACCGCTACCTGGCCATGGCGATCGGGGTGCTGATCGTGGCCATGGTGGCGCAGTCGTGGCGCCACTGGCTGCGCGACCGCGGCCGCGCCGAGTACGCGCCGTGGCTGCCCACGGCGCTGCTGGCGTTCGTCTGCCTGCAGGGCGCGTTCGGCGCCTGGACCGTCACGCTCAAGCTGCAACCCGTGATCGTCACCACCCACCTGCTGCTGGGCATGGGCTTGCTGGCCCTGCTCACGTGGTATGGCGGCCGCCAGGACCAGCTGGTCGCCCCCGTGCGCGCGGTGACCGGCTCGCCGCCGGCCATGCGCAACATCCGCCTGCTGGCCGCGCTGTCCGGTGTGTTGTTGCTTGTGCAACTGGCGCTGGGCGGCTGGGTGAGCACCAACTACGCCACCCTGGCCTGCACCGACTTCCCCCTGTGCGGCGGCAAGCTGGTGCCGGAGATGGACTTCGAGCACGGTTTCACGCTGTGGCGCGCGCTGGGCAAGACGGCCGCCGGCCACTACCTGCCGTTCGCCGCGCTGACGGCCATCCACTGGGTGCACCGCAACTTCGCGTTCGTGGTGGCGCTGGTGGCCGGCTACACGGCCTGGCGCGCCTGGGGCCACACGGCCCTGCACAAGACGGCGCGCGCCATCGCCGTGGTGCTGGCGCTGCAGCTGTGCACGGGCGTGGCCACTATTTTCCTCAACTATCCGCTGGCCATCGCCGTGCTGCACAACGCCGGGGCGGCGCTGCTGGTGTTGTTGCTGACCATGTTAAACTACCGGGCTAAGTTCCAATTCGAGATCGCGCAGAAGGCAGCCGCCAGCGCCGTATTCCCGCAAGCCTCCGCTGCCAGACACCACTAATGACGACCCACACCGCCACCCATAAGACCAGCAACCGCTTCGCCCAATACTGGACGCTGACCAAGCCCCGCGTGACCCAACTGGCCGTGTTCTGCGCCGTGATCGGCATGTTCCTGGCCACCGACAGCATGCCCGACTGGCGCGTGGTGGTGGCCGCCACCCTCGGCATCTGGCTGCTGGCCGGCGCCGCGTTCGCCGTCAACTGCCTGGCCGAGCGCGAGATCGACGCGCGCATGGCGCGCACGGCGCGCCGCGCGGTGGCCACGGGGGAGCTGAGCGTGGGCGAGACCATGCTGTATTCGGCCATCATCGGCGGCGCCGGCATGTGGATCCTGTACGCGCTGGTCAACCCGCTGACCATGTGGCTGACCTTCGTCACCTTCGTCGGCTACGCGGTGATCTACACCATGATCCTCAAGCCGGCCACGCCGCAGAACATCGTCATCGGCGGCCTGTCGGGCGCCATGCCGCCGGCGCTGGGCTGGGCCGCCGTGGCCAACGACGTGCCGATGCAAGCGTGGCTGCTGGTGCTGATCATCTTCGTCTGGACCCCGCCGCATTTCTGGGCGCTGGCCATGTACCGGCGCGACGACTACGCCCGTTCCGGCCTGCCCATGCTGCCCGTCACGCACGGCCTGCCGTTCACCCAGTTCCACGTGCTGCTCTACACGATCGCGCTGGCCGCCACCACCCTGCTGCCGTTCGCCGTCCACATGAGCGGCCTGATCTACCTGGCCAGCGCCGTGGTGCTGAACGCCGTGTTCCTGCACCATGCGTGGAAAATCTACCGTCACTACACGGACCTGATTGCCCGCAAGGCCTTCACCTGGTCCATCATCTACCTGTCGCTGCTGTTCGCCGCGCTGCTGGTGGACCACTACTTCAAGTTCTAACGCACACCATGAAAAAACTGTTCGCTACGTTGACGCTGGCCGTACTGGCCGCCGCTCCGCTGGCCGGCTGCGGCGAAAAGCCCGCGCTGCCGAAAGTGGAATTCAAGAACACCGACCTGTCCGGCCTCGATTACGCGCACGATTTCGCGCTGACCGACCACACCGGCAAGCCGCGCAAGCTGGCCGACTTCAAGGGCAAGGCCGTGGTGATGTTCTTCGGCTATACCCAGTGCCCGGACGTGTGCCCGACCACGATGGCCGAGATGGAGAGCGTGATGCAGGCGCTGGGCCCGTTGTCGGACCAGGTGCAGGTGCTGTTCGTGACCGTCGATCCCGAGCGCGACACCCAGGCGCTGCTGGCCCAGTACGTGCCCGCGTTCGACAAGCGCTTCATCGGCCTGTATGGCACGCCCGAGCAGACGGCCGCCGTGGCCAAGGAATTCAAGGTGTTCTACGCCAAGGTGCCGGGCAAGACCAAGGACAGCTACACGGTCGACCACACGGCCGGCAGCTACGTGTTCGACAAGACGGGCAAGCTGCGCCTGTTCGTGCGCCACGGCCTCGGTCCCGAGCCCATCGTGCACGACCTCAAGCTGCTGCTGAACTGACAGCCTGACCGGGCGGCGCCGCGCCGCCCGCCGTCCAACCGACCGGGGAATGCATGGAGCAGCGCTTCCAACCCTACACCCGCCTGGCCGCCGTCGTGCTGCTGATCCTCGGCTGCCTGGTCGTGCTGCGGCCGTTCCTGGCCGCGATCCTGTTCGCGGCCGCCATCGCCATTTCCAGCTGGCCGCTGTACCTGTGGCTGCTGCACCGCGTGCGCCGGCGGCGCACGCTGGCCGCCGCGCTGATGACCACCTCGCTCACGCTGGTGATCCTGGTGCCGCTGGCGCTGGTGGCCTGGAGCGTGGCCGACAACGCCGCCAGCTATTTCGACCAGGTGCGCGCCGCCCTCGACGACGGCACCATCGTCCCGCCGCCGTGGCTCAAGCAATTGCCGCTGGTGGGCGAGCAGGCCGACGCCTACCTGCGCAAGCTGGTGGCCAGCCGCGAGGAATTGATCGCGCTGGCGCAGCGCCTGCTGGAACCGGCACGCCGCCTGCTGCTGGGCAGCAGCCTGGTGCTGGGGCGCGGCGTGGCCCAGGTCAGCCTGGCCGTGTTCGTGTGCTTCTTCCTGTACCGCGACGGCCAGGCCCTCGTGGCGCTGGTGCGCGGCGGCATGGGCAAACTGATCGGCGAGCAGGGCGAGGCCGTGGCCGACACCGTGAGCCGCACCGTGCGCGGTGTGATGTACGGCCTGCTGGGCACGGCGCTGGCGCAGGCCGGCGTGGCGGCGATCGGGCTGGCGCTGGCCGGCGTGCCGGCCGTGGCGCTGCTGTCGATCACCACCTTCGTGCTGTCGCTGGTGCCGGTGGGGCCGCCGCTGATCTGGGGCGGCGCCGCCGTCTGGCTGTTCAACGAGGGCCACACGGGGTGGGGCGTGTTCATGCTGGTGTGGGGCTTCTTCGCCATCAGCGGCGTGGACAACGTCGTCAAGCCCATGCTGATCAGCCGTGGCAGCAGCCTGCCGTTCATCCTCGTGCTGCTCGGTGTGATGGGCGGCGTGCTGGCGTTCGGCTTCGTCGGCCTGTTCATCGGCCCCACGCTGCTGGCCGTGGCCCTGGGCCTGCTGCGGCACTGGGGCGACGCCCCCACGGCCGGTTAATCCAGGTCGTCCGTGTCGTCGGACGGCGGCGTCTTGGGGATCACCTTCACCAGCAGGATGCGCGGGCCCGTCATCTTCCTGGCCACGATGTCGAAGTAGCGGAAGCTCACGCGCTGGCCCTGTTTGGGGATGTCGCCCAGCTTGAGCATCAGCAGGCCGCCCACCGATTCCACTTCATCCAGCCCCAGCTCCTCGTTCTCGATGTCGATGCCCAGCGCCCGCTCCAGCGAGAAGATGGGCAGGCTGGCCTTGCCCACCAGCGTGCCGTCGGGCTGCTTGAGCCAGTCGTTCTCGTTGAGCCGGAATTCGTCGTGGATCTCGCCCACCATGGCGCCCAGCAGATTGTCGAGCGTGATGAAGCCCAGCGGCCGCTTGCCCTTTTCGCCGATCAGCGCGAAGTGGGGCGCGCCGTCGCGGAAGCGGCGGAACTGCTCGAGCGCGGGCGTGCGCGCGGAGATGGTCTCCACCGGCCGCAGCAGCGGCGCCAGGTCCGTCACGGGCTTGCCCGATTGCTGGGCGAAAAACAGGTCCTTCAAGTGGATCACGCCGAGCACCGTCTCGCCGTCCGCGTCGTAATACGGGTAGCGGCTGAATCGGTTGCGCAGCATGGTTTGCAGGTTTTCCTCCAGCGGCAGATCGGCGTGCAGCGCGATCACCTCATTGATGGGCCGCATCAGGTCCGACACCGACAATTCGCTGAATTCGAGCGAGTGGGCCAGGATGTTGCGCTCGTCCTTGCTGTACTTCTGGCCCGGCTGGTTGCTGCGCAGGATCAGCTTCAGTTCATCGACCGAGTAGTGCGTCTCGTGGCCGCCCTTGCCGGACAGGCCCACCAGACCCAGCACCATGCCGGCGCTGGCGTTGAGCAGCCAGATGGCCGGGTACATGGCCCAGTAGAAGCCGTACAGCGGCAGCGCGCTCCACAGGCCGATCGCCTCGGGCATGCGGATCGCCAGCGACTTGGGCGCCAGCTCGCCGACCACGATGTGCAGGAAGGAGATGACGGTGAACGCCAGCGCGAAGGCCACGCCGTGGATCAGCTGCGGCGACGTCACGCCGAGGGCGGCGAACAGCGGCTCCAGCAGGCCCGCGAAAGCCGGCTCGCCGATCCAGCCCAGGCCCAGCGAGGCCAGCGTGATGCCGAGCTGGCAGGCCGACAGGTAGGTGTCGAGCTGGCCGTGCACCTTGGCCAGCGTGCGCCCGCGCAGCCCCTGGCTCTTGGCGATGGCGCGGATGCGGGTGGGGCGCAGCGTGACGATGCCGAATTCGGCCGCCACGAAGAAGCCGTTGAGCGCGACCAGGACGAGGGCGAGCAGGACAAGCAGAAGGTTTTGCATAGAAGCGCGCGGGGGCGGGCGGTCGAAACCTGCATCTTATCCGACCCGGCGCCCGGACTGCGCAATTTTCGCGCGCGCCGGGGCCGCCGTTTGATGTGGCGCGATATGGCGCGATGCGGCGCCGGCCTGGCCGTGCCTACTGCGCGACAGCGAACGGCCCGCTGTGCACGGCCGACAGGATGGCCTCCACGGCCGGGTGTTTGATCTTGCGCTCGTTGGAGATGGCGTAGAACTGTTCGCGCAGTTCCGGCGCGTCGCCGGCCAGCACGGCGCCGAACTGCTCCTGGATGTCGTGCGCCAGCGCCGACGGCGCGAAGAACAGGCCCAGCCCGTTGCGGCCGAAGGTGTTGAGCATGGCGTTGTCTTCGAACTCGCCCACCACGTCGGGCCGCACGCCGTGCTGCACCAGCCAGGCGTCGATGCGTCCGCGCAGCGCGTTGTTGCGGGTCGGTAGCAGCAGCGGCGCGCCATCGAGGCTGGCGGGGAAGTTGCGCCGCACCTTGCGCGCCAGTCGTGGCACGCCGAACAACTGCATGCCGCTTTCGCCCAGCAGGTGGCTGAACACGCGCAGGCCGCCGCCGGGGCGCACGGCGCGGTCGGTCAGCACCACATCCAGCTTGTTGAGCGCGAGGTCGGCCAGCAGCGATTCGAATTCATCCTCCAGGCACACCAGCTTCACCTGCTGGCCCATGCGCTGGGTCGCCTCCAGCAGCCGGAACGCGATCAGCTTGGGCAGCGAGTCGGAGATGCCGACCGTGAGCCGCATCTTGCCCGCGTCCGTTTCATCGAGCGCGTCCTGCAACTGGTCGCCGAGCAGGAAAATCTGGTCGCAATAACTGAGCGCCACGCGGCCCGCCTCGGTCGGCGCCAGCCGCCGTCCCTGCGGCTCCAGCAACTGCTTGCCCACCGACTGTTCCAGCAACGCCAGCTGCATGCTGACCGTCTGCACGGCCAGTCCCAGACGCTCGGCCGCGCGCGTCACGCTGCCTTCCTTGGCCACCATCCAGAAAAAATACAGGTGGCGGAAATTGAGTCCGGTTGTTTTCATCTTCTGTTTTTACGAAGTAATACTTCAATTATCTTCTATTTTTTAATTCCCCGCCTGGCCCTACACTGCATCCCATTCTTGACAACAACGGGGTAAAGCGATGAAACACTTCAAGGTGTCTCTGCTGGTCACCTTCGTCTGCCTGGTGGCGGCCGGATGGTGGGGTTATGAACATACGGGATGGGCCGGCGCGCTGTCGGCCATCGGCATCGCGGCCATCCTGGGCGTGATGGAAGTCTCGCTGTCGTTCGACAATGCGGTGGTCAACGCCTCCGTGCTGAAAACGTGGGACGCCTTCTGGCAAAAGCTGTTCCTGGGCGTGGGCATCATCATCGCCGTGTTCGGCATGCGCCTGCTGTTCCCGCTGGTGATCGTGGCCATGGCCGCCGACCTGGGGCTGATGGAAGTGTGGCACCTGGCGCTGAACGACCCGGCCGCCTACTCGACGCACCTGACCAACCACCACGCGGAAGTGGCGGCCTTCGGCGGCATCTTCCTGCTGCTGGTGTTCCTGAACTTCCTGCTGGACGAGGACAAGGAGCTGCACTGGCTGGGCCACGTGGAACAGAAACTGGGTGCGCTGGGCAAGGTGTCGTCGATCTCGGTGATGGTGGCGCTGGGCGCGCTGCTGGCCAGCCTGACGCTGGTGGAGCCGGCGCAGAAGCTGGTGGTGCTGGTGTCGGGCCTGTGGGGCGTGCTGACCTACGTGGGCGTGGACGCCGTCAGCAGCCTGCTGGAGAAGGAGGAGAACGGCAGCAACGTCGGTGACCTGATCAAGCGCGGCGGCATCGGCGGCTTCCTGTACCTGGAGGTGCTGGACGCTTCGTTCAGCTTCGACGGTGTGATCGGCGCGTTCGCCATCACGACCGACGTGGTGATCATCATGCTGGGCCTGGCCATCGGCGCCATGTTCGTGCGCTCGCTGACGGTGTTCCTCGTCAAGCAGGGCACGCTCGATGAATTCGTGTACCTCGAACACGGCGCCCACTACGCGATCGGCATCCTGGCGCTGATCATGTTGGCCAGCATGAAGTTCCACATCCCCGAGGTGTTCACGGGTCTGGTCGGCGTGGCCTTCATCGCCGCCTCGCTGTGGTCCTCGATCCGCCACCGGCGCAAGCAGCAGGTGCAGGCGCTGGCGGCGTGACGAGGCATCACGCACAAGTTTGACAACGCGGCGGGCATCAGGCACCGGCCCGCCGCGTGCAAGTGGTACAGGCCCATGCGGCCAGGTGCTCATACAACCAAACAGGAGTAACACATCATGGCAATCAGTCTGCAAAAAGGCGGCAACGTCAATCTGAGCAAGGAAGCCCCCGGTCTGTCGAAGATGGTGATCGGCCTCGGTTGGGACGTGCGCGCCACGGACGGCAACGCGTTCGACCTGGACGGCTCGGCCTTCCTGCTCAAGGCCGACGGCAAAGTGCGCGGCGACGCCGACTTCGTCTTCTACAACAACCTCAAGTCGGTGGAGGGCTCGGTGGCCCACTCGGGCGACAACCGCACCGGCGCCGGCGATGGCGACGACGAGACGGTGACCATCAACCTGGCCGAAGTGCCGGCCAACGTGGACCGCATCGCCATCTGCGTGACGATCCACGACGCCGATGCGCGGCGCCAGAATTTCGGCATGGTGCAGAAGGCCTTCGTGCGCTGCGTGAACGCCAGCGGCAACGCGGAGATCGCCCGCTTCGACCTGTCCGAGGATGGCTCGGCCGAGACGGCCATGGTGTTCGGCGAGGTGTACCGCAACGGCGGCGACTGGAAGTTCAAGGCCGTGGGTCAGGGCTTCAAGGGTGGCCTGGGGCCGCTGGCGTCGTCGTTCGGCGTGAGCGTATAAACGGTATAAACGGTATCAACGGTATAAAAGACGAGTTTCAGGAAGGAATACCATGCCAGCATTTACGGTTACCGGGGACGTCGACCCGTTCCTGCACGTGTCGCTCGCGCACGGCGAAAAGATCTACTGCGAGTCGGACGCGATGGTGATGATGGAGGCGGCGCTGGACTTGCGCGGCAAGGTCACCGGCGGCATCGGCGCCGCGCTGATGCGCCGCTTCGCCAACGGCGAATCGTTCTTCCAGCAGCACATCGAGGCCGTGCGCGGCGCCGGCGACTGCCTGCTGTCGCCCACGCTGCCGGGCGCCATGCAGGTGGTGGACGTGGGGCCGCGCCAGTACATGCTGAGCGACGGCGCCTTCGTGGCCGCCAGTGACGGCGTCGAGCTGCGGGTGCGCACCCAGAACCTGGGCAACGCGCTGTTCGCCCAGAGCGGCGGCTTCTTCATCACCGAGACGGCCGGCGCCGGGCAGGTGGTGGTGTCGGGCTTCGGCTCCATCTCCCAGCTGGAGGTGGCGCCGGGGCGCGACGTGGTGATCGACAATTCGCACGTGGTGTGCTGGGACAGCGCGCTGCGCTACGAGATGTCCATCACCACCGGCGGCAGCGGCGGCTTCATCGGCAATCTGATCAACAGTCAGACCAGCGGCGAGGGCATGGTGCTGCGCTTCTCCGGCCAGGGCAAGGTGCTGGTGTGCTCGCGCAACCGGGAAGCCTTCCTGAACTGGACCCAGCGCCGCCAGCAATAAGGCGCGCGTCCGCAATTTCAATCGAAAGGAAACAGCAATGTCAGTCAATCTGCAAAAAGGCCAGAAGATCTCGCTGGACAAGGAAGCCGGCGCCACCCTGGGCCGGGTCGTCATGGGCCTGGGCTGGGACGCCATCAAGAGCAAGGGCTTCTTCGGCTTCGGCGCCCGCAGCGAGGCGGTCGACCTGGACGCCTCGTGCGTGATGTTCGACGAGGCCAACCGCCCGCTGGACGTGATCTGGTTCCGCCAGCTGCGCAGCCGCGACGGCAGCATCGTGCACACGGGCGACAACCGCACCGGCGCCGGCGATGGCGACGACGAGCAGATCAACGTCGACCTGGGCCAGGTGCCGATGGGCGTGCGCAGTCTCGTCTTCACCGTCAACAGCTTCACGGGGCAGAGCTTCGCGCAGGTGGAGAACGCCTACTGCCGGCTGCTCGACGCGGCCAGCGGCAAGGAGGTGGCGCGCTTCAACCTGTCGGTGCAGGGGCCGCACACGGCGCAGATCATGGCCAAGGTGTACCGCCACAACGGCGAGTGGAAGATGCACGCCATCGGCGAGAACGCCAGCGGGCGCACCTTCGACGACTTGCTGCCGCTGATCGCGCCGCACCTGTGATCGTCCACGCCCGGGCCATCGGTCATCGTCCCGCACGCGCGGCGGCTGTTCAGAGGCTGCCGGGACATTCACCGTTGGCCCAGGCGGTTTCGACCTCCTGCCTGGTGCGCTCCAGCGAGGCGCGCTGCTCGGTCAGGGTCCGCATCATGTGCTCGATGTCCTGCAGGCGCGCGTCGAGGTTCTTCAACAGGCCATCCTTCAGCGCCGGCCCCTCCAGCTTCGTCACGGCCAGTATCGCCTCCAGCGTGAAGCCCAGGTTCTGGCCGATCCGGATCAGACGGATGCGCTCCAGCGCGGCCTCGCCATAGACCCGGTAGCCATTGGCGCCGCGCTCGGCCTGGGGCATCAGGCCCGCCTGTTCGTAATAGCGGATCGCCGATGCCGAGATGCCCGCGCGCCGCGCCAGTTCGCCGATTTTCATTTTTCGCTTGACCTTGAAGTGAACTTTAATCTTAGCATTGTCCATCTTCCCCACAAATTTGGACATGCCGATGCTCTTCGATCCCCTCACCCTGCCGAATGGCACCCAGCTTCCCAACCGCGTGGCCAAGGCCGCGATGGAGGAGAGCATGGCCGAAGCGGGCCAACTGCCCGGCGCCGCCATTGATCGTCTGTACCAGCGCTGGGCCCAGGGCGGCGCGGGGCTGCTCATCACCGGCAACGTGATGATCGACCGCCGCGCGCTGACCGGGCCCGCCACCATCGCGCTGGAAGCGGACACGCCATTGGCGCCGTTCAGGACGTGGGCGCAAGCGGCGCGGCAAAACGGCGCGCAAGTGTGGATGCAGATTAATCATCCGGGCCGCCAGGTGATGGCCAATATGGGCGGGCTGGCGTGGGCGCCCTCCGCCGTGGCGCTGGATCTGGGCAAACACAGCAAATTGTTCGCGCAGCCGCAGGCCATGAGCGCGGCCAACATCGCGGAGGTGATCCGGCGCTTCGCCGACACCGCGCACGCGGCGGAACAAGCCGGTTTCAACGGCGTGCAGATTCATGCGGCGCATGGCTATCTGCTGTCGCAATTCCTGTCGCCGCTCACGAACCGGCGCGACGATGAATGGGGCGGCAGCCTGGCCAACCGCGCGCGTCTGCTGGTGGCGGTGGTGCGCGCGGTGCGGGAGCGTGTTTCGCCCCAATTCTGCGTGGCGGTCAAACTGAATTCCGCCGACTTCCAGCGCGGTGGATTCTCGGAGGACGATGCGCGCCAGGTCGTGCTGCTGTTGAACGCGTTGCCGGTCGATCTGATCGAGCTGTCCGGCGGCAGCTACGAAAGCCCCGCCATGCAAGGGCGCACGGCGGACGGCCGCACGCTGGCGCGCGAAGCCTATTTCCTGGAATTCGCCAAGGCGCTGGCGGCCGTCGCCCGTATGCCGGTCATGACGACCGGCGGTATCGCCCGCCGCGAGATCGCCGAACAGGTGCTGGCCAGCGGCGTGGCTGTCGTCGGCGTCGCCACCGCGCTGTCGGTGGCGCCGGACTTGCCCCGGCAATGGCGTGCCGGCCAGACGCCGGTGGTCGACGCGCAGCCGGTGGACTGGAAGGACAAGACGCTGGGCAGCATCGCCAGCATGGCGCTGGTGCGCCGCCGCATGCGCGCGCTGGGCGCCGGCGGCAGCGGCAGCGGCGCGCTGAATCCCTTGTACACGCTGCTGACCGACCAACTGCGGGCCAGCCTGCACACGCGACGTTATCGCAGGTGGCTGACGTCCTGACGGTCGTCCGGCCGGGTGTTGCTGGCACGCACGCGGCCGTCCCCGGCGCTTGTCCGACGGGGGACGGGCGCGGGTATAATATTTCCATGGAAAAACTAAAGGACTTCGCCCAGATCGTCGACCAGGCTGCACGCGGGGAGCTGGTTTTTCCGACCAGCGTCAACGCGGCCTTGCGCCTGCAACTGGCGCTGAACGATCCCGATTGCGCCACCGACGACGTGGTGCGCAAAGTGCTGGCCGAACCGCGGCTGGCCGCGCGCGCGGTGGCGCTGTCCAATTCCGTGGTCTTCAACCGCGGCGGCCCGCCCGTCACGGGCGTGCGCGCGGCCGTGCTGCGGGTCGGTTTCCGCAACCTGTACACGATGGCGGCGGCCATGGTGGTGCGCCAGTTCGGCAGCAGGATCCGCGACCCCCACCTGCGGGCGATGGCCGAGCAGTTGTGGCGCCACACGGCCCACGTGGCCGCGCTGGCCCACGTGCTGGCGCGCCACGTGACGGCCTGCGACGCCGATACGGCGCTGTTCGCGGGCATCGTGCACGAGGCGGGCGGCTTCTACCTGCTGTCGCGCGCCGACGAGATGCCCGGCCTGCTCGACGATCCGGCCGAGTGGATGGGGGCGGCCCAGGAGATCATCACGCGCGAGATGATGCGCAAGCTGGCCATTCCGGAGCCGGTGGCGCTGCCCATCGGCGCGCTGCGCGGCGCCACGCTGTCGCCGCCGCCGGCCGGCCTGCGCGACACGCTGCTGCTGGCCAAGCGGCTGGCGCCCGTCGCTTCGCCGCTGGCGCCGCCCGCCGACGCGGCCGCCGATCCCGCGCTGGAAGATTATGTGCGCGACAACGGCCGGCTGGAGGACGTGCTGCGCCAGTCGGCGGCCGACGCCAGGTCCATGAGCGCGGCGCTGCTGGTCTGAAACAATCTTAAGATACGCGCTGCTATAATGGGCGGGCCCGTCACCGCCCATCCGTGTCATGTCCCTCACCGTACCCGCCCCCCTGTTCGTGCCCCGCAAGAAGCCGCGCAACCTCGCGCAGGGCGTGGTGGAGAGCCTCACCGCGCGCATCCGCAGCGGCGACTGCAAGCCCGGCGACAAGCTGCCGGCCGAATCGGACATCATGGAACAGCATGGCGTGAGCCGCACCGTCGTGCGCGAAGCGATCTCGCACTTGCAGGCGTCGGGCCTGGTGCAGACCCGGCATGGCGTGGGCACCTTCGTGCTGGCGCCGCAGCCGGCCCGGCTCAGCGTGGCCGCCGGCGCCGTGCACAGCGTGGCCGACCTGCTGGCCGTGCTGGAACTGCGCATCAGCGTGGAGACGGAGGCGGCCTGGCTGGCCGCCACCCGCCGCAGCGCGCAGCAGGCGGCGCAGATGGAGGCGGCGCTGCGCCGCATCCTGAGCGGGGCCGGACTACCGGGCGTGTCGGTCGAGGCCGAGCAGCGTTTCCACCTGCTGATCGCGGAGGCCACCGGCAACCGTTATTTCGTCGATTTGCTGACCGACCTGGGGCAGGCCATCATCCCGCGCGCCCACCTGGCGCCGGCCCAGATTGCCCATGCCGGGCAAGGCACGATAGTCGATTGCCTGCAGCGCATCTACCGCGAACACGAAGACATCTACGACGCGATCGCGCGCCAGGATCCCGAGGCCGCGCGCGCGGCCATGCGCACCTATCTCGGCAATTGCCGCGAACGGCTGCGCCGCGCGCAGGCCGTGGCGGGCGCGCCCGCCACGGCCTGAGCCCAGCCGCCTACGTCCACAACTGCCACGACACGACGGCCGCGTTGTACAGCGCGTGCGCCAGCATGGGCGCCAGCAAGCGCTGGCCGCGCTCGTAGCTCCACGCCGCGCACAGTCCCAGCACGAACACCGGCAGCATCGACAGCGGCGGGTGGACGATGGCGAACACGGCCGCGCTGACCAGCGTGGCCGGCAGCGCGCCCATCGAACGGCGCAGGCCGCCGAAGATCAGGCCACGGAAGATGAACTCCTCGCACAGCGGCGCGGCCAGCACGGTCAGGGCCAGCATCCAGCCCGGATGGACGCCGGCGCCGGCCGTGGCGGCGGCCAGCGCCGGCGCCAGCGCGCTATGGCGCAGCGCCGTCAGGTAGGCCAGTCCCACGGCGATGGCCGGCGCGGCCGCGGCCAGGCCGGCCAGCGCGGCGGCCCGGGCGTCGCCGCCACGCACGATGGCCGGCACCCCGGCCGTCTTGTTGCGCCAGTAGATCAGCCGCGTGCAGCCATACACGATGGCGCCGGCCAGGGCGAACGCCAGCGTCATGCCTTGCAGCCCGATCTTGCCCGGCCCATCGCTCAACACCATGCCGATCAGCGCTTGCAGGATGGCGAAGGCGGTGGCCGCCATCAGGCCGTCGGCCGTGGAGACGCGGGCCGGCGGTGCGGCGCTCGGGTCCAGCAGATAGGGCAGCTCGTCGCGCGCCTTCTGCCACAGGGCCAGCGCCAGCGCGCCGCACAGCACCATCACCACCAGCTTTTGCGACCACACGCTGGTGGACACGCAATACACGTAGAAGCTGGCCAGCAGCATGTACAGGTAGACGTAGCTGGGCCGCACGCGGGTGCGCACGTCCGGCGCCAGCGGGTCGCAGGCGAACACGCCCAGCGCCACGGCGATCACGGCGAAGATCGGCATGCCGGCCAGCACGAGGATGAGCAGCCCCGCCAGTCGCCAGTCCGGGACCGCGCCGGCATGGATGGCAAAGCCGAACACGCCGATCGGATAGGCCATGGCCAGCATGCCCCACAGCTGCGCCTTTTCCCGCAGCACGCTCTCCACGGTGCGGGGGAAGGTGTACAGCATCCACAGCACCGGCCCCTCGTTGTTGAGGGTCTGGAACGCCGACAGCATCATCACGTAGCTGCCGATGCCGAAGGCGACGGCGGCCACCATGGTGGTATTGCGGGCGAATTCGCCGAGGTCGCGCAGGGCGCCGTTGAACAGCATCTGGGTGCCGATGATCACCACCGGCAGCAGCAGGCTTTGCACGAGGAAGTTGCGGTCGCGCGCGAGCAGCCGCAATTCGCGCCGCTTGACCGGGGACAGCAGCGCGCGCCCGCCGGCGCGCGGCGCGGCGGCGTGGACGACGCCCGCTGTCGCGCGACCGCCCATGGCCGCCCGCGCGCCGGCGCGTCCGCTCGCGCGCGCGCCGGAGGCCACCACGCCGTGGCGCAACTGGAATCCCAGCAGCGCCACGCCGGCCGCCAGCAGCAGCCCCACCTGGGCCAGCAGCAGCGCCGCCAGCGCGCCGGCGCGGCCCGGGGTGGCCGCCTGCAGCAGCTGGATCATGAGGCCGGGCGGGGTCCACACGGTCCAGGCGGGCCAGGCGGCGGCCCATTCGACGGGGAAGCTGACGCCTTTGGGCATGCCGAGCGCCATCACGAAATAGAGGATGGGCATGGAGGCCAGGCCGGTGAGCGCTTGCAGGTTGCGCAGCTGGGCGGGCGGCAGCCACAGGCGCAGGCCCGTGTCGGCCAGCGTGTGGCACAGGGCCGTCAGCGGCAGCAGCAGGGCCGCCATCGCCAGCACGGCCAGCGGCAGGCTCCAGCGCAGGCCCGAATACCAGGCCAGCAGGCCGCACAGCGGCAGCAGCGCGAACAGGGCGGCGGGATTGCTCACGCTGCGTTCGAGCACGCGGCCCCACAGCAGCGTCTTGCGGCGCACGGGCAATGTGACCAGCCATTCCAGGTCCGAATCGGCCTGGGCCAGCTCGCGGCTGCCCAGCGCGATCAGGATGCTGGCCAACAGCAGCAAGGCGAGCATCATGGTCAGTGCGCTGGCCAGGTGCGAGCTGAACGGCGCGGCGGCCAGGCTGACCGCGCTCTTTTCCAGCGCGATGTAGGTGGCGTCGGGGGCGTCGGTGACGGTGCACGCGGCGTCGACATGGCAGTGCAGGTTGAGCACCGCATTACGGGCCAGTTGCGTGAACGAGAAGCCGAACAGCAGCGCGACCAGCACGGCCAGCAGCCACGAGTTGCGGCGCTTGCCCGGCGTGGCCGCGCGGCCTGCCTGCTTGCGCCGGAACGCGCGGAACAGCAGCGCGTCGGCCTGGTTGGCCAGCCGCGTCAGGCGCAGGCGCGCCATCAGCAGCATGGCGCGGCCGTGCGACGGCGCCGCCATCATGGCGCGACGCCGTCGTCGCCGGCCGTGATCTGCAGGAACACGTCCTCCAGCGAGGCGGCGGCCGAGGCGTCGCCACGAATTTCGCCACGAATCTCGTCCAGCGTGCCGGTGGCCACCAGCTTGCCGTGGTGGATGATGCCGACCCGGTCGCACAGCTTCTCGGCCATGTCCAGCAGATGGGTGGAGACGAAGATGGTGGTGCCTTGCGCGGCGGCGGCCAGCAGCCGTTCCTGCACCTCGCGCGCGGCGCGCGGATCGAGGCCGTTGATCGGCTCGTCGAGGATCAGCACGGCCGGTTCATGCACCAGCGCGCAGGCCAGACCGAGGCGCTTCTTCATGCCCAGCGAATAGTTGACGGCGTAGTCCTCGCCCGCCTCCGCCAGCCCGAATTCGGCCAGCAGGCGCGCGCCGCGGCGGGCCGCCTCGGCGCGCTCGTAGCCGTGCATCTCGGCCACGAATTGCAGGATTTCGCGGCCGCGCAGGTAGTCGTAGAACACCGGCGTGTCGGGCAGGTAGCCGACGTGGCGCTTGACCTCGTGGGCCGCGCCGTGGCAATCGATGCCGTTGATGCGCACCTGGCCGGCGCTGGGCACGAGGATGCCCATCATCATGCGGATGGTGGTGGTCTTGCCGGCGCCGTTGGGACCGAGGAAGCCGAATACTTCGCCGCGCCGCACCGTCAGCGACAAGGGCTTGACGGCCTGGAAGCCGCCGTAGACCTTGGACAGGCCTGCAAATTCAATCATGGTTGGCTCCGCGCCGGCGGCCGCCGGCGCGTCGCGGTCGGGGCTGGCCGGCTAATGTAATGATAAGTTTGACAGGATCATAACATCGCGGCTGCCGGCCGGGCCGGAAAGCCGTCAGTGCGGGCCGTACAGGTCCATGCCGAAGCGCTCCGTGCGCGGATGCCAGTTGCCCTCGATGTCGGCCGAGGCCAGCACGCGCACGGCGCGGCCGATCAGCAGCGCGCGCGGCACCAGGCCGATGTAGCGCGAGTCGGCGCTGTTGTCGCGGTTATCGCCCAGCATCAGGTACTGGTCGGGCGGCACCGTGACGGGCGCGAAGTTGCGCCGCGCGTTCACCTGCGGCAGCAGCTGGATGGCGTGCGGGGCGGCCGCGCCGGCCGCCATGGTTTCGCGCAGCCGCACCGTGCGCAGCGTGCCGGCCGCGCCCACCGTCTCGTGGCCGTCGCCGAGCACGGCGTAGCTGGCCGGCTGGCCGTTGATGATCAGCTGCTCGTCGCGCATTTCGACCCGGTCGCCGGGCACGGCGATCAGGCGCTTGATCAGGCGCGTGCCGTCCTGGGGCGAGCTGAAGGTGACGATGTCGCCGCGTTGCGGCTCGCCCGTGTGGCCGAGCACGATGTCGGTCAGCGGCAGCTTGACGTTGTAGGCCAGGCGGTTGACCAGCACCACGTCGCCTTCCAGCAGGTTGGGATGCATGGAGGCCGACGGGATCGGATTCCAGTCCGCCACGGCCGTGCGGAAGATGCCGAACAGCGTGAGGAACAGCAGGAACCCTTTGTTGGCGCGTATCCAGCCTTGCATGATGTCTCCCTGTTGGATGTGGAAAGTGTTGCCAGTATCTTCACCGATTCTTAATTGGCCCTTAGTCCGGTCACGCGCACGCTGACCCGGTAGTCGGGCACCGGCGCCTTCATGTGCGGCACGCTGTCCGGGTCCACGCCGAGCAGGGTGAAGGTCAGGCCGTTCTGGCTCGCGGTCGTGCTGGCGCCGGGCATGTCGGCCGCCAGCACGAAGCTGGCGCTGGCGCCGCCCTTGGTGAGGGTGAAGGTGTAGCTGATGTAGCCGGCCCACACGCACACGGCGCCCACGCGGCAGCGGCTGTCGTTGACCCGTTCGAGCCGCAGCACGGTGCCCGGCGCCACGGTGGCGCTCTGGCCCTGGGTCAGGGCGACGGTCAGGTTGGCGGGGGCGGGCGGCGCGGGCGGCGCGCCGTCGCTGGCGCGCGCGCCGCAGCCGGCCAGGGCCAGCAGCAGGGAAAAATGGCACCAGCGACGGCGCGACAACTTGCTGTTCATGCGTATCCTTTCAATCAGGAAGGCGACGAGACTAACAAATCGAGAGTAACAAATGCCGCGCGCCGGCGGCGCACGGACGGCGCCGCCTGTCGACGGCGCGTCGGTCATGGTACACGCAGCGCGCGCCGCGCCAGAAAAAATGCCGCCCGGCGCGGACGCGGGGCGGCATGGTGGCGGGCGCTGCGGCCGGCGGGCCTTACACGTAGGCGGCCAGCGCGCCTTTCATCTTCTTGAGCGCGGCCGATTCGATCTGGCGGATGCGCTCGGCCGACACGCCGAACTCGTCGGCCAGCGTGTGCAGCGTGGCGCCGGAGCCGTCGTCGTTGGCCAGCCAGCGCGCTTCGACGATGCGGCGCGAGCGCGGATCGAGCTTGCCGAGCGCCGTCTCCAGCCCTTCCGACTGCAGGCGCGTGACCTGCTCCGCTTCCAGCACGCGGGTCGGCTCGCTCTGTTCGGACGACAGGTAGGCGATCGGCGCGAACTTGTCGTCCTCGTCGTCGGTCGGCGATTCGAGCGCGATGTCGCGGCCGCTCAGACGGGTTTCCATCTCGATCACTTCCTCGCGCTTCACGTCCAGCAATTTGGCCAGGCCATCGATCTGCGACGGCGTCATCGCGTCCAGGCCCTGCTTGTGGCTGCGCAGGTTGAAGAACAGCTTGCGCTGGGCCTTGGTGGTGGCCACCTTGACCAGACGCCAGTTCTTGAGGATGTACTCGTGCATCTCGGCCTTGATCCAGTGCATGGCGTACGACACCAGCCGCACGCCCTGGTCGGGGTCGAAGCGCTTGACGGCCTTCATCAGGCCGATGTTGCCCTCCTGGATCAGGTCGGCGTGCGGCAGGCCGTAGCCGAGGTAGCCGCGCGCGATCGACACCACCAGGCGCAGGTGCGACAGCACCAGCTCCTGGGCTGCGCCCAGGTCGTTCTTTTCCTTCAGGCGGCGCGCCAGCGAGACTTCGTCGTCGTGCGACAGCATCGGCAGGCGATTGACGGCCGAGATATAGGCGTCCAGGTTGCCCAGGTTGCCAGTGAACCCGAGGCCCAGAGCACGGTTGGTGGCCGGGACCAACGCGTTCGGTGCGGACATCATATTCATGTAATTCCTCGCTAGCTGATATTGCTAAGTGTCAATGTGCCATGCAGCCGGGCTGTTCACATCCGAAGTTACCGTTTGTTACCCGCTGCGGTCATGCTTGAGGATGCCGGTCATTCTTGCGCTAAGAAATTGCTTCAAAGAATATCCGGCCCCACGATGTTTCGTATATTAGCACTCTCCGTCGATGAGTGCCAATCGCCATCCATAATCGCTTTGATAGTAAAAATACTATCGTTTTTCAGCGCTTCATGGCGTTTGCGTATCCCGCGCCGGCACGGGCCGGCGCGGGATGTGGGCGTCACATTCACAATGGCAACACACCGCAGCTGACGACGCGATCAGCATGCGGTGGCGAGCTTAAGCGGAACTTAATTGTAGGCCGGTGCGGCGAGAAAAACCGTGCGCGAACGCACGGTTGGGGCATTGCGTGGCCGGGCGGGCGCGGCCGCCCGCTTCAGTCGAGGCGCGACAGGTGGCGCTGCACGGACAGCACGGCGCCCACCAGCCCCAGCCCGGCCGACACGGCCAGCAGGGCGGCGATGGCCAGCGGCGGCAGCGGCGTGAGCTGGAACTCGGACGCGTACAGGCGGGCGAACTCGGCGATGGCCGTGTTGAGCGGGCGCAGCGCCAGCGCCACGGCGCCCAGCGCCACGGCGCCCGCGCACAGGCCCAGCAGGGCGCCCGTGTAATAGAACGGGCGGTGGATGAAGGCGTCGGTGGCGCCGATCAGCTTGGAGACGATGATCTCGTCGCGCTGCGTCATCACCTGCAGCCGGATGGTGTTGAACACGACGGCCACCACCACCGTGCCCAGCGTGGCGGCCAAGAGCAGCAGGGCCAGCCGCAGCACCTTGATCAGCGCGGCCAGCCGCTTGACCCAGGCCGAATCGACCTGCACCGTGTCCACGCCGGGCAGGGCGCGGATCTGGTCGGCCAGCGCGTCGACGTCGCCGCCGGCCTGGGCGTTGCGGAACGCGTCGAGCTTGAGCACGTAGCTGTCGGGCAGCGGGTTCTCGCCCAGCGTGCCGAGCACGTCGGACAGGCCGCTCTTGGTCTTCAGGTTCTCGAGCGCCTTCTCGCGCGCGGTGAAGATGATTTTGGCTTGCTTGTCGGCCACCAGCTGGCGCAGCGTGGCCGCCATCGCCTCGGCGTCGGCGCGCGCCAGGTCCTGCTTGAGGAACACGCTGACCTCGGGATCGACCGACAGCTGCTCGGACATGGGGCGCACGTTGTCGAGCAGGGTCACGCCGGCGAACGGCAGCGCCAGCGCGATGGCCACCACGACGATGTTGAACAGGAAGCTGCCGGGCGCGCGGCGCACGTGGACCAGGGCCGCCGCCAGCGCGAAGCCGTGTTGCCGTAACCAGTTGCTCATGCTTGCGCTCCCGCGTCGGGCTGGCCGTCCACGCGGCCATGGTGGAGGTGGATCACGCGGGCGGCCGCGTCCAGCATCTGCTCGTCGTGGCTGGAGATCAGGCAGGTCACGCCCACGGAATGGAAGGCCTTGAGCGCGTCGAGCACCTGGTTGGCGCTGGCGCGGTCGAGGTTGGCCGTCGGCTCGTCGGCCAGGATGATCTGGGGCCGGTTGACGATGGCGCGCGCGATCGACACGCGCTGCTGCTCGCCGCCCGACAGGGCCAGCGGCTGGCCCAGCGCCCGGTCCAGCAAGCCGACCTTGTCGAGCGCGGCGCGGGCGCGCTGCTCGGCGGCCGCGCGCGGCGCGCCCGTCACCAGCAGCGGCAGCATCACGTTGTCGAGCACGGAACGGTCGGTCAGCAGGCGCTGCTGCTGGAAGATCAGGCCCAGGTTGCGGCGCAGGAACGGCAGGCCGGCCGGCTTGATGCGGCCCACGTCCTGGCCGTTGACCAGCACGCGGCCGGCGCTGGGGCGCTCCATGGCCGCGATCATCTTCAGCAGGGTGGATTTGCCGGCGCCCGAGGGGCCGGCCAGGAAGACCAGTTCGCCTTTCTCTACCGTCAGCGACACGCCGCTGAGCGCGGTGGCGTCGGGGGAATATTGTTTGGTGACGTTCTGGAATTCAATCATAGGCTTATCCGAGCAGGGCTTCGACAAAATCGGCCGCCACGAAGGGCTGCAAGTCTTCAATCTTCTCGCCGATGCCGATGAAGTACACGGGCACCGGGCGCACGCGCGCGATGGCGGCCAGCACGCCGCCCTTGGCCGTGCCGTCGAGCTTGGTGATGACCAGGCCCGTCAGCTGCAGCGCGTCGTCGAAGGCCTTGACCTGGGCCAGCGCGTTCTGGCCCGTGTTGCCGTCGATCACCAGCAGCGTCTCGTGGGGCGCACCGTCCATGCCCTTGCCGATCACGCGCTTGATCTTCTTCAATTCCTCCATCAGGTGCAGCTGGGTCGGCAGGCGGCCGGCCGTGTCCACCATCACCACGTCCATGCCGCGCGCCTTGCCCGACTGCACGGCGTCGAACGAGACGGCGGCCGGGTCGCCCGAGGCCTGCGAGATCACGGTGACGTTGTTGCGCTGGCCCCAGACCATCAATTGCTCGCGGGCGGCGGCGCGGAAGGTGTCGCCGGCGGCCAGCAGCACCGACTGGCCGTGCGACTGCATGTGCTTGGCCAGCTTGCCGATGGTGGTGGTCTTGCCGGCGCCGTTGACGCCGGAGATCATCATCACCAGCGGCTGGTGGCGGCCCAGCTCGAACGGGCGCTGCAGCGGCGTCAGCAGGTCGATCAGCAGCGTCTTCAGGGCGGCCTTGACGGCCGCCGCGTCCAGCAGCTTGTCCTCCTTGACCTTGCGCTTGAGCGCGTCGAGCAGGTATTGGGTGGCCTCGACGCCGGCGTCGGCCATCAGCAGGGCCGCCTCCAGTTCATCGTACAGGTCGTCGTCGATCTTGGCGCCCACGAACAGGATGGACAGGTTGGCCGAGGTCTTCGACAGGCCGGCCTTCAGGCGCGAGATCCACGATTTGCGCGGCGCCGGCTCCTCCACCGCCAGCAATGGCGCGGCGGCCGCGGCGCTGGCCGGGCCGGCCGCCGGCGCGGTGGCGGCGGGCGGGACGGCGGGCGCGGGGGCAACGGGAGGGACGGGGGCCGGCGTGGCGGCGGGCGGTGCTTCGGGAACGACGGGTTTTTTCTTGAAGAAACTAAACATGGGTGTGTGGTTGAAGGCGCTTCAAGCGGATGGCCGGCGGCGCCGGACACAGGGAATGGCGATATTTTACCAGAGCACAAGGCGGTCCGGCCCGCCCGGGCTGTCTGAATGGCAAGATCGGAGGTCCGCCGGCCGCGCCGGCGCGGCCCGGCTCAGCTGGCGAGGGCGTTGTGGCGCGGATGGCGCAAACGCCATTCGGCGATGGCGTGGCCGATGTCGGCCAGGTTGAGCACCCGCACGAACTTGGGATTGCGCCGGCGTAAGGCCGCGTTATTGCCGCCGGCCCACAGTTCGGTGTCCTCGGGCAGGCGCATGTGCAGCTCGGCCAGGCTGTCGAGCGCCTGGCGCGGATTCATCGAGGCCGAGAACGACAGGGCCACGATGTCGCCCTGCAGCACGCGGGTCGCGTCGACCACCTCCTGCAGCGGGGTCTGCACGCCCAGCGACACGCAGTACGCCCCCTCCACCACGCACATGGCCTCGGCCATGAGCAGGCCCAGGCTGTGGCGGTCCTGCGGCAGGGTGGTGAGGATGATGCGCGGCGCGCCGATGCTGGCCGCGTTGGCCTGGGGCACCGAGAAGATGGCGTTGCGCACCACCATCTTCAGCGTCTCCGTGTACAGGTGTTCCTCGAACACGGCCAGCTGGCCGCTGGCCCACGCCTCGCCCACCAGCCGCGTCAGCGGCGCCACCAGGTCGATCACGAAACTCTTCAGGCCCATCACCAGCAGTGCCTGCGACAGGCGGCGGCGCAGGGCGTCCATGTCGTGCGCCTTGCACAAGTCCAGCAACTGCTGTTGATCGGGATGGGGGTGGGACAGGCCGGGGCCGGGCCGCACGGCGTGCTCGGCCATGGCCTGCAATTCCTCGGCGCTGCAGGCGATCACCTTGCCGGGGCGGAAGCCCAGGTCGATCAGGCGTTTGACCAGGCGCAGCTTGCGCACCTGTTCGACCGGGTAGACGCGCTCGCCGTGGGCGTCGCGCAGCGGCTGCGGAAAATCGTAGCGCCGTTCCCAGACCCGCAAGGTTTCCTTGGCCACGCCGGTGTCGCGCTCGACGTCGCTGATGGTGCTCGAAACGGGCAGGGTATGGGCGTTAGTTTTCATCAGCTTGTGCGGCTACGGGGATCGGGTAGACGCTAGTGTTCGCACATGGTTCGGGGGCCTTGTATGACGGCATCGGTTCGGTCTCGGTTGAGCGCCGCCGGCAGCAACATCGCCGGGACGCGATCTGCATTCTAACCTCGTTTCGGCGAAGAAAGTGCCCACCGCGCCCCGCGTCAAGGCCCCACTTATCCACAGTATAGAACCTTGTCCACGACACACTGTTGACATGAAGAACTAATCACAAAAATACTGCAAATGCTTGGAATTTGCCATGGACAAAAAAATTGCGCCGGACCCGAAAAAAAAGCGGAAAGCGGCGGCGGAGCAGGGCGCGGTGTGCCCGGCGCGGCGCGCCTGGGCCGCGCATCCGGCCGTCCATGGCGGCGTCGCCGGCGACGCCGCGCGGGCGGTCAATTGTTAAATCGCTGCCGGGGCGCGACGCCCTCGGCCCGTTCGCCGTTTTTATGAAGGCAATTCATGTTGACGGGTCGGCTCCATCCCCTCGTGACCCCGGCCGGCCACCCGTGGCGGGGGGGCGGCCCGGCCAATTCTGTCGCCTATCGACAACAAGTAGCAATTGCTTACAAATTGCTGCTGCGTCGCAGCAGCTTGCCGTACGGACAGAATTTATTTCATTAATTGAGCACTCTTACTATAGACAAAGTCGGTCGGGCACCCTGTTTGCCTGTGGAAACTGCCAAACATTCTCCGGGCAAGGCGGCTTCTACGCACTTGGTATAAGTGTGCCATGCCAGGGTTCGGTATAAAATACAGCCAGAAATAGCAATGTAGCTATTTTTGCTTAGTCCGACACTGATGCATTTTTCAATTGCAGCAGCTTCAGGCGGTCCGGTTCGCCGGGCGCCGCACCAAGTTCATCTGTGCGGATTTGAGAAGTTAGTGGGCTGCCTCGGCAGAATATATTGCGATGCGGTAAAATATTGCTGTTTTTGAAAATCCAGCCCGGTGACATGACGGAGATCGCCGCTGGCGAGGTCCAACATGAGCGTTTTTACACTTGATGGATGGTCAAAGCGTCAGTATAGTGCCGCCTCCGGTGCCACAAGCACCGCGATAAAGCCGGCATCGATTAAATCGGCCGCAACACAATGTGAACGCGTCCGGCAACAAGGACAGCAACGTGGCAGCTGGGGAGAATGCCCTCACGCATAAACGACGCCCCAACCGGCGCCGATAAGCACCGAATTTAGGCGTAGCACTAGCTTTACCTTTTTACCCGCAACACAACTGAAGGAATTACGTAATGAAAAAATCTCTTATCTCCATCGCAATCCTGGGCGCAATGAGCAACGTTGCCTTCGCTCAGTCGAACGTGACGATCTACGGTACCGTTGATGCCGGCATCGTGAGCGAGCGTGGTGGTGCGGCCGGTACCGTGACCAAAGTGACCTCGGGCGTGGCTTCCGCTTCGCGTCTGGGCTTCAAGGGCACCGAAGATCTGGGCGGCGGTCTGAGCGCCGTGTTCGTCCTGGAATCGGGCGTCAAGACCGACACCGGCGCGTCCGACGTGGCTGGCTCGATCGCCAACCGTCAATCGTACGTTGGTCTGGTCTCGAAAGAAGCCGGCACCGTGCTGCTGGGCCGTCAGTACACCCCGTACTACGAGACCCTGGGCCAAGTGGCTGACCCGTTCGCCCTGGGCCTGGCTGGTACCGCTAAAAACCTGTTCGCGACCCAGGACACCCTGACCCGCAACAGCAACGCCGTGACCTACCGCTCGCCTTCGCTGAACGGCGTGCAAGCTGAACTGTCGTACGCAGTGGGCGAGCAAGCTGGCTCGAACAAGGCGCAGCGTCAGATCGGTGGTTCGGTTGGCTACTCGAACGGTCCTCTGAACGCCAGCTTCGCTTACAACGCACGTAACAACGACACCGCAGTGGACGCGCCTATGGGCCACAACTCCCTGCTGGCCGTGAACTACGACTTCCACGTCGCCAAGGCTTTCTTCGCCTACGGCCGTGACAAGGGCCAGCTGTCGCAGCTGTCGCCTGTCGTTGACAGCAACAACATCCTGGTTGGCGCCACCGTGCCAGTCGGCCCAGCCGGCAGCGTGATCGCTTCGTTCACCCGTAAGAACGACAAGCTGGCCGCTAACCAAGACGCTGACCAGTGGGCCATCGGCTACACCCACGCTCTGTCGAAGCGTACCAGCGCCTACGTCGCTTACGCCAAGATCAAGAACAAGAACGGCGCGTTCTACACCGTTGGCAACAACACCGAAGCCGGTTCGGGCGACAAGGCTTTCAACGTTGGCCTGAAGCACAACTTCTAATTTCCGCCTAGTTCGGATTTAGATGACAGATCGGCCGCGTTCGCGCGGCCGATCTGCGTTTACGGGCCGTTTCGCGCCGTCCGCCACCGCCGGCGTCCGCCAGGCGGTAGAATGTTCCCTCCTATCATTTCCGTTTCCACCATGATGCCCACCCGTTCCGCCGGCCGCGCCGCGCTGGCCTGTCTGATCCTGCTCGCGTCCTGCGCCGCGCTGGCCGCGCCCAAGGTGGCGCACCGTCCCGCCGCCACCTTGCCCCGTTACGGCATGCTGGTGTTTTCCGATTTGTGCCTGCATCCGGACAGCGGCGAATTCGGCGGCCAGCGCATCACGCTGCAGCGCTTCGCGGAAGTCGACACGGTGATCTACGAATACACGGCCGGGGGGCTGAGCTGGCCCGTCGTGGCCAGCGACGTGAATGTCGATCCGCGCGGCCGTCAGTTGTATTTCGTCGTCACGCCGCCGGGCGAGGATGAGCGCACCATCGGCGGCAAGCTGTCCGACGATGGCAATACGCTGGTGCTCGACGGCGCCTACTGCGAAGATGGTTCGGCGCCGATGCGGCTGTCCAGGGTGGTCGATTTCGGCCGCAAGCCAGGTGTCTGCCGTGCCTGTCCCACGCCGCGCAAGCCGGCCGCCGGGGACGCGGACGGTGGCCCGGCGCCGGTGGACGGCCATGGCGAGGACGAGCCGCCGATGCTGAAAAACGAGGGCGGCAAGCCGGCGTCGCCGCCGGCGCCGCTGCCGCTGCCGCCTCAGCTGCCGCAGCCGCAGCCGCAGCCGCAGCCGCAGCCGCAGCCGCAGCCGCAGCAGCAGCAGCGCCAGCCCGCTGCCGAGCCGCTGCCGGGCTCGCAGGCCTGAGGCCGGGGGGCGCAGCGGACCGGGGGGCAGTCCGCAACGTCAAAACCGGGGTCAGACCCCTTAAAACCGGGGTCAGACCCCAACGTCAGACCCCAACGTCAAAACCGGGGTCAGACCCCAGCGTCAGGGGGCAGACCCCAGTGTCAGGGGTCAGACCCCAACGCCACAGGCGTTCTATGGGTTCCCGCGTGCGCGGGAACGACGCACTCGGGTCCTGATCGTTTAACTTAGCATGCTCACTGCTGCGCCGCGCGGGCGGCCAGCGCGTTGGCGCGGATGGTGGACAGGGTGGCGCCCGGCGTGATCAGGTCGCCGTCGTAGCGCAGCTCGATCACGGCCGGCAGCCGCTTGCCGCGCGCATGTTCGAGCGCCCGTTCCAGCGCCGGCCCGAACTGGGCCGTCTCCGTCACCGTCTCGCCGTGGGCGCCGTAGGCCCGGGCCAGCGCCGCGAAGTCCGGATTGTGCAGCACCGTGCCCGACACGCGGCCCGGATAGTCGCGCTCCTGGTGCATGCGGATGGTGCCGAACATGCCGTTGTTGAACACGATGACGACCACGCCCGCTTTGTATTGCACGGCCGTGGCCAGCTCCTGGCCGTTCATCATGTACTCGCCGTCGCCGGCGAAGGTGATCACGGTGCGCTCGGGCGCCACCAGCTTGGCCGCCACGCCCGACGGCACGCTGTAGCCCATGGCGCCGCTGGTGGGCGCGAGCTGGGTGCGCATGCCGCCGTAGCGGTGGAAGCGGTGGGCCCAGGTGGCGTAGTTGCCGGCGCCGTTGGTGATGATGGTGTCGGCCGGCGCGATGGCGCGGATTTGCTGCACCACCTGCCACAGGTCGAGCGGGGCCTTGCCGTCCCTGAAGATGGGCGGCTGCTCCTGGTAGGCCAGCAGTTCGGCCTTGGCCTCGGCCACGCTGGCGCGCCACGCGCCGGCGTCCACCGGCGCCATCGCGGCCAGCATGGCGCAGGCCTGCGGCATGCCGCTGTTGATCATCAGCGCGGCCTGGTACACGCTGCCCAGTTCCTCGGCGTCGGCGTGGATGTGGATCAGGTGCTGCTTCGGCACCGGCGATTCGAGCAGGCTGTAGCCGCCGGTGGTCATCTCGCCCAGACGGGGACCGATGGCCAGAATCACGTCCGCCTCGCGCACGCGCGCGGCCAGCTTGGGGTTGATGCCGATGCCCACGTCGCCCACGTAGTTCGGGTGCGCGTTGTCGAGCAGGTCCTGGAAGCGGAACGCGCACGCCACGGGCAGGGCGTTGGCCTCGGCGAAGGCGCGCAGGTCGGCGCAGGCCTGCTTGTCCCAGCCGCCGCCGCCCAGCAGCACCAGCGGCCGTTTGGCGCCGGCCAGCATGGTGCGCACGCGCGCGATCTGGTCGGCCGAGGGCGACGCCTGCACCGGCTGGTAGCGGGCCGTGTCGGCCACGGCCGCCACGCTGGTCAGCATGTCCTCCGGCAGCGCCAGCACCACGGGGCCGGGGCGGCCGCTGGTGGCCACCTGGAACGCGCGCGCGATGTATTCGGGGATGCGGTCGGCGCGGTCGATCTGGGCCACCCACTTGGCCATCTGGCCGTACATGCGGCGGTAGTCGATCTCCTGGAACGCCTCGCGGTCGGTGAAGTCGCTGCCGACCTGGCCGATGAACAGGATCATGGGCGACGAGTCCTGGTAGGCCGTGTGCACGCCGATCGAGGCGTTGGTGGCGCCCGGACCGCGGGTGACGAAGCAGATGCCGGGCTTGCCCGTCATCTTGCCGTAGGCGTCGGCCATGAAGGCGGCGCCGCCCTCCTGGCGGTTGATGATGAAGCGGATACTGGAGTCGTGCAGCGCGTCGAGGACGTCGAGATAACTTTCACCGGGCACGCCGAAGGCGGTGTCGACACCGTGGATCTTCAGGGCGTCGACCAGGATCTGGCCGCCGGTGCGGGGGGGATGGGTCATGGTATAACCTTATCGTGGGGGCGAGCGGGATGGTCGCCGGCAGCCCCATTCTAAGACGCTGCGCGGGGGGCGGCTTTTCTAATGGCGACACCAAATTTCAGATTTGGCGGCCGGCGCGGTACAATAGCGGTTGAAGCAAGCCAGACAGCCGCTGGCCGGTGCGTAATGCCCGGCGGGAGGAAGGTCCGGACTCCATAGAGCGGGGTGACGGTTAACGGCCGTCCGCTGAAAGCCTTCCGGCGCAAGCCGGGGGTATAAGGCGAGGAACAGGGCCACAGAGACGAGCGTATTAAGTTACGGTGAAACGCGGTAACCTCCACCTGGTGCAATTCCAAATAGGCACGCGATGATGCTGCTCGCGGAGCGTGCGGGTAGGAAGCTTGAGCGCCGGAGTAATTCGGCGCCTAGAGGAATGGCTGTCATAGCGCGGGTTCGCCCGCGCCGTAACAAAATCCGGCCTATCGGCTTGCTTCAACTGAATTCTGTTGTACTTCTTTGCTTAACACGGCGGCCACCCGCTGGTGCGTGCGCATGTCCGGTGTGGCGACGCCAGGGGATATGCCGATGACACAATACATACTGGCCCTGGACCAGGGCACCACCAGCTCGCGCGCCATCCTGTTCGACCACCACGGCCGTATCTGCGCCAGCGCGGCCCAGGAATTCCCCCAGCACTATCCCCAGCCCGGCTGGGTCGAGCACGATCCCAATGAAATCTGGAACAGCCAGCTGACCGTGGCCCGCAAGGTGCTGCACGAGCTGCATGTGGACAGCGCCCACGTGCGCGCCATCGGCATCGCCAACCAGCGCGAGACGACCGTCGTGTGGGACCGCAAGTCGGGCGAACCGATCGCGCCGGCCATCGTGTGGCAGGACCGCCGCACGGCCGACTACTGCGCCCAGCTGCGCGCGGACGGCAAGGCCAGGCTGGTGGCCGACGTCACGGGCCTGGAACTCGATGCCTATTTTTCCGCCACCAAGCTCAAATGGCTGCTCGACCACGTGCCCGGCGCGCGTGAGCGGGCCCGCCACGGTGCGCTGGCCTTCGGCACCATCGACAGCTGGCTGGTCTACAAGCTCACGGGACGCCACGTGACGGACGTCAGCAACGCGGCCCGCACCATGCTGTTCAACATCCACCTGATGCGCTGGGACCAGGACATGCTGGACCTGTTCGACATTCCCGAGCAGATGCTGCCGCAGGTGGTGTCGTCGAGCGAGGAGGTGGGCAGCACGCGCGACGGCCTGTTCGGCGGCGCCATCCCCGTGGCCGGCATCGCCGGCGACCAGCAGGCCGCCACCTTCGGCCAGGCCTGCCACCAGCCGGGCATGGTCAAGAACACCTACGGCACCGGCTGCTTCATGCTGATGCACGCGGGCCGCCACCCCGTCGTGTCGCGCAACCGGCTGCTGTCGACGGTGGGCTGGCGCGTCGACGGCCGCACCGACTACCTGCTCGAAGGCAGCGTGTTCATGGGCGGCGCCACCGTGCAGTGGCTGCGCGACGGCCTCGGCATCATCCAGAACTCGGCCGAGGTGGAGGCGCTGGCCGCCAGCGTGCCCGACAGCGGCGGCGTCTACATGGTGCCGGCCTTCGTCGGCCTTGGCGCGCCGCACTGGGATCCATACGCGCGCGGCACCATCGTCGGCCTCACGCGCGGCAGCCACAAGGGCCACATCGCGCGCGCGGCGCTGGAGGCGATCGCGTTCCAGAGCGCCGAACTGCTGGCGGCCATGCAGAAGGACGCGGCCATCCCGTTGACGGAATTGCGGGCCGACGGCGGCGCCGCCCGCAACGACCTGCTGATGCAGTTCCAGGCCGACCTGCTGGGCGTGCCCGTGGTGCGGCCGCAGGTGACGGAGACGACGGCGCTGGGCGCGGCCTACCTGGCCGGCCTGGCCGTGGGCTTCTGGGACACGCAGGAGGAGATCACGGCCCAATGGCGGTGCGAGCGCCGCTTCCTGCCGCGGATGGGGGCCGACCAGCGCGCCGCGCTGCTGGCGCAGTGGGCGCGCGCCGTCGAGCGTTCGCGCGGCTGGGAAACGCCGGCCTGACAGCGGGCCGTGCCCGCGCGCGCGACCCGCGCGCGCAGTGGTGCGCGGGGCCGTCCGCCGATTCCGTATAATGGCGGAAGTGGCGCGGCCGGCGCCGCATGCCGGTTGGCTCGTCAGACAATGTTGTCTATACAAGCTGTCCGCATGCTGTCGCGCCGCATGCTGAAAATATGGGCAACAAACCGTGGTATCGATAGTGCAGTGTTGAAGGTCTCCCAATCCGCGAAATGCGCGCCAGGCGCGACAGGCTGGTCATTCTCTCCAAAAATCACACTTTTTCCTCCCGGCTTGCGGCCGTTCCGCCCCATGCTCCGGCTTGTTGCCGGAATGCTACTTTGATGTTGGCTACTGGCAACTGTATGCATTTAATTTAATTATTTTCATCCAACATTTACTGCCCTCCGGCACAGCGGAAAGCTCGTGCATAGATGAGGTAGCACATTCACAAAGTTCTATAAGTATCTAATTTCTCAATATATTTTTTCGCGAGCCGGCTTCAAGGAAGTACGCTAAGTCCTTAATTTCATTAATAAAATCCATGTTTCGGTTGGGCGAAAGCGCTTGACCACCCATCTTCCATCCTCTAAAGTGGGCATCTGTGTGAAAAAGTGTCTTTTTGTGGGATTTTCCCTCTGACTTAGCGGCGGAGGGAGATGCAACGAAAGATGGCGATTTCCGCTCCGCTAACCAATCTGAGGTCAAAGGTAATTCCCGTGTTTCAAGGCGCGTCCGCAATCAGTCTCGATGCCAAAGGCAGGATGTCCATCCCTGCCAAGCACCGTGACGCGCTGGCCATCCAGTGCGAAGGCCGACTCACGCTGACCAAACACCCGGACGGCTGCCTGCTGTTCTTCCCCCGCCCCGTGTGGGAAAGCCACCGTGAACAGATCGCCGCCTGGCCCATGTCGGCCCGGGCCTGGCAACGCATCTTCCTCGGCAACGCCTGCGACGTCGAACTCGACAGCGCCGGCCGCGTGCTCATCTCGCCCGAACTGCGCAACGCCGTCGGGCTGTCGCGCGAGATCATGATGATCGGCATGGGCAGCCATTTTGAAATCTGGGATGCCGCCAAACTGGCGGAAAAAGAGCAGCAGGCGATCGAAGCCGGCACTCCCGATGTTCTCGCCAACTTCTCTTTCTAAGGCCCCGCCATGACGACTACGGCGGTGCCGGAATTTCAGCATCGTACGGTGCTGCTCGATGAAGCGGTCGACGCGCTGGCCCTGACGGGCGCGCGCGCCGACGGCGTCTATGTGGACGGCACCTTCGGCCGCGGCGGCCACAGCCGCCTGATCCTGTCGCGCCTGGGCCCGCGGGGGCGCCTGATCGCCTTCGACAAGGACCCGCAGGCCATCGCCACGGCCGAACAGGTGGCCGACCCGCGCTTCACCATCGTGCACGACAGCTTCGCCACCATGCGCGCGGCCCTGTCCGAGCGCGGCGTGGCGCAGGTGGACGGCATCCTGCTCGACCTGGGCATCTCCTCGCCGCAGGTGGACGACGCGGCGCGCGGCTTCAGCTTCCGCAACGATGGCCCGCTCGACATGCGCATGGACACCACGCGCGGCATGTCGGCGGCCGAGTGGCTCGCCACAGAATCCGAACAGACACTGGAAAAGGTGATCAGAGAATATGGGGAAGAACGGTTTGCTTTTCAGATTGCAAAGGCGATTGTTGCTCGCCGGGCAGTCGAGCCAATTTCAAGCACACGACAGCTTGCCGGCATCGTGGCAGGCGCGGTCAAGACTCGGGAAAAGGGCAAGGATCCGGCCACCCGTACCTTTCAGGCTATCCGGATTTTCATCAATAAAGAGCTTGAAGACCTCGAGGCCGGACTAGCGCAGGCCTTCGATTGCGTGGCGCCGGGCGGCATCCTGGCCATCATCAGCTTCCACTCGCTGGAGGACCGCATGGTCAAGCGCTTCTTCGCGTCCAAGGCCAACGTGCCGCAGCCGGACCGCCGACTGCCGATCCGCGCCGTCGACCTGCCACAGCCGCTGCTCAAGCTGATCGCCAAGACCAAGCCGTCCGACGCCGAGGTGGACGCCAACCCGCGCGCCCGGTCCGCCGTGATGCGCGTGGCGCGCCGCCTGCCGTTGCCGGAGGGGGCGCCATGAGCGGCAAGATCAACCTGGTGCTGACGGCGTTGCTGGTCGCTTGCGGCCTGTCGCTGGTTAACGCCCAATACCAGGCGCGCCACCTGTTCATCGAACTGGAACGCAGCCAGTCGCAGGCGCGCCAGCTCGACATCGAATGGGCGCAGCTGCAGCTGGACCAGTCCACGCTGGGCAAGCACGCCCGCATCGAGCAGATCGCGCGCGGTGACCTGAACATGGTGCCGCTGACGGCCACCCGCACCCAGTACCTGTCGCCGGAAGAGGGCAAATGAAGCGCGCCTCCAACGCCTCCGTCTCCCGGGTAGCGGCCTCCAAGGGCGTGCCGTTCTCGAAGAACCCCGTGCTGGCCGTGCGCCTGCCGGTGTGGCGTTCGCGCGTGGTGTTGTTCGTGCTGTTCTCCGCGTTCGCGCTGCTGGCCGGGCGCGCCGCCTGGCTGCAGGGCCTGTCGACCCAGTTCCTGCAAAAGCAGGGCGAGATCCGCTACGCGCGCACGCTGGACCTGCCGGCCACGCGCGGCAAGATCACCGACCGCGACGGCCAGGTGCTGGCCTCGTCGATCCCCGTCAAGGCCATCTGGGCCATCCCGGACGACGTGCAGCAGGCGCCGCCGGAAAAACTCAAGGCGCTGGCCAGGCTGCTGGAGATGAGCGACGCCGAGCTGAAGAAGAAACTCGATTCCGACCGCGGCTTCGTGTACCTGAAACGCCAGGTGGAGCAGGACGTGGCCGACCAGATCACCAAGCTCGGCATCGAGGGCATCCAGACCCGCAAGGAATACAAGCGCTTCTACCCGCAGGGCGAAGTGGCCACCCACGTGGTGGGCTTCACCAACGTCGAGGACGTGGGCCAGGAGAGCATGGAACTGGCGCAGCAGAAGACGCTGATGGGCGTGCCGGGCAGCCGGCGCGTGATCAAGGACCGCCTCGGCCACATCGTCGAGGACATCGGCTCGGTGCGCGAGCCGCACGACGGCAAGGACCTGACGCTGTCGATCGACAGCAAGATCCAGTACATCGCCTTCACCCAGCTCAAGGACGCGGTCGAGAAGTTCAAGGCCAAGGCCGGCGCCGCCGTGGTGCTGGACGTGCACACGGGCGAAGTGCTGGCGCTGGCCAACTGGCCGTCCTACAACCCCAACGACCGCCGCGCGCTGACGGGCGAGCAGCTGCGCAACCGCGTGATGACGGACACCTTCGAGCCCGGTTCCTCGCTCAAGCCGTTCACGGTGGGCCTGGCGCTCGACACCAAGCGCGTCAAGCCGCTCACGCTGATCGACACCGGCCCCGGCTACTACGCCATCGGCGACAAGGTGGTGCACGACACCCACCCGCACGGCGTGATCACGGTGCAGCAGGTGATCCAGAAGTCGTCCAACATCGGCACCTCGAAAATGGCGCTGCAGATGCCGCCCCAGGAGATGTGGGAGATGTTCACCAAGGTGGGCCTGGGCCAGCAGCCCAAGTGGGGCTTCCCCGGCGCCGTGGCCGGCCGCGTGCGTCCCTACAAATCGTGGCGCCCGATCGAGCAGGCCAACATGAGCTTCGGCCAGGGTATTTCCGTGTCGCTGATCCAGCTGGCGCGCGCCTACATGATCTACGCCCGCGACGGCGACATCATCCCGCTGTCGTTCCAGAAGGTGACCGAGCCGCCCGTCGGCACGCGCGTGGTGAGCGCGCAGACGGCGGCCGAGATGCGCGACATGCTGGAGATGGTGACGATGCCGGGCGGCACGGCGGAGAAGGCCCAGGTGCCCGGCTACCGCACGGGCGGCAAGACCGGCACCGCGCAAAAAGTCATCAACGGCCGCTACTCGCAGACCAAATACATCGGCAACTTCGTGGGCATGGCGCCCATGTCCAGCCCCCGTTTCGTGATCGCCGTGATGATCGACGAGCCGGGCGGCGCGGTGCACGTGGGCGGCGACGTGGCCGGCCCCATTTTCTCCACGCTGGCGGCCAACGTGCTGCGAGCCAAGAACATCACGCCCGACGCCAACGTGACCCATATCATCATTCCTGAGAATTCCGAACAGGGGAAAATGTGACGACTTCTTCCAACTTCGACCCGTTGACGATCGCCGACGCGATCCGCAAGCTGGCGCCCACGGCGCAGCTGGCGTCCGACTCGCGCCGCATCAAGGTGGGCGATGTGTTCTTTGCCTATCCCGGCGACGCCGGCGATGGGCGCAGCTTTATTGATGCGGCCATCGAGGCCGGCGCCGCGCTGGTGGTGCTGGACCCGGCCGGCTTGACGTGGAACCCCGCGTGGGCCGTGCCCTACATCACGGTCGAGCAGCTCAAGGCGCGCGCCGGCCTGATCGCGCACGCCTTCTACCGCCAGCCCGACAGCGCCATGTTCACCGTGGGCGTGACCGGCACCAACGGCAAGACCTCCAGCGCCGTGTGGCTGGGCCAGGCCCTGTCGCGCGGCGGCGAGACGGCCGCCGTGGTGGGCACGCTGGGCGTGGGCCTGTACAAGGGGCGCGCCGAGGCGGAATACGATGTCACCGGCTACACCACGCCGGACGCGGTGCTGCTGGCCCGCACGCTGGCCGGGGCGCGCGACGCCGGCGCCGCGTCGCTGGCGATCGAAGTGTCGTCCATCGGCCTGGAGCATGGCCGCGTGGCCGGCATGCACTTCGACGTGGCCGTGTTCACCAACCTCACGCGCGACCACCTGGACTTCCACGGCGACATGGCGGCGTATGAGGCGGCCAAGACCAAACTGTTCGACTGGCCCGGCCTGAAGACGGCCGTGATCAACCTGGACGATCCGATGGGCCTGCGACTGGCCGCCCATGTGCAGGGCAAGCTGGCCGGCGCCATCCCCGTGATCGGCTACACGCTGGCCGATGCGGCCAGCGTGCCCGACCTGCCCGGCGTGCTGATGCTGCGCGCCAGCCAGTTCCGCAGCAGCCGCACCGCCGGCACCGAATTCCATCTCGACTGCGCGCTGGGCGCGGCCCAGGTCAAGACCCAGCTGGTGGGGCACTTCAACATCAGCAACGCGCTCGGCGTGCTGGGCGCGTTGCTGGCCAAAGGCATGGGCCTGCGCGCCGCGCTGGACGCCATCGAATCGCTGCGCCCGGCCCCCGGCCGCATGCAGCAGGTGGGTGGCCAGGACGCGCCGATGGTGGTGATCGACTACGCCCACACGCCGGACGCGCTGGAAAAAACGCTGCAAGCCTTGCGCCAGGTGGCGCAGGAACGTGGTGGCCAGCTGTGGTGCGTGTTCGGCTGCGGCGGCGACCGCGATCCGGGCAAGCGCCCGCAGATGGGCAGGATCGCGCAGATGGCCGACCACGTGCTGGTCACCAGCGACAATCCGCGCAGCGAAGACCCGCACGCCATCATCGCCCAGATCGTGGCCGGCATGGACCAGCAGCACCCGTCGTCCGCGCTGCAGACGGTGGAGGACCGCGCCGCCGCCATCCTGCTGGCCATCAAGCACGCGGCCAAGCCGGACGTGATCCTGTTGGCCGGCAAGGGCCATGAACCGTACCAGGAGATCAAGGGCAAGAAGCTGCCGTTCTCCGACGCCGACCACGCCCAGCTGGCCCTGTCGGCCCGCCTGACCATGATGAGGCCGAACTGATGCGCGCCACGCTGGCCCAGCTCGCGGGCGCCATTCCCGGCGCCACGCTCGTCAACGACGCCAACACGGCGTTCGACGGCGTTTCCACCGACAGCCGCAAGGCGGCCGCCGGCGCGTTGTTCGTCGCCCTGCGCGGCGAGGTGTTCGACGCCCACGACTTCCTGCCGCAAGTGGCGCAGCAGGGCGTGGCGGCCGTGGTGGCCGAGCGTCTGCCGGACGGCTGGACCCTGCCGGCCATCGTCGTGCCGGACACGCTGGTGGCGCTGGGCCGCATCGCCAATTACTGGCGCCGCCAGTTCAGCGTGCCCGTGATCGGCGTCACCGGCAGCAACGGCAAGACCACGGTCAAGGAAATGATCGCGTCCATCCTGGCCGAGGCCTGCGGCGGCGAGGACGCGCGCCTGGCCACGCGCGGCAATCTGAATAACGAAGTGGGCGTGCCGCTGACGCTGTTCCGGCTGGAGGCGGGCCACCGCGCCGCCGTGGTGGAACTGGGCATGAACCATCCGGGCGAGATCGCCCGCCTGAGCGCCATCGCCGAACCCACGGTCGCCATGGTCAACAACGCCCAGCGCGAACACCAGGAATTCATGCACACGGTGGAGGCCGTGGCGCGCGAGAACGGCGCCGTGCTGGCCGGCCTGGGCGAGGACGGCGTGGCCGTGTTCCCCCATGGCGACGAGTTCACGCCGCTGTGGCAAGCACTGGCCGGCACGCGCCGCACCGTCACCTTCGGCCTGGCGCCGCAGGCGGACGTCAGCTGCACCTACCGCGCCGGCGACTTCGGCAGCGAACTGACCGTCACCATCGGCCATGACGCCGCCGCCACGCCGTTCTTCGTGCGCCTGCAGGCGGCCGGGGAGCACAACGTGCGCAACGCGCTGGCCGCCGCCGCCTGCGCCTATGCGGCCGGTATTTCGGCCACCGCCATCCGGCTCGGGCTGGAGGCGTTCGCGCCCGTGGCCGGCCGGCTGCAGAAGAAGGCCGCCGCCAACGGCGCCGTCGTCATCGACGACAGCTACAACGCCAATCCGGATTCCGTGCGCGCCGCCATAGCCGTGCTGGCGAAAGCCGCCGCGCCGCGCATCCTGGTGCTGGGCGACATGGGCGAAGTGGGCAGCAAGGGCCGCGAGTTTCACGAGGAAATCGGCGCTTACGCGCAGAGCATGGGCATCGAACAGGTGCTCGCGACGGGCGAGCTGGCGCGCCATATGCACGGCGCGTCCATTCGTCATTTTGAACAGTTCGGCGATCTGCTGGCGGCGCTCGACGCCGTCATCACGCCGGATGCAACCGTATTGATCAAGGGCTCCCGTTTCATGAAGATGGAACGGGTCGTGCAGCATTTGATTGGATCGCAACAAGCTAACAAGGAAAGTCACTAATCATGCTGCTTTGGCTCGCGCAATATTTTCAGCAGGACCTTGGACCTTTGCGGGTCTTTAACTTCATCACCTTCCGCGCCGTGTTCGCGACCATCACGGCGCTGGTGATCGGCCTGGGCGCCGGTCCGGCCGTGATCCGCAAGCTGACCGCCATGAAGTACGGCCAGGCCGTGCGCACGGACGGTCCGCAGACCCACCTGAAAAAACACGGCACGCCGACCATGGGCGGGGTGCTGATCCTGATCGCCATCGGCACTTCCACGCTGCTGTGGTGCGACCTGTCGAACCGTCTGATCTGGCCCGTGCTGGTGGTCACGCTGGGCTTCGGCGCCGTGGGCTGGGTGGACGACTACCGCAAGGTGGTGCGCCAGGACCCGGAGGGCATGCGCTCGGCTGAAAAATACTTCTGGCAGTCGCTGGTGGGCATCAGCGCCGCGCTGTACCTGGCGTTCTCGGTGTCCGCGCCCAACGCGGGCAAGGTGTTCGAGCTGTTCTTCGCGTGGGTGCAGTCGGGCTTCTCGATGGATCTGCCGCCCAAGGCCGACCTGATCGTGCCGTTCTTCAAGACCATCAGCTATCCGCTGGGCGTGTGGGGCTTCATCGCACTGACCTACTGCGTGATCGTCGGCACCAGCAACGCCGTCAACTTCACGGACGGCCTCGATGGCTTGGCCATCATGCCGACCATCATGGTGGGCGCGGCGCTCGGCCTGTTCGCCTACCTGACCGGTAGCGCCACCTATTCCAAGTACCTGTTCATCCCGCACATTCCCGGCGCGGGCGAATTGATCATCTTCACCGGCGCGCTGACGGGCGCCGGCCTGGCCTTCCTTTGGTATAACACCCACCCCGCGCAGGTGTTCATGGGCGACGTGGGCGCGCTGGCGCTGGGCGGCGCGCTCGGCACGCTGGCCGTCATCGTGCGCCAGGAGATCGTGCTGTTCATCATGGGCGGCGTGTTCGTGGCCGAAACCGTGTCCGTCATCATCCAGGTGGGCTGGTTCAAGATCACCAAGAAGCGTTATGGCGTGGGCCGCCGCGTGTTCCTGATGGCGCCGCTGCACCACCACTTCGAACAAAAAGGCTGGAAAGAGACCCAGGTCGTCGTACGGTTCTGGATTATCACGATGATGCTGGTCCTGGTCGGACTCACCACCCTGAAGCTGCGCTGATGAACTACGAAGGCAAAACCGCACTGGTACTGGGGCTGGGGGAATCCGGCCTGGCGATGGCGCTGTGGCTGGCCCGCGCCGGCGCGCGCGTGCGCGTGGCCGACACGCGTGAGGCGCCCGAGCGCCTGCCCGCGCTGCGCGCCGCCGTGGCGGACGTGGAATTCATCGCCGGCCCGTTCAACGCCGCGCTGCTCGACGGCGCGGACTTCGTGGCCGTCAGCCCCGGTCTGGCGCCCAACCGCGAGCTGGCCGACATCGTGCCGGCCGCCGCCGAACGCGCCATCCCCGTCTGGGGCGAGATCGAACTGTTCGCCCAGGCCCTGACGGCGCTCAAGGACGAACGCGGCTACGCGCCGAAAGTCATCGCCATCACCGGCACCAACGGCAAGACCACCGTCACCAGCATGGTCGGCCAGTTGTGCGAACGCGCCGGCAACACGGTGCGCGTGGCGGGCAATATCAGCCCGGCCGCGCTGGACGTGCTGCGCGAGGTGCTGGACGCGCCCTCCGAAGAAAACGCACTGCCGCAAGTGTGGGTCCTTGAGTTATCAAGCTTCCAGCTGCACACCACCTACAGCCTGCAGGCCGACGCCGCCACGGTGCTCAACGTGACCCAGGACCACCTGGACTGGCACGGCGACATGGCCGCCTACGCGGCCGACAAGCAGCGCATCTTCGGCGCCGACACCGTGCGCGTGCTGAACCGCGACGACGCGGCCGTGATGCGCATGCAGGACCCCACGGGCGAGAACATCACCTTCGGCACCGACGCGCCGCAGCACGCCGATTGCCTCGGCCTGCTCAACGAGCGCGGCATCTTCTGGCTGGCCTCGGCCGAGCCGGGCGAGGAAGTGGAACGCAAGAAGCGCCGCAAGAACGATCCGGCCCCGGAGCCGGTCGAATGCGTGCTCAAGAAACTGATGCCGGTCGACGCGCTGCAGGTGCGCGGCCAGCACAACGCCGCCAACGCGCTGGCCGCGCTGGCCCTGTGCCGCGCCATCGGCCTGCCGCTGGCGCCGCTGCTGCACGGCCTGCGCGAATACCATGGCCAGCCGCACCGCGTGGAGCTGGTGGCGGCCATCAACGAAATCGAATACTACGACGACAGCAAGGGCACCAACGTGGGCGCCACCGTGGCCGCGTTGATCGGTCTGGGCAAGAGCTTCACGGGCGAGAATCAGCGGCTGGTGCTGATCGCCGGCGGCGACGGCAAGGGCCAGGACTTCGCGCCGCTGGCCGACCCGGTGGCCCGTTACGTGCGCGCCGTGCTGCTGATCGGTCGCGACGCGCCGGCCATCCGCGCCGCGCTGGCCGAGACGGGCGTGGTTCTGGAGGACTGCGCCGACCTGCCGCAGGCCGTCAAGCGCGCCAGCGCGCTGGCACAAGCCGGCGACGCCGTGCTGCTGTCGCCCGCCTGCGCCAGCCTGGACATGTTCAAGAACTACGCGCACCGCGCGCAGGTGTTCATCGACACCGTGCGCGACATCGCGCTCGACGCGGGACAGGAGATCTGATGGCCTTCCAGCTGCCATTCCGCTTCAACGCACCACCGGCCTCCATGCCGGTGGGCAGTCGCGCGCGGCAGTCCAAGATGATGGAATACGACCAGCCGCTGGTGTGGGTCACGCTGCTGCTGATGCTGCTGGGGATGGTGATGGTGTACTCGGCTTCGATCTCGCTGCCCGATTCGCCCAAGTTCGCCAACTATGTGCGCTGGCAGAACACCTACTTCCTCACCCGCCAGGCGCTGTTCATCGCCGTGTCGCTGGTCGCCGGCTTGTTCGTGTTCCGCATCCGCATCGCCGACCTGCAGAAGGCCGCGCCCTACCTGTTCATCGGCACACTGGTGCTGCTGGTACTGGTGCTCATTCCCGGCCTGGGCGTGGTGGTCAACGGCGGGCGCCGCTGGCTCTCGCTCAAGGTGATCAACCTGCAGCCGTCGGAGCTGATGAAGGTGGTGGCCGTGCTGTACGCGGCCGACTACACGGTGCGCAAGCAGGAATACATGCACAAGCTGACCAAGGGCTTCATGCCGATGGCGGCGGCGGTCGGCTTCGTCGGCCTGTTGCTGCTGCTGGAGCCGGACCTGGGCGCCTTCGGCGTGATCGTCTGCATCGCCATGGGCATCCTGTTCCTGGGCGGGATCAACGCGATCTGGTTCGGCGGCATCGGCGCCGTGCTGGTGACGATCTTCATCTCCATCATCGCGCTGTCGAAGTTCCGGCGCGAGCGCTATTTCGCCTACCTCAATCCGTGGCAGGAAGACAATGCGCTGAACAAGGCCTACCAGCTGACGCACTCGCTGATCGCCTTCGGCCGCGGCGAGATCTTCGGCGTGGGGCTGGGCGGCAGCGTGGAAAAGCTGCACTACCTGCCCGAAGCCCACACCGACTTCCTACTGGCCGTGATCGGCGAGGAGCTGGGCCTGGTCGGCGTGCTGGTGGTGATCGCGATGTTCTACTGGATCGTCAAGCGCTCGTTCGACATCGGCCGCCAGGCCATCGCCATCGACCAGACCTTCGCCGGCCTCACGGCCAAGGGCATCGGCATCTGGATCGGGGTGCAGACGTTTATCAATATGGGTGTCAACCTTGGCCTGCTGCCGACCAAGGGCTTGACCCTGCCGCTGATGAGCTATGGCGGCACGGGGGTGGTGATTAACTGCGTCGGACTCGCGATCCTGCTCCGGATCGACTACGAGAACCGGGTCCTGATGCGTGGTGGCAGATTATGAAACGATTGATGATCATGGCAGCCGGCACCGGCGGCCACATTTTCCCCGGCCTGGCGATCGCGCAGACCATGCGCGCGCGCGGCTGGGAGGTGAGCTGGCTGGGCACGGCGCACGGCATGGAGCAGGACATCGTGCCCAAGCACGGCATCGCGATGGACGCGATCGACTTTTCCGGCATGCGCGGCAAGGGCCTCAAGCACACCGTGGCCGGCGCCTTCAAGATGCTGGCCGGCTTCGCGGCCTGCTTCGGCTACATCGGCAAACGCAAGCCCGACGTGGTGCTGGGCATGGGCGGCTACGTCACCGTCCCCGGCGGCATGATGGCGCGCCTGCGCGGCGTGCCGCTGGTGCTGGTGAACGCCGACGCGGCCCTGCTGCTGTCGAACAAAACCCTGACGCCGCTGGCGCAGCGCGTGTGCTTCGGCTTCCCGGCCGAATTCGGCCGCGCCGCCGGCAAGGCCGTCGTCACCGGCAACCCGGTGCGCAAGGAGATCCTGGACATGGCCGGCCCCGAGCAGCGCTTCGCCGGCCGCGAAGGCCCGCTGCGCATCCTGGTGGTGGGCGGCAGCCTGGGCGCCAAGGCGCTGAACGACAACCTGCCGGCCGCGCTGGCGCTGATCCCGGCCGCGCTGCGTCCGCAGGTGACGCACCAGTCGGGCAAGAAGAACATCGACGCGCTGCGCGCCGCGTACGCGCAGGCCGGCGTGGAGGCCAACGTGGTCGACTTCATCGACGACATGGCCCACGCCTACACCCAGGCCGATCTGGTGATCTGCCGCGCCGGCGCCATCACCGTGTCGGAACTGACGGCGGCCGGCGTGGCCAGCGTGCTGGTGCCCCTGGTGGCGTCGACCACCAGCCACCAGCGCGACAACGCGAAATGGATGGCCAAGCAGAACGCGGCCATCCACATGCCGCAGACGGAGATGAATCCGCAAAGCCTGGCGACTTTGCTGGAAACGCTGACCCGCACCGCCTGCCAGACCATGGCCCAGGCGGCGAAGCAGGCCGGCAAGCGCGACGCCAACGACGCGATCGCACAAGTATTGGAACAATTAACATGAAACACAAAGTACAGAACATTCATTTCGTCGGCATCGGCGGCAGCGGCATGAGCGGCATCGCCGAAGTGCTGCTCACGCTGGGCTACACCGTCACCGGCTCGGACCTGGGCAGCAACGCCGTCACGCAGCGCCTGGCGTCGCTGGGCGCCACCGTGCACCAGGGCCACGCGGCCGAGAACATCGGCAACGCCGACGCCGTCGTCACCTCCACCGCCGTCCAGCAGGACAATCCGGAAGTGGTGGCCGCCCGCGCCCGCAAGATCCCCATCGTGCCGCGCGCCGTGATGCTCGGTGAACTGATGCGCCTCAAGCGCGGCATCGCCATCGCCGGCACCCACGGCAAGACCACCACCACCAGCCTGGTGGCGTCCGTGCTGGCGCAGGGCGGGCTCGATCCCACCTTCGTCATCGGTGGCCGCCTGACCAGCGCCGGCGCCAACGCCAAACTGGGCACGGGCGACTACCTGGTGGCCGAGGCCGACGAGTCGGACGCCTCGTTCCTGAACCTGACCCCCATGATCGAAGTCATCACCAACATCGACGCCGATCACATGGAAACCTACGAGCACGATTTCGAAAAGCTCAAGCAGGCCTTCGTCCACTTCACGCACCGCCTGCCGTTCTACGGCCGCGCCATGCTGTGCATCGACGACCCCCACGTGCGCGCCATCATCCCCCACGTGACCAAGCCGGTGACCACCTACGGCTTCCACCCGGACGCCGAAGTGCGCGCCGTGAACGCCCGCGCCGTGGGCGTGGAGATGCACTTCACGGTGCTGCAGGAAGGCTATCCCGACCTGGACGTGGTGCTCAACCAGCCCGGTATGCACAACGTGCAGAACGCCTGCTCGGCCGTCGCCATCGCACGCGAGATCGGCATCGCCGACAAGGACACACAGGCCGGCCTGGCCGGTTTCGCCGGCGTGGGCCGCCGCTTCACCCGTTATGGCGACATCGCCATCCCGGGCGGCGGCACCTTCGCCCTGGTGGACGACTTCGGCCACCACCCGGTCGAAACGGAAGTGACGCTGGCCGCCGCGCGCGCCGCGTATCCGGGCCGCCGCCTGGTGCTGGCGTTCCAGCCGCACCGCTACACCCGCACCCGCGACCTGTTCGAGGACTTCGTGAAGGTGCTGGGCAGCGTGGACGTGCTGGTGCTGGCCGAGGTCTACGCGGCCGGCGAGGCGCCCATCGTGGCCGCCGACGGCCGCGCGCTGGCCCACGCGCTGCGCGCGCGCGGCAAGACGGAACCAATTTTTGTTGAGGCGATCGGCGACATGCCGGAAACCATCATGGGCGTGGTGCGCGACGGCGACGTCGTCATCACCATGGGCGCAGGCTCGATCAGCGGCGTCCCGGCCAAACTGACTAACTATCCGAAGGTCTGAACGTGAACCAAATGACTCCAACTGAGGCTAAGGCGCTGGGCAAGGTCGGCGTGCTGTTCGGCGGCCGCTCCGCCGAGCGCGAGGTATCCATCATGTCCGGCACCGGCGTGCTGCAGGCGCTGCAAAGCCAGGGCGTGGACGCCCACGCCTTCGATCCCGGCCTGCGCTCGCTGGCCGAGCTGGCGGCGGAAAAATTCGACCGCGTGTTCATCGCGCTGCACGGCCGCTTCGGCGAGGACGGCAGCCTGCAGGGCGCGCTGGAACAACTGGGCATCCCCTACACGGGCAGCGGCGTGATGGCCTGCGCCGTGGGCATGGACAAGATCTACACCAAGATCGTGTGGCTGATGCACGGCCTGCCGACGCCCAAATACGCGGTGCTGGACGCGAACTCGGACCTCGACAAGGTGGCGGCCGAGCTGGGCCTGCCGCTGATCGTCAAGCCGCCGCATGAGGGTTCGACCATCGGCATCACCAAGGTGGTGGCGGCCGACGCCTTCAAGGCCGCCTACGACACGGCCGCCGCGCTCGACGATTCCGTGCTTGCCGAGGAATTCGTCACGGGCCGCGAATTCACGGTGGCCGTGCTGGGGCAGGGCGCCACCGCGCGTGCGCTGCCGATCGTGGAGATCGTCGCGCCGGAAGGCAATTACGACTATCAGAACAAGTACTTCACGGACGACACCAAGTACTACTGCCCGGCCGCGCTGGACGCGGCCACGACGGCCGAGATGCAGCGCATCGCCGTGGAGGCCTACCGCGCGCTCGGTTGCGAGGGCTGGGGCCGGGTCGACGTGCTGCTGCGCGAGCGCGACAACAAACCGTTCCTGCTGGAGGTGAACACCTCGCCCGGCATGACCACCCATTCGCTGGTGCCGATGGCCGCGCGCGCGACCGGCATCAGCTACGAGCAGCTGTGCGTGGAAATCCTGCGCTCGGCGCGCCTGAAGATGGCCGCGCCGGCCAAGGGCAAGGAGTAAGCGCATGTGGCAGGACGCTAAAGCCTTGAATGCTACCGCCAACGGCATCTTCGCCCTGGCGCTGCTGGCATGCCTGGCCGCCGGCGTCTGGTGGCTGGCGCAGCGGCCCATGTTCAACCTGCGCACCATCCGCGTGGAGAGCCTGGCCGGCGACGGGGAACTGCGCCATGTGAGCCAGCTCACGCTGCGCAACAACGCGCTGGGCCGGATCAAGGGCAACTTCTTCACCACCAATTTGGACACGGTGCGGCAGGCGTTCGAGTCGGTGCCCTGGGTGCGGCGCGCCACCGTGCGCCGCGAATGGCCGGACCAGCTGATCGTGGCGCTGGAGGAGCATGAGGCGCTGGGCACCTGGGGCGCCGATGGCCGGCTGCTGTCGACCAAGGGCGACGTGTTCACGGCCAACCTGGCCGAGGCCGAGGAGGACCACGCGCTGCCCGAATTCGATGGACCGGAAGGCAGCGAGAAGGAAGTGCTGTCGCGCTTCGAGGAACTGCGCCAGTGGTTCGCGCCGCTCAAGCTGGTGCCGGAGGCGCTGTCGCTGTCGGGCCGCTACGCGTGGACCGTCAAGCTCGACAACGGCATGAGCGTGGCGCTGGGACGCGAACAGACGCCCACCACGTTGAAGGAACGGGTCGACCGGCTGCTGGGCATCTATCCGCAGCTGGTGTCCCATTTGCAGAATATCGAGACCATCGACATGCGGTACCAGAACGGCCTGGCGCTGAGCGCGGCCGATCTGAAGATACCGGCCGAAGGCGCCAGACCGAAGGCGCGACCGGCAGTAATGAAGCAGGGCAAACAGACCAATAACTTAAAGCCAATCAGCAAGCACATACAGTAGGCGAGAGAAATGACAAAAGACGCTAAAAACCTGATCGTCGGCCTCGACATCGGCACCTCGAAAGTGGTGGCGGTGGTGGCCGAGGTGATGTCCGACGGACGCCACGAGGTGATCGGGCTGGGTCAGCACGAATCGAAGGGGTTGAAGAAGGGCGTGGTCGTCAACATCGAGGCCACCGTGGAATCCATCCAGCGCGCGCTGGAGGAGGCCGAGCTGATGGCCGACTGCAAGATCCGCAACGTCTACGCCGGCATCGCGGGCAGCCATATCCGCAGCTTCAATTCCAGCGGCATGGTGGCCATCAAGGACAAGGAAGTGACGGCCACCGACGTGGCGCGCGTGATCGAGACGGCCAAGGCGGTCAACATCCCCACCGACCAGCAGCTGCTGCACACGGTGCCGCAGGAATTCATCGTCGACAGCCAGGAGGACGTGCGCGAGCCGATCGGCATGAGCGGCATCCGGCTGGAGGTGAAGGTGCACATCGTCACCGGCGCCGTGTCGGCCGTGCAGAACATCGTCAAGTGCGTGCGCCGCTGCGGGCTGGAGGTGTCGGACCTGATCCTGCAGCCGATGGCCTCGGCCGACGCCGTGCTCACCCCGGACGAGAAGGAACTGGGCGTGGTCTTGATCGACATCGGCGGCGGCACCACCGACGTGGCGGTGTTCTCGGACGGCGCGATCCGCCACACGGCCGTGATCCCGATCGCCGGCGACCAGATCACCAACGACATCGCGATGGCGCTGCGCACGCCGACCTCGGAGGCGGAGGAAATCAAGATCCGCTACGGCGTGGCCAAGCAGGTGCTGGCCGATCCGGGCGAATCGCTGGAAGTGCCGGGCCTGGGCGACCGTGGTCCGCGCAACCTGTCGCGCCAGGCGCTGGCGGCCGTGATCGAGCCGCGCGTGGAGGAATTGTTCGCGATGGTGCACCAGGTGGTGCGCGAATCCGGTTACGAAGGCGTGCTGTCGTCGGGCATCGTGCTGACGGGCGGCACCTCCATCATGCCGGGCATGGTGGAGATGGCGGAAGACATCTTCCTCAAGCCGGCCCGCCTCGGCACGCCCGACTACCGTGGCCAGCTGGCCGACGTGGTGCGCAGCCCGCGCTACGCGACGGTGCTGGGCCTGCTGCTGGAAGCGAAAAAGCAGTACCTGCGCGGCCACATCGTGACCCGCCAGGATGGTTCGGTGAAGGCGGTCTGGCAGCGCATGAAGGAATGGTTCCTCGGTAATTTTTAAGCAGTGCAGGTCAAGTGGTAAAGGTCGGCAGTAGATTCGGTTGGTGCAGTGTGGTTTGTGGTTTTTAGTACGGCGATTCCAATACATTTAGCTAAACAATTTATATAATTCAACCGCAGTTTTCAATCTCCAGTTCTCCTAAAAGATATGAGGCCTGGCGCTTGGAAACCGCATACTGATAGGAGCACATCATGGAGTTTGATATGGTCGATAACGCAGCTTTGGGAACCGTCATCAAGGTCGTCGGCGTCGGCGGAGCAGGTGGCAATGCAGTTCAACACATGATCAACAAGGGCATGTCGGGCGTCGAGTTCATCGCCGCCAACACCGACGCCCAGGCCCTGTCGACCTCCAAGGCCGACAACATCATCCAGATCGGCGAGACCGGCCTGGGTGCAGGCATGAAGCCTGACGTCGGCCGCAAGCTGGCCGAGGAATCGCGCCAGCGCATCGAGGATTCGCTGCGCGGTGCGCACATGGTGTTCATCGCCGCCGGCATGGGCGGCGGCACCGGCACCGGCGCCGCGCCGATCGTGGCCGAAGTGGCCAAGCAACTGGGCGCGCTGACCGTGGCCGTGGTGTCCAAGCCGTTCTCGCACGAAGGCCAGAAGTGCATGGACATCGCCGACGAGGGCCTGGAACAGCTGTCGGCCAACGTCGACTCGCTGATCGTGATCCTGAACGAGAAGCTGGAAGAGATCTATGAGGACGAATCGCTGATCGAATGGCTGCAGCACGCCGACGATGTGCTCAACAACGCGGTGGCCGGCATCGCCGAGATCATCAACGTGCCGGGCCACATCAACGTCGACTTCAACGACGTCAAGACCATCATGGGCGAGCAGGGCAAGGCCATGATGGGCACGGCCACCGCCTCCGGCGTGGACCGCGCCCGCATCGCGGCTGAACAAGCCGTGGCCTCGCCGCTGCTGGATGGCGTGGACCTGTCGGGTGCGCGCGGCGTGCTGGTGAACGTCACCGCCAGCCGTGGCCTGAAGGGCAAGGAGATCAAGGAAGTGATGGCCGCCGTGCGCGCCTTCGCCGCACCGGACGCCTCCATCGCCCAGGGTATCGCCTACGACGACGACATGGGTGACAACATCCGCGTGACCGTGGTCGCCACCGGCCTGGGCAAGGCCAAGAAGCACGTGCAACTGGTGCCGCAGCAGATGCTGCGCACCGGCACCCACAACAGCCCGCTGATGCCATCGGCCGCGCTGGGCGGTGGCGCCGCTGCCACTTCGGTGTCGGTGGGCGCGGCCGCCGGTCTGGGCAATGCCGCCTACGACGGCATGAAGGCCCCGGCCGTGTGGCGTCGCGAGACGGCGTCCGAGCAGGTGCAGGCGCTGCAGAAGAACGGCATGGAAACCTACGACATCCCGGCCTTCCTGCGCAAGCAGGCTGACTAAGATGCGTGGCGGCGCCCGGCCCGCAGGCTTGAAAGCGGGGCGGGCGCCGTTTTTGCGTCTTCCAGCAGAATCACCGCGCTTCAGGCATACTGCACGTTCTATGCCGGAGCACACCGCGCCGAGGCGCGGTTTTTTTATTTCAAATTCAGAACAGAGGAGTCAAACATGACCATCAAGATCGGCGATACCCTGCCAGAAGGCAGCCTGTCGGAATACATCGAAACCGAAACGGAAGGTTGCGCACTGGGCCCCAACACGTTCAACGTGCAAGACCTGGTCAAGGGCAAGAAGATCGCCATCTTCGGCCTGCCGGGCGCCTACACCCCGACCTGCTCGGCGCAGCACGTGCCCGGCTACGTCAAGCACGCGGCCGAACTGAAGGCCAAGGGTGTGGATGAGATCTGGTGCATCTCCGTCAACGACGCGTTCGTGATGGGCGCCTGGGGCCGCGACCAGAAGGCGACCGGCATCGTGCGCATGATGGCCGACGGCAACGCCGCCTACAGCAAGGCGCTGGGCCTGGACGCCGACTTCAGCAAGTTCGGCATGGGCACCCGCTCGCAGCGTTACTCGATGCTGGTCGAGAACGGCGTCGTCAAGCAGCTCAACGTGGAGCAGGGCGGCAAGTTCGAAGTGTCGAACGCGGAAACGCTGCTGGGCCAGCTGTAATTCCAGCTGCACCAACTGCAAAAAAAAACGGCGCCGCGGCGCCGTTTTTTTGGCGATGTCATCCCGGTTGCGGCGCGTCTTTGATGATGGGCAAAGCCGATTCGAGCGCTGCGGCTGGTGTGATAGGACAGGCGTATGATCTAGGCTTATCCATGGTTTTTGTGCGTCGAGAAGATGAGCCAACTGCTGACACCTGACGAATTGCGCGTACGCGTGCTTGCCGGTTTGACCGCAGCGGTGACACTACGCGCGCAGGGTGTGGGGTTTCAGGTCTGGATCGAAACGGCCGATGGTATCTTCGTGCTGGCTGACGCCGGCGGCGATGTGCAGCGCTTTGTGGATCCGCGCGATGCATTATCGTTGTTGCGTGGGACCGGCATCGAGCAAGTGCGCGTGGAATACGCAGCCTGGGTGCCGGAGGCGGCCGAGGCCGACTGTACTTACGATTCCTGGTTACAGGATAAGGTGGAAATCGCGTTGGCGGGCTTGCGCGACGGTTCCAATCCTACCTATTCGAAGGAGGAGTGGGACAAGATCAAGGCAGATAGACTGTCGCGGCTCGCTACATCATGAAGCGGGTCATCCGGACCGCGACCTATCTAAGCGATCTGGATGACATCTGGCGTTTCGTCGCCCGCGACAGTCCGCAAGCCGCAACCAAACTTTGGGGGCGCATCGATGCGCAGGTTGACCGACTAGCTGATCCGAACTTCCCCCGCCGCCGTGGCCGCGTCAAGGGAACGGTTGAGTTCGTCGCGCATCGCAACTACATCGTGATCTTGCTTGAGGACGCGGACACCGTGATTGCATTGAATGTCGTTCACGCGAAAAAGCGTTACCCGTGAAGAAGCGCCCTTAATCGATCAGTAAATCTCTTCCTCCTGCTTGCAAGCCACGAACATCGCCGCGTCGATAGCGAACGAGTGGTCGGCCTGCACGGCGAAGTAGTCGCGCGCCTCGCGCGGGGCGGAATCCCACAGGCTGCGGATGGCCTGCTCGCGCAGGGCAGGCGTGCGCATGCGCGCCACCCATTCGGCGAAGCGCATCTCCAGTTTCCACTGGCTGTCGATGCGGTGGGCGAAGCCGGCCATGGTCAGCTTGTGGCCCCATTCGCACAGCCGGTAGTCGCGCACGTGCGAGCCGTCGCGCAGCAGTTCCACGGCCTGCAGGGTGGTGTCGCACAGGGCCGACGCGGGCGCCACGATGTCCACGATCACCAGCTTGCCGCCCGGGCGCAGCACACGCCAGGCTTCCTGCAGCGCGGCCGGCACGTCCAGCCAGTGGTGGGCCGAGAAGCGCGTGACCACCAGGTCGAAGATGGCGCCGGGGAAGGGCAGCTGGCCCACGTCGCCCTGCTGGGTGCGGATGTTCTCCAGACCACGGTCGGCCGCCGCCTGCGTGACCACGTCCAGCATGGCCTGCGACAGGTCGAACGCCACCACGGACTGCGCCACGGGCGCCACGGCGAAGCTGGCGTGGCCGGCGCCGCAGCCCAGATCCAGCACGCGGGGCAGGGCCATTTTGCGCGCGATGTCATGCATGGCGCCCAGGTCCGCGCCCTGCGCGTGGACGGCGCTGCTCAGGTAGGCTTGCGCGGTATTGCCAAATTGCTCAACGATGACGGCTTGCTGTTTCATGGTGGCTTCCTCGTGTGGTGGGGAAGCGTCAGAATAGGCAAATTCCTATCCTGTAACAAGACAAGGACTTATACTGGTATAAACACTACCATGCACACCACCCTCGGCGACTACATCCGCGCCCACCGCGAGCGCGTCACCCCTGCCAGCGCCGGCCTGCCCGGCGGCGGACGGCGGCGCACGCCCGGCCTGCGGCGCGAGGAGCTGGCCCAGTTGTGCGACGTCAGCCCCACCTGGCTCACGTGGCTGGAGCAGGGACGGCCGGTGGCGGCCTCGGCCCGCCTGCTGGCCCGGCTGGCCGACGTGCTGCGGCTGTCGGTGGCCGAGCGCGCTTACCTGTTCAGTCTGGCCGGCCGGCTCGATCCGCAACATGACTTCGACGCGGGCGCGGCCGGGCAGGGGCTGGACGCGCTGGTGCGCGCCATCAACGCCCCGGCCTACATCCTCGACCGCCAGTGGGACGCGCTGGCCTGGAACGCCGATGCGGCCGCCCTGCTGCGCGGCTGGCTGGACGGCGCGACGGCGGGCGCGCCCAATCTGCTGCGTTTCATGTTTTTGCAGCCCCAGGCGCGTAGCCTGACGGTGGACTGGCCGGAGCGGGCGCGCCGTCTGGTGGCCGAGTTCCGCGCCGACACGGGCCGCCACGCGGCCCAGGAACCGCTGGCCAGCCTGATCGCGGAACTGGAGGCCGCCAGCGCGGAGTTCGCCCAGTTGTGGACCTTGCAGGACGTGGTCGGCCGCGAGGGCGGCGCGCGCCGCTTCCGCGACGCGGCCGGCGTCGAGCACACGTTCAGCCAGGTCACGCTGCACCCGGCCCAGCGCCCGGACCTGAAACTGGTGATGCTGCTGCCCGCGTCCGGCTAAGCCATGTGCTCAGGTGCAGTGGCCGCAGTGGCTGCGGCGCCGCCGCTGGTCCCGTGCTGCGGCCGCCATCACATCGACGGGTGCCATTCCCGCACGCAGTTGCGCCCCGCCGCTTTCGCCGCATAGAGCGCCTTGTCGGCGCGTTCGATCGAGGTCGCCGCCGGGAGCTCCGGGTCGAGTTGGGTCAGACCGATGGAGACGGAAATGTGCGCAGGTTCCTCGCGGCCGATGTCGATGGGCAGCGCGGCGATCTGCGCGCGCAGCAGATCGATGCGCTCGAAGCTCATGGCCGATTCGGCGTAGGGCATGCAGAGCAGGAACTCCTCCCCGCCGTAGCGGAACACCTTGTCGTAGGGGCGCAGCTGTTTGATCAGATAGTGGATGGTGGTCGCCAGCACCCGGTCCGCCGCCGGATGCCCGTAGCGGTCGTTGACCGCCTTGAAATGGTCGAAGTCCAGCATCGCGATATAGCAGGCCTGGGTCTGGCGCTTCTCCACCTGCTGTTGTTCGCGCAAGGTCGGCAGGATTTCGTAGCGGGTGATCGCGCCGGTCAGCGCGTCGTGATTGAACAGCGAATTTTCCAACTCCCGTTCGAGGGAGCTGATTTCCAGCCGCATCCGGTCGAGCGCGTTGGAGAAGTTATCGTAGTCGAGCGTGGCGATGTGGTTGCCGCCGCTGGCGGCAACCAGCAGCTGCTTGGCCAGCTGGTGCAAGCGCTGGTGTTCTTCGCCCATGGCGATGAAGCCAGGATGGTTGCGCAGTTCGTCGGGGGCCTCGCCGTAAAACCATTGGCCGAACCGGCACTCGGTGTGGGCCAGTTCGCCGACATCGCGTTTGTCGCCCGGCAGCCCGCAAACCAGTGTGCGGACCAAGGCCCCGTACCACGCCTGGTGGTAGTTGAGTGCTTCTTTCAGTTGCGCGAGTATCGATTGCAATTCTTCCCGGGTCGCTGCTTCAAGCGCCATGCGCATCTCCTCAGAATAATCGATCAACTTGCAGTCATTTCAGCTTACCATCAACGGGTTTGCCATACAGCAGCAATCGGGTTGAATGTGGGCAAATTGCGCAACCGGGCACCGCCACGGCGCCGGCGCGCCCAGCAAAAATATTTCCTCCTTGCTATAATTTCCCGGAGCGCTGGCCACACGCCGCCGCTGCTGGCTCTGGACGTCGCCATGATGACGTTCCATGCGGCCGCGTCCCACCATCGCAGCGGCCACCGTTATTCAAGAGGCCCGCCCTGTCCGCCGTCATCGTCTCCCGCAGGGAAAACCTGCACGCCATTTACGCCATGCTGATCGCCGTGGCCATGTTCTCGCTGATGGACACGGCCATGAAAGTGTTGTCGGCCCATTACCCGGCCATGCAGGTGACGGCCTTGCGCGCGCTGTGCTCGCTGCCGCTGCTGTGCGCCTACATGGCTTACAGGGGCGCGTTCGCGCGCATCCTCCATGTGCGCTGGTCCATGCACCTGTTCCGTGGCGCGCTCGGCATCGGCATGCTGACCATGTTCGCGTTCGGCCTGCGCAACTTGTCGCTGGCCGAGGCGTATTCGATCTTCTTCATCGCGCCGTCGCTGATCGCGGCCCTGTCCGTGTTCGTGCTGAAGGAGAAGGTGGGCCGCGCCCAGTGGGCCGCCATTGTGGTCGGCATGATCGGCGTGCTGGTGGTGCTGCGGCCGGAAGGGACGGGTTTCCTGTCGGTCGGCGGCCTGTCGATTCTGGGGGCGGCGGCCTGCTACGCCGTGTCGGCCATCGCCAGCCGCGTGCTGGCCCGCACCGACAACAGCGAATCGATGATGTTCTGGTATCTGCTGATCATGGCCGCCGGCGGGCTGGCCATGGCGGCCGGCGTCTGGGTGCCGGTGCGGCAGGAGGACTGGCTGGTGCTGGTGGCGCTGGCGCTGAGCGGCTTCTTCGGCCAGCTGGCCATCACGGAGGCATTCAGCAAGGGCAAGGCCTCCACCGTGGCCTCGTTCGAATACTCGGCCCTGGCCTGGGGCGTGGCCATCGACTGGCTGTTGTGGCACACGCTGCCGGACGGCTACACGGTGCTCGGCGCGCTGATCATCGTGGCCAGCGGCATCTACCTGGTGCGGCATGAGGCCGTGCATGCGGAGGCGGAACATCCGTGATTGGCGGGCAACAGGGCGGAAACGTGGCTGGCCCAACTTCGCTATAATCGCGGGATGCTTAAACAACGCACCATCAAACAACTGGTCCGCACCACCGGCGTGGGCCTGCATTCCGGCACCAAGGTCGAGCTGACCCTGCGCCCGGCCGCGCCCGATACGGGCATCGTGTTCCGCCGCGTGGACCTGGATCCCATCGTCGATTTCCCCGCCAGCGCCATGGCCGTGGGCGACACCCGCATGGCGTCCGTGCTGGTCAAGGATGGCGCGCGCGTGTCCACGGTCGAGCACCTGATGTCGGCCTGCGCCGGCCTGGGCATCGACAACCTGTACATCGACGTGAGCGCCGAGGAAATCCCCATCATGGATGGCTCGGCCTCGTCGTTCGTGTTTCTGTTGCAGCAGGCGGGCGTGCAGGAACAGCCGGCGGCCAAGAAATTCATCCGCGTGCTGAAGCCGGTCGAGATCCGCGATGGCGTCGGCGACAAGGAAAAATGGGCGCGGTTGTCGCCTTACAACGGTTTTAAATTAGACTTTTTCATCGAATTTAACCACCCGGCCGTCGATGGCACCAGCCAGCGGGCCCAGGTCGATTTCGGCGACGTGTCGTATGTGCACGACGTGGCGCGCGCGCGCACCTTCGGCTTCATGCAGGACGTGGAAATGCTGCGCGGCATAGGCCTGGCGCGCGGCGGCTCGCTGGAAAACGCCATCGTGATGGATGAGTACCGCATCCTCAATTCGGACGGCCTGCGCTACGACGACGAATTCGTGCGCCACAAGATCCTGGACGCCATCGGCGATTTGTACCTGGTAGGCCATCCCTTGCTGGCCAGCTACGAGGCGCACAAGTCCGGCCACGCGCTCAACAACCAGCTGCTGCTGGAGCTGCTCAAGCATCCGGAAGCGTATGAGATCGTCTCGTTCGACACCAACGAGGCGGCGCCACCGTCGTATCTGCGCCAGATGGCGCGTGAGTGGGCGCTAACTTAAGATTTTTTGCCCTAGCCGCCACCCTGGCGGCGGCGGGCCACCATCCGTTGCAGCGCTTCGATCAGGCCGGCGTTGTGGGTGGTCTGCTCGAGCGTGTGGCCCAGCTCGTCGAACGCGGCCACGGCCGCCTCGGGCAGCGACAGCGCCCGCATCTGTTCCTTGATCTCGGCCGCCTTCACCATCTGCACCCGCAGCTTGACCGCCGCCACCTGCCAGCCGCGCCGGGCCAGCGTCTCCTGCAGCTTGGGCACCTGCTGCTTGAGCTTGGCCGCCAGCGCCGCGTTGGGCGTGGCCAGCAGCAACTGGCCGTCCTCGAACGACAGGATTTCCACGTACTGGAACATGGCCGGCAGGGCCGCCGCGCAGTCGCGCTGCAGCGAGGCCATGCGCTCGATGGCCGGCAGCAGCGCGGCCATCTTGTCGTCGCGCCGCAGGAAATCGGTGGCGCCGACGGCCGTGGGTCGCCTCAGGGACAGGTTGGAGGAGTTGAATCGCATGGGCCGAAACATATCACAAGCCGGCCCATCCGTGCCTGCCGCTGTCACGGCCATGCAGCAATTGCGCGCTACCCTCGGCTACGCGCCCACAAAATGTGTTGATTTTGTGGCATTGTTCTGATTTGGGCTATTGTTATACAGGCCAATACCCCAATGTGGACGACTGCGCATGATAAAATCATCGTCTTTTGCCATAGTCGAACTCCGTGCGGTAAGGCAACTTTCACCAACAGAGCTTTTTTTAACGGCGTTTTTTCAAGAATTCAAGCATGTCATTACTGACCCAGATTTTCGGTAGCCGCAACCAGCGGCTGCTCAAGCAATACCAAAAAACGGTACGCGAGATCAATGCGCTCGAGCCTGTCATTGAAAAGCTGTCGGATGCCGAGCTGCAAGCGAAGACGCCCGCCTTCAAGCAACGCATCGCCAACGGTGAGTCGCTGGACGCGATCCTGCCCGAGGCGTTCGCCGTCTGCCGCGAAGCGAGCAAGCGCGTGTTCAAGATGCGCCACTTCGACGTGCAGCTGATCGGCGGCATGGTTCTGCACTACGGCAAAATCGCGGAGATGGGCACGGGCGAGGGCAAGACGCTGACGGCGACGCTGCCGGCCTACCTGAACGCGCTGGCCGGCAAGGGCGTGCACATCGTGACCGTCAACGACTACCTGGCCCAGCGCGACGCCGACACCATGGGCAAGCTGTATGGCTGGCTGGGCCTGACGACCGGCATCAACCTGTCGCAGATGGAGCACGCCGCCAAGCAGGCCGCGTACAACGCCGACATCACCTACGGCACCAACAACGAATTCGGCTTCGACTACCTGCGCGACAACATGGTGTTCGAGGCCCGCGACCGCGTCCAGCGCGTGCTGAACTTCGGCATCGTCGACGAGGTGGACTCGATCCTGATCGACGAGGCCCGCACCCCGCTGATCATCTCCGGCCAGGCCGAGAACCACACCGACCTGTACTACAAGATCAATGAAGTGCCGCGCCTGCTGACCCAGCAGATCGGCGAGGAAACCCCGGACGGCAAGGGCAAGGTCGAAGTCCCCGGCGACTACACCAAGGACGAGAAGGCGCACCAGGTGCTGCTGACCGAGGCCGGCCACGAGAAGGCCGAGGCGATCCTGACCAAGATGGGCCTGCTGCCCGAGGGCGCCTCGCTGTACGACTCGGCCAACATCACGCTGGTGCACCACCTGTACGCGGCCCTGCGCGCGCACGCGCTGTACTTCAAGGACCAGCACTACGTGGTGCAGAACAACGAAGTGATCATCGTCGACGAGTTCACGGGCCGCCTGATGACGGGCCGCCGCTGGTCCGACGGCCTGCACCAGGCGGTGGAGGCCAAGGAAGGCGTCAAGATCCAGAACGAGAACCAGACCCTGGCCTCGATCACGTTCCAGAACTACTTCCGCATGTACAGCAAGCTGGCCGGCATGACCGGCACGGCCGACACGGAAGCCTACGAATTCCAGGAGATCTACGGCCTGGAGACGGTCGTCATCCCACCCAACCGTCCATCGCAGCGCAAGGATCGCCACGACCAGGTGTACAAGTCGTCGGCCGAGAAGTACAACGCCATGATGCTGGAGATCCGCGAGTGCTACGAGCGCGGCCAGCCGGTGCTGGTGGGCACCACCTCGATCGAGAACTCCGAGCTGCTGTCGGGCATCCTGACCAAGGGCGGCCTGCCGCACAACGTGCTGAACGCCAAGCAGCACGCGCGCGAGGCGGAGATCATCGCCCAGGCCGGCAGTCCCAAGGCCATCACCATCGCCACCAACATGGCCGGTCGCGGCACCGACATCGTACTGGGCGGCAACGTGGAGGGGCAGATCCGCGTCATCGAGGCGAACGCCGAGCTGAGCGACGCCGACAAGGCGGCCCAGGCGCAGGCACTGCGCGACGGCTGGCAGGCGCTGCACAACCAGGTGGTGGCGGCCGGCGGCCTGCACATCGTCGGCACCGAGCGCCACGAGTCGCGCCGGGTCGACAACCAGCTGCGCGGCCGTGCCGCGCGCCAGGGCGACCCCGGCTCCTCGCGCTTCTTCCTGTCGCTCGACGACCAGCTGCTGCGCATCTTCGCCGGCGACCGCGTGCGCGCCATCATGGACCGCCTGAAGATGCCGGAAGGCGAACCGATCGAGGCGGGCATCGTGTCGCGTTCGATCGAGTCGGCCCAGCGCAAGGTCGAGGCGCGCAACTTCGACATCCGTAAGCAACTGCTCGAATACGACGACGTCGCCAACGACCAGCGCAAGGTCATCTACCAGCAGCGCAACGAGCTGCTGGAGAGCGTCGACATCGCCGAGCTGATCCAGTCGCTGCGCCACGGCGCCTTCACCGACATGGTGCGCGAATACGTGCCGGCCGAGTCGGTGGAAGAGCAGTGGAACATCAAGGGCCTGGAGGCGGCGCTGGCGGCCGAGTGGCAGATCGAACTGCCGCTGCGCGCCATGCTCGAATCGGAGCAGAACCTGACGGACGAGGACATCCTCGAACGTGTGCTGGCCGCGGCCGACGCGCTGTACCAGTCCAAGATCGACATCGTGGGCAAGGAGGCGTTCGGCGGCTTCGAGCGCAACGTCATGCTGCAAAGCGTGGACAGCCACTGGCGCGAGCACCTGGCCGCGCTCGACCACCTGCGCCAGGGCATCCACCTGCGCGGCTACGCGCAGAAGAACCCCAAGCAGGAGTACAAGCGCGAAGCGTTCGAGCTGTTCGGCCAGATGCTGGACATGATCAAGAACGAAGTGGTGCGCCTGATCATGACGGTGCGCATCCAGTCGCGCGAGGAGATCGACGCGGCCGAGGCTGCCCTGCAGCAGCCGCACGTGGGCAATGTGCACTACCAGCACGCCGACTTCAACCCGAACGCGGCGCCCGAGGACTTGCTGGCGCCCGCGGCCAACGCCGAACCGGCCACCGGCGAACCGTTGCTCAACATGGGCGTGAAGGTGGGCCGCAACGATCCATGCCCATGCGGCAGCGGCAAGAAGTACAAGGCCTGCCACGGCAAGCTGGCCTGATCCGCGTCGGCGGCAAATAAACCGGGGTCAGGTCATGAATTCACGCAAGTTGCGTGAACTCATGACCTGACCCCGGTTTTGTTTTGCTTAGCGGGCGGCGTCGCGCTGGGGGGCCTCGCGCGGGATCGTGATGTGGACGGTGGTGCCGGTGCCGGGCGTGGAGTCGATGGCGATGCGCCCGCCCAGCACGCCGGTGACGATGTTGTAGACGATGTTCATGCCCAGCCCCGTGCCGCCCTGGCCCATCTTGGTGGTGAAGAAGGGGTCGAACACGTGGCGCAGCACGTCCTCCGTCATGCCGGCGCCGTCGTCGCTGAACACCAGGTCCACCATGTCGTCCTCGGCCGCGCCCGCTTCGATCGTGATGTGGCCGCTGGCGCGCTGCTCGAACGCGTGCGCCAGCGCGTTGTTGAGCAGGTTGTTGAGGATCTGGTACAGGCCGCCCGGGTAGGAGTCGAGTTTGATGCCCTCGGGCACGGCCATGCGCACCGCGCAGCCGGCGCGCCGCAGCCGCGGCATGTAGGTGGCCACCGTGTCGTGCACGGCCGTGGCCAGGTCGAATTCGCGCCGCTGGTCGTTGGTCTGGTCGACGGCGATCTGCTTGAACGACGAGATCAGGTCGGCCGCCTTGCGCAGCGAACCGGAGATCAGCTCGCTGGCCAGGCGCACCTCGTCCAGGTATTGCAGCAGTTCGGAACGGCGCAGGTTGCCGCCGGCCACCAGCGCGTCGAACGCGTGCACGCGGTCGCCCAGCGTGGTCGAGGCCAGCAGGCTGTTGCCGATCGGCGTGTTCAGTTCGTGGGCGATGCCGGCCACCAGCGAGCCGAGCGAGGCCATCTTCTCCGACGCCAGCAGTTCGTGCTGGGTCTGGCGCAGCGTGTCGAGCGCGGCGCTCAGGTCGGCGTTGGCCCGCTCCAGCGCGGCCGAGCGTTCGCTGACCCGGCTCTCGAGCGACACGTTCAGGTCCTTCAGTTCGCGCTTGGCGTTCAGCTCCTCGGTCAGGTCGAGCAGGGCCCAGATGATGGCCTGGCGTCCGTCGAGCACCAGGGTCGAGGACCAGATGGCCACGCTGCCCACGCTGCCGTCGGGCAGCAGCACGCCGGCCACGTCGCCCTGCACGCTGCCGTCGCGCAGGAAGATGTCCCACAGGCGGTCGCGCTCGCGCATGCTGGCCCAGAACGACAGCTGGTCCGAGCGCTTGCCGATCAGGTCGCCGACGGGGTGGCCGAAGGTGCGCGTCAGCGCCTGGTTGGCGGCGATGATGTGGCCGTCGAAATCGGTCACGCTCAGCGGCAGCGGCGCCATGTCGAACAGGGTCTTGAAGCGCGCCTCCGATTCGGACAGCCGCTGCTGCGATTGTTCGAGCTGGGCCACGCGCTGGCGCAGCGCGGCGCTCATCGCGTTCAGCGAGCGCGAGAACTGGTCGATCTCGTCGCCTTCGCGGCGCGGCGCCTGCGGCGCCACGGCCTCCAGGCCCGGCGCCAGCTGGCGGGTCTGGCCCGTCAGCGCCTGCAGCCGCTTGCCGATGCCGTGGGTGAACAGGTAGAACAGGGCCACGCCCAGCACCAGGCCGGCCAGCGAGATCACGCCGCCCTGCCACATCACCTCGTCGCGCGACTGCTGCAGGTCGCGCGTGGACAGGCCGAAGTTGAGCGAGCCGACCTTGTTGTCCTGCAGCAGCAGCGGGGTGCGCGCGTGCAGGGTGTGGCCGTCGTCGTAGGTGCGCACGGTCTGGCCTTGCAGCCCGCGGTTGGCGGCCAGCGCGAACGGCAGGGTGGGCGCGCGCGTGCCCACCTCGAGCAGGGGGCGGCGCTCGGCGTCGAGCACGACCAAGTAGCGCAGGTAACTGTCGTTGGGATCGGCCAGCATCTCGGCCAGATAGTTGCTGAGCTCGGCCAGCTTGCCGCGCGTGGCGTAGGGGCCGAGCGACAGATTGAGGGTGACGGCGTACTCATGGGCCACCCGTTCCGCGTTCTTGCTGACGGCGCCGTCCATCAGCCGCAGGCTGTTCCAGATCAGCAGACCGACCACCAGCGCCTGCACCACGGCACTGAGCAGCAGAAATTTCGCGCGCAGCGATAGACTCAACACTTGCCTCCCTTGCCAGCCAATCGACGCCGGACGAGACAGCGCCCGCGCTCCCGGAACGGGGCGCGGGCGCGGATGACGCCGGCTCTTACGGCAGGGTCAGGATGACCTTGACGGTATCATCCACTGCCGACTTGTCAATATAACCGATTGCCTTGGGATCGGCAGCAACGGCTTTCTTGACCTCGGCGTTGGAGCTGTACTCCTTGGGCGGCGTGCCCTTGCCGGTGAACACCAGCTTGGACCAGATCGCCTTCACCTGGGCCGGGTCCTTGTCGGCCGCCTTGTGGTAGAAGTCGGCGCGGATGGGCGAGCCCTCGGCCTGGTCGATCGGCGTGAACATCGTCGATTTGCCCAGGAAGAACTGGGACGCCTGCTCCGAGAACATGCGCGTGGCCGGATTGGCCTTGTTGACGATCACCACGGTTTCGGCGCCGGCCGACAGGGCGGTGGCGGACAGGGCGCACAGCAGGGAGGCTTGGATCAGCAGTTTCATGGCATCCCCCCCATCAGAACACGAAGTCGAGCGAAGCGGCCACCACGTTGACCGTGTCCTTCAATCCCGCCGCCGGGCCGTTGATCAGCGTGCCGGTCTTGGTCTTCGGCTTGACGCGGTCGAGCTGGACCTTCAGATCGACGTTCTTGGCGAAGTCCCAGCGCACACCGATCAGGTCGGTGGTCTGCTCGGCCGACGTCAGCAGGCTGTCGACGGTGGCGAACAGGGCGCCGGCGGGCGGGAAGCCGGCCGGCAGCGTCACCGAGCGGCCATGCTGGGTGATGGCCGAGTGCGCGTAGTAGGGCAGCACTTTGCCCATGCGGTAGCCCACCATCGCGTACCAGGCGTTGTTGTCGGGGATGTAGACCGGGTCCTTGGCGCGGCGCATGCCGTATTCGGCCTGGCCGACGATGTTGTTCCAGTCCAGCAGGGCGCCCACGGCCGTGAACGCCACCTTCTTGGTGTTGTTGACGCCCAGGTCATAGGCCAGCGTGGGGAAGCCGACCTTGGTCAGCACGCCTTGCAGCTGGTTCAGCGGGGCCACGTCGTTGCTGCTCATCCTGGCTTCCACGTGGGCCGCGCGCAGCGTGACCGGGCCGTGCTCGACGGCCACGCTCAGACCGAGCACGGGGGCGCGGTAGGTGGCCACGGTGTTGGCGCCGGCCAGCACCAGCTTGCCGCGGCTGACGCCGACGATGCCCTGGGCCGTGAAGTTGGTGTCGCCGAACGCGTGCTGGTAATTGAAGTCGGCGCCGTCGGCGCCTTCGATCGGATCCTGGGCGTACATCTCGATCGGCGGCCGCATCATCGTGTTGGCGTAGCCCACGTTCTGGTAGTCCGAGATCAGGAAGGTCGGGATCACCACCCGGCCCACGCGCACGTTCAGCTCGTCGTTGATCTTGTACTTGAGGAAGGCCCAGGTCAGGTCGGTGGTGAAGGTGGGGCTGGTGTTCTTGCGGGTCAGCACCTGCACCGTGCCCGACAGCTGGTCGTTGATCTTGTAGCTGGCCTGCAGGCCGAGGTTGGTGTCGAGGCCGATGCGGGCCTTGTCGCCCACGCCTTCGGCCTGGTTGTAGCGGGTGAACTGCGCCTTGTCGGTGTCGGCCCGGGCCACGCCCAGCGTGCCGAAGCCGCCGATGGTGAGATTGCCGTCGTCCAGCGCGCCCGCGTGGGCGCCGCCGAATGCCGCGAATAATGCACTTGCGATAACGAGTTTCTTCATAAGTCCCCTCTTGTTGTCTCTTACGTCGAGAAATTCTTGTCTGGTGCTTGCGGATGTGGTGTGCTCAGGATCGCTGCCGCAGCCATGTCCGCTTAGGTGTTACCTTAGACGAATTTCCTTGAGGCATAAATCTAGAATGTGTCGAATTGCGGCCCCGGTGTGAAAACTGTGGTTTTTTCAGCGCCGTCCAGGACAAAATCAGCGCGACCGCGTTCTGGAAAAGACAACGCCCGGCTCGGGGCCGGGCGTTGTGTGGCAAGCGCCGCGGCGCTTACGGCAGCGTCAGGATCACTTTCACGCTGTCATCGACGGCCGCCTTGCTGATGTAGCCGATGGCCTTGGGGTCGGCCGCCACGGCCTTGCGCACTTCCGCGTCGGAGTGGTACTCCTTGGGCGGCGTGCCTTTGCCGGTGAACTCCAGCTTGGACCAGATGGCCTTGACCTGGGCCGCGTCCTTGTCGGCCACCTTGTGGTAGAACTCGGCGCGGATGGGCGAGCCTTCGGCCTGGTCGACGGGGGTGAACATGGTCGATTTGCCGAGGAAGAACTGGGCCGCCTGTTCCGAGAACATGCGCGTGGCCGGGTTCTTCTGGCTGACGATCACAACGGTTTCAGCCGAGGCCGGCAGCGCAGCCGCGGCCAGGGCGGCCAGCAGCAAAGAAGTCATCATGGATTTCATCGAAGGGCTCCCGATCAGAATACGAAGTCAAGCGCGGCCGCAACCACGGTCACGCTGTTGGTGATGCCGGCGGCCGGCTGGACGAAGATCAGCGAACCGGACTTGACCTTCGGCTTGACGCGGTCGACCTGGAACTTGGCCGCCACGTTCTTGGCGAAGTCCCAGCGCACGCCGATCAGGTCCGAGCTTTGCTCGGTGGACACCAGCAGGCCGCGCACGGTCGCGCCCAGCGGGCTGTTGGCCGGCAGCGTGGCCGGCACGGTGACCGAGCTGCCGGCGCCGGTGACGGCCGCGTGGGCGTAGTACGGCAGCACCTTGCCGACGCGGTAGCCGGCCAGCGCGTACCAGGCGTTGGTGTCGGGCACGTACACGGCGTCCTTGTCGCGCCGCTGCGCGTACTCCGATTGCAGCAGGATGTTGTTCCAGTCCATGGTCAGGCCGACCGAGGTGAACGCGATCTTCTTGCCCGGGGTCAGGCTCAGGTCGTTGGCCAGGGCCGGGAAGCCGACCTTGGTCAGCAGGTTGGTCAGGTTGTTGACCGGGGTCAGGTCGTTGGTGGTCAGCTTGGCGCGCGCGTGGGCCAGGCGCAACTGGAACGGGCCGTATTCGGCGGCCAGGGTGATGCCGCCGGCCGGGGCGCGGTAGGTGGCCACGGAGCCGGCGCCGGTCGGGATGAACAGCTTGCCGCGGCTGACGCCGGCGAAGGCCTGGGCCGTGAAGTTGACGTCGCCGAAGGCGTGCTGGTAGTTGACGTCGCCGCCGTCCACGTTCTCGAGCGTGTTCTGGCCGTACAGTTCGATCGGCGGACGCATCATCGTGTTGGCGTAGCCCACGTTCTGGTAGTCCGAGATCAGGAAGGTCGGCACCACCACGCGGCCGACGCGCACGTTCAGTTCATCGCTGAGCTTGTACTTGAGGAAGGCCCAGGTCAGGTCGGTGGTGAAGGTGGGGCTGGTGTTCTTGCGGGTCAGCACCTGCACCGTGCCCGACAGCTGGTCGTTGAACTTGTACGTGGCCTGCAGGCCGAGGTTGCTGTCGAGGCCGATGCGGGCCTTGTCGCCGACGCCTTCGGCCTGGTTGTAACGGGCGAACTGGGCCTGGTCGGTGTTGCTCTTGGCCACGCCCAGCGTGCCGAAGCCGCTGATGCTCAGGTCGCCATCGCCCAGCGTGCCCGCTTGCGCGGTCGACGCGCCGAAGGCGGCCAGGATGCTTGCTAATAACAGTTGTTTTTTCATTCTTGGATTCCGTTGGGTTCTTTATTGTTCTCGGCGCTCTGTCGTATGGCGCAGTACGCCTGTCGGTCGCGGCACGCTTGTAGCGCACGCAGGCGTCACATTAGACGAATTTCCGCATGGCATCTGTTGTTCAAGAGGGAAATAGAATGAGTGTTCTATTTTTTTGTCGTTTTTCCGGCTTAAAAGCCGCCGCATTCCGCTGCGGGATCAATAAATTATTGATATGGCATGTATTTTTATCATGTTCCGGCCGGTGGCCGGCGGTCGATGGCGGCGCCCGGCCGGCGGCGCCCTGGCCGCGCCGGCGGCCACACGGCGCGCCAACATTTCGCGCGCGAGGGATTACAATAGCGGCTACCTTTTTCCCTCCATCCCTAGCACGAGAACATACCATGGCCGTCAACTCCCCCAAGCCCCTCGCCGCCGACCTCCAGCCCGTCGCGGGCGTCGCCATCGGCTACGCCGAAGCCGGCATCAAAAAGCCCAACCGCAAGGACGTGCTGGTGCTGCAGGTGGCGCCGGGCGCCACGGTGGCCGGGGTGTTCACGCTCAACCGTTTCTGCGCCGCGCCGGTGCAGGTGGCCAAGGCCCACCTGGCGGCCGCGCAGGCCGGCGGCAAGCCGATCCGCGCGCTGATGGTCAACACCGGCAACGCCAACGCCGGCACGGGCGAGGCCGGCCTGGCCGCCGCCAACGCCAGCTGCGCCGCGCTGGCCGGCCTGCTCGGCTGCGAGGCGCAGCAGATCCTGCCGTTCTCGACCGGCGTGATCCTCGAGCAACTGCCGGTCGACAAGATCGTGGCCGGCCTGCCGCAAGCCGTGGCCGGCCTGCGGGCCGACAACTGGTTCAATGCGGCCGAAGCCATCATGACCACCGACACCCAGCCCAAGGCCGCCTCGCGCCGGGTCGACGTGGCCGGCCACGCGGTCACGCTGACGGGCATCAGCAAGGGCGCCGGCATGATCAAGCCCAACATGGCGACCATGCTCGGCTTCCTGGCGTTCGACGCCAAGGTCGCCCAGCCCGTGCTGGACGTGCTGGTCAAGCAGGTGGCCGACCTCAGCTTCAACTGCATCACCATCGACGGCGACACCTCGACCAACGATTCCTTCATGCTGATCGCCACCGGCGCCGGCACGCTGGAGGTCAGTTCCGTCGACAGCCCCGAGTACGCGCAACTGGCGGCCGCCGTGACCGACCTGGCGCTGTTCCTGGCGCAGGCGATCGTGCGCGACGGCGAGGGCGCCACCAAGTTCATCACCGTCACGGTGGAGGACGGCAAGGACGTGGCCGAATGCCGCAAGATCGCCTACTCGATCGGCCACTCGCCGCTGGTCAAGACGGCGTTCTTCGCGTCCGACCCCAACCTGGGCCGCATCCTGGCCGCCATCGGCTACGCCGGCGTGGACGACCTCGACGTGAGCCGCCTCAACCTCTACCTGGACGACGTGTGGGTGGCCAAGGATGGCGGCCGCAATCCCGACTACAAGGAGGAGGACGGCCAGCGCGTGATGTCGCAAAGCGAGATCACGGTGCGCGTCAAGCTGGCGCGCGGCGCGGCCGCCGCCACCGTCTACACCTGCGACCTGTCGCACGACTACGTGACCATCAACGCCGACTACCGTTCCTGATCATGACGACGCCACTGGAACAATTCCTGGTGCGGGCCGAGGCGCTGCTGCAGCGGGTCGAGGCCATCCTGCCGCAGACCCCGCGCGCGCCGGACTGGCGGCTCGGCTACGCCTACCGCTGGCGCCGCCACCACAGCGGCGCCAGCTACCTGCAGGCCGTGGCGCACGCCTCGACCATCGCGCTGACCGACCTGCACAACATCGGCCCGCAGAAGGCCCAGATCGAACAGAACACGCGCCAGTTCGTGGCCGGCCGTCCGGCCAACAACGTGCTGCTGACGGGCGCGCGCGGCACCGGCAAGTCGTCGCTGATCAAGGCCTGTCTGAACCAGTTCGCGGCCGACGGCCTGCGCCTGATCGAGGTCGACAAGGCCGACCTGGCCGAGCTGCCCGACATCGTGGACCTGGTGGCGGGCCGCCCCGAGCGCTTCATCATCTTCTGCGACGACCTGTCGTTCGAGGAGGGCGAGAGCGGCTACAAGGCGCTCAAGGTGGCGCTCGACGGCAGCGTGGCCGCCCAGTCGGACAACGTGCTGATCTACGCCACCTCGAACCGCCGCCACCTGATGCCCGAGCGCATGTCCGACAACGCCAGCTACCAGCACGACGAGGATGGCGACCTGCATCCGGGCGAGACGGTGGAGGAGAAGATTTCGCTGTCCGAGCGCTTCGGCCTGTGGCTGTCGTTCTACCCGTTCAAGCAGGACGACTACCTCGACATCGTGGCCCACTGGCTGACTTCTTTCGGTTGCGACGCGGCCCAGATCGAAGCCGCCCGCGCCGACGCCCTGCGCTGGGCCCTGCAGCGCGGTTCGCGTTCGGGCCGGGTGGCCTGGCAGTTCGCCAAGGATCACGCCGGCAAGCTGCCGCGGGACGGCGCGGCATGAGCGGTGGCAATGGCGTGAGCGGCGGCGGTGGCCTGAACGGCGGCGCGCGCCCGATCGACGTGGCCGTCGGCGTCCTGGTGCGGCCCAACGGCGACGTGCTGCTGGGCCAGCGTCCCGAAGGCAAGCCCTACGCCGGCTACTGGGAATTCCCCGGCGGCAAGGTCGATCCGGGCGAGACGGTGCTGCAGGCGCTCAAGCGCGAATTCGTCGAGGAACTGGGGCTGACCATCCGCAGCGCCGAGGAATGGTGTGGCATCGAGCACGTGTATCCGCACGCGCACGTGCGGCTGCATTTCTTCATCAGCCGCGACTGGGAAGGCGAGCCGCAAAGCCTGGAAGGGCAGGCGTTCGCGTGGCAGGGGGCGGTGGGGGTGGAACCGCTGCTGCCGGCGACCATCCCGTTGCTGGAATGGCTGGAGCAGGTGCGCTACGGCTGAGCGCGCGGCTTATTCCTGGTCGAGCGGATCGACCGGCGGCGCGGCGGGGATGGTGTATTTTTCCTCGGCCCAGGCGCCCAGGTCGATCTGTTTGCAGCGTTCCGAGCAGAACGGGCGGAATTTGTTCTCCGGCTTCCATTCCACTTTGGCGCCGCAGGTGGGGCAATCAACAACGGTCATAGCGATCCATCAAAAATTACAGAGCGTGAGCTCGAATGGTACATCGTCTTCCAGCGGCTTGGGTTTCAGGTCGCCGCCCTGGGTGGTGAAGCGCACCCACAGCATGTATTTGTTGGCCGAGATCTCGGGGATGGCGCCCAGCGTCTCGTCCAGCGTCAGGCGCAGCATCTGGTACACCTTGCCCTGCAACATCTGCTGGTAGCTGCCGGCCACGGCGATCATCTTGACCGGGCCGCCCGAGTCGCGCAGCAGGCGCAGCACGAGGGCCAGCGCGTCGAACAGCGGCGCCAGCGGGGCGAACCAGTTGGCGATGTCGTTGAAGCGCTGTTCGGCGCTGCGCTGCTGCCACGCGTAGTAGGACGGCAGGTCGAATTCGCAGGCGCCGCCGGGGATGATGGTGCGGCCGCGGATCGACATCAGCCATTCGTTGTCGCGCACGTTCTGGCCGGTCTTGCCCTGGGCCGCCACCAGCGCGCCGCTGACGGCGTCCAGCTCGCCCAGGATGGCGTCCAGCGTCTCGGCCTGGACGTTGGGGTTCATGCGGTAGCCCAGCAGGCTTTGGCGCTGGCGTTCCAGCTCCTGCAGCAGGTCCGACTTGAGATCGGCCCGGCCCGCCACCTCCAGCATGTCGAAGATGGTGGCCAGCGCGACATGGTGCTGCATCGGGTGTTCTTGATGCACAAAGAACTTGAATTTCTCGTACAGGTCCTCCAACCGCAACAGGGTACGTATGCGTTCGTTGAAAGGATATTCGTAGACGATCAAAATAACATCCCTCTATGTGTGGACCCGCTGATAATCCCGTGATTTTGAAGCAAGCGAAGCAAAATTACAAACCTTGGGGCCCGTTTGGCGCCATTCCGCTCGAAAAAGTCAGATATAGGCGGTGCAGACGGTCGATTTGGGGCGTCAGCGCGTCCAGGCCGCCGTCGTTGACGATCACGTCGTCGGCCGCGTCCAGCCGCTGCCGGCGCGTGGCCTGTGCCGCCATGATGGCCCGCACTTGCGCTTCTGGCAAGTGGTTGCGCGCCATCACCCGGGCCAGCTGAACCGTTTCCGGGCAGTCTACCGCAAGCACGCGCGACACCCGCGCACGCCATGAGCCCGATTCCACCAACAGCGGGATGGCCAGCATCACGTAGCAGCCGCTGGCGGCGGCCGCGGCCGCCTCGGTCGCGGCCCGGATGCGCGGGTGCAGGATGGCCTCCAGGCCGGCCTTGGCGTCGGGGTCGGCGAACACCAGCTGGCGCATGCGGGCCCGGTCCAGCGCGCCGGCCGCGTCCGCGTATTCGGGGCCGAAGCGGGCCACGATGTCGGCCATGGCCGCGCCGCCGGGCGCCGTCAGGCTGTGGGCGATCTGGTCGGTGTCGACGATGGTGGCGCCGCGCGCGGCGAACAGCTCGGCCACCGTGCTCTTGCCGCTGCCGATGCCGCCCGTCAGGCCGACCGTGAAGCGGGGCGGGCCGCCCATGTCAGCCCAGCAGGCCGGACGTGAAGCCCGACAGTTGTTTGCCGCACAGCAGGGCGATCAGGCCGGCCGCCGCCAGGTAGGGGCCGAACGGGATCGGGTTGTGGCGGCCGTGGCGCGCGAACACGATCAGGCAGATGCCGACCACGGCGCCCACCACCGACGACAGCAGGATGATGGCCGGCAGCATGGCCCAGCCCATCCACGCACCGAGCGCGGCCAGCAGCTTGAAGTCGCCGTAGCCCATGCCCTCCTTGCCCGTGGCCAGCTTGAACAGCCAGTAGATCGACCACAGCGCCAGGTAGCCGGCCGCCGCGCCGATCACGGCGTCCTGCAGCGGCACGAAGGTGGCGTTGACGTTGAGCAGCAGGCCGGCCCACAGCAGCGGGAAGGTCAGGTCGTCCGGCAGCATCTGGGTGTCGAAGTCGATGAAGGTCATGGCCACCAGCGCGCACACGAAGAAGATGGCGGCCAGGCCGGCCCAGCCGCTGCCGAAGTGCCACACCATCAGGCCCGACAGCACCGCCGTCAGCAGTTCCACGGCCGGGTAGCGGGCCGAGATCGGCGCCTTGCAGGCGCTGCACTTGCCGCGCTGGACCAGGTAGCTGAGCACGGGGATGTTCTCCAGCGCCGTGATCTGGTGGCCGCAGTGCGGGCAGGCCGAGCGCGGCGCGACCAGGTTGTAGCGGTCGGTGTGGGGCGGCTCCTTGCCGCTTTCCGTGGCCACGTAGTTGTCCGATTCGCGCTGCATCATCTTCGGCAGGCGGTGGATGACGACGTTGAGGAAGCTGCCGAACATGAGCCCGAACAGGGCCGCGATCAGGCTGACGACGAGGTTGGCGGGCGGGGCGAAGAACAGGGTAGTTTGCACGATGGGGAGTTGCGCCCTGGGGGCGTCGTTATTGTCACGGGTCGAGTGTAATGCATTCCTGGCTGGCATGGGGCCGCCGCGCGGCCCCACGCCACCGTCAGACCACGGAGCCGAGCTTGAAGATGGGCAGGTACATGGCGATCACCAGGCCGCCGATCAGCACGCCCAGGATCACCATGATCATCGGCTCCATCAGGCTCGACAGCGAAGCGACGGCCTCGTCGACCTCCTCCTCGTAGAAGTCGGCCACCTTGCCCAGCATGGCGTCGAGCGAACCCGATTCCTCGCCGATCGACACCATCTGCGTCACCATGTTGGGGAACACGTCGGCGTTCTGCATGGCCACCGTCAGGCTGACGCCGGTGCTGACCTCGCTCTGGATGCGGCGCGTGGCGTCCAGGTAGACGGCGTTGCCGGCCGCCCCGCCCACCGAGTCGAGCGACTCGACCAGCGGCACGCCGGCCGCGAACATGGTCGACAGGGTGCGGGTCCAGCGCGCGATGGTGGCCTTGCGGATCACCTCGCCGAACACGGGCAGTTTCAGCAGGGTGACATCCATGAAGCGCTGCACCTTGAGCGAGCGCTGCCAGGCGCGGAAGAAGAAATACAGGCCGCCGAAGATGGCGCCGAAGATCACGTACCACCACTTGACGAAAAATTCCGAGATCGCCATCACGGCCAGCGTGGGCGCGGGCAGGTCGGCGCCGAAGCTCTTGAACACCTCCTTGAAGGCCGGCACCACCCAGATCATGATCACGGCCGTGACGATGAAGGCCACGGCCAGGATCGACACCGGGTACATCAGGGCCGACTTGATCTTGGCCTTCATGGCCAGCGTCTTCTCCTTGTAGATCGCGAGCCGGGTCAGCAGGTCCTCCAGGATGCCGGCCTGTTCGCCGGCGCCCACCAGGTTGCAGAACAGCGGGTCGAAGTACAGCGGGAACTTGCGGAACGCCTGGTTCAGGCTGGTGCCGGTCTCGATGTCGGCCCGCAGGTCCAGCACCAGCTTGGACACGGACGGGTTGGCGTGGCCCTTGCCGACGATGTCGAACGACTGCAGCAGCGGCACGCCGGCCTTCATCATGGTGGCCAGCTGGCGCGTGAACAGCGAGATGTCCTTGTCGGTCACCTTCTTGCCGCTGCGGTAGACCTTCTTCTTGATCTTGGTGACCATGATGCCCTGGCGGCGCAACGTGACGTTGACCACGGCCTCGCCGCCGGCGCGCAGCTCGCCGCGCACGGTCTTGCCGGTCTTGTCCTTGCCCTCCCAGGAGAAGATGGATTCCTTGATCGGGGTGCCGCTCGATGTGGCCATGGTCGCTTTCCTATTCGTTGGTGCAGCCGAGTACTTCTTCCAGGCTGGTCAGGCCGCTCTTGACCTTGACCAGGCCCGACTGGCGCAGCGACTTCACGCCCTCGGCCTCGGACTGGGCCGCGATCTGCATGGCGTTGCCGCTGGCCAGGATCAGCGCCTCGATGGCCGGCGTGATCGGCATGATCTGGTAGATGCCGACCCGGCCCTTGTAGCCGCCGCCGTTGCAGCGCTCGCAGCCGACCGGGCCGTACGGTTTCCAGCTGCCGTCCAGCTCCTCGGGCTGGAAGCCGGCCTTGATCAGCAGCTCCGGCGAGATCTCGACCGGCTGCTTGCACGTGCACAGGCGGCGCGCCAGGCGCTGGGCCGTGATCAGGATCACGGACGAGGCGATGTTGAACGGCGCCACCCCCATGTTCATCAGCCGCGTCAGGGTCGACGGCGCGTCGTTGGTGTGCAGCGTGGAGAACACCATGTGGCCGGTCTGGGCCGCCTTGATGGCGATGTCGGCCGTCTCCAGGTCGCGGATCTCGCCGACCATGATGATGTCGGGATCCTGGCGCAGGAACGACTTGAGGGCCACCGGGAAGGTCAGGCCGGCCTTGTCGTTGACGTTGACCTGGTTCACGCCCGGCAGGTTGATCTCGGCCGGGTCCTCGGCCGTGGAGATGTTGATGCCGGGCTGGTTGATCACGTTCAGGCAGGTGTACAGCGACACCGTCTTGCCCGAGCCGGTCGGTCCCGTCACCAGCACCATGCCGTACGGGCGGTGGATGGCGTCGAGCAGCAGCGCCTTCTGGTCCGGGTCGTAGCCGAGCGCGTCGATGCCCATCTGGGCCTGGGTCGCGTCCAGGATCCGCATCACGGTCTTCTCGCCGAACAGCGTGGGCAGGGTCGAGATGCGCAGGTCGATGGTCTTGGTCGGCGACACGATCAGGCGCATGCGGCCATCCTGCGGGATGCGCTTCTCCGAGATGTCGAGCTTGGCCAGCACCTTGATGCGCGACACCAGCTTCTCCTTGATCGAGATCGGCGGCTGGGCATGCTCGATCAGCACGCCGTCGACCCGGAAGCGGATCCGGTAGAACTTCTCGAACGGCTCGAAGTGCAGGTCGGAGGCGCCCATGTTGACGGCGTCCATCAGCATCTTGTTGAGGAAGCGCACGATGGGCGCGTCCTCCACCTCGCTGGCGGCCTGGTCGGCGGCGGCCGTGGTGGCCGGGTTGTCGTCCTCGGCGAACTGGATGTCCTGTTCCTCGCCGGCCAGTTCGCTCAGGCTTTGCTCGGCGCTCTTGCTGAGCGTGGCCAGCAGCTTGAGCAGCGCGTCGTGGGCCACGATGACGGGCTCGACGGCCGATTCGGTCTGGAACTTGATCTGGTCCAGGGCCTGGGTGTTGGTCGGGTCCGAGATGGCGACCGACATCTTGTTGCCGCGCTTGGCCAGCGCCACCACGCGCTGGGTGTACATCAGCTTGCCGTCTATGCTCTTGGGCGGCAGCGCCTCCAGGTTCAGGCAGGCCAGGTCGATCAGCGGGTAGCCGTAGGTCTCCGCGCAGAACGCGGCCAGCGCGGGCGCGTCGATGATGCCGCCGGCCAGCACGGCGTCGATGAACGGCAGCTTCTCGGTCAGCGCTTTTTTTTGCAGCGCCTCCGCCTGCTGGGCGCTCAGGCGTCCGGCTTGCATCAGGGCGCGGGCCAGCCCCGGCAAGGAGGTGCTGGGCGCCGCGTTAGGGAGGACTGCTGCCATAGGAGCGCTGTTCGGATTGGTGTCGGGATGGTGGAGCGGACAGGGGCAGCCTGGCCCTCAACTACCCGTCGGATAATGCCCTTGCGGATCAAGTTTGTAAAGCAACTCGTTGCCGTGCAGCAACAATCTATGCCGCGCCGTGGCGTCCGCCGCGCGTCCGCGGGGCGGGAGGCCCGCAACGGCGGGGCTGCGGCCGTTGCGCTCAGGAAGCGCGCTTGCCGCCCGGACGTATCAATTTCACCACTTTGATCGACTGGTGCTGCACTTGCACCACCTCGATCACGCACTGGCCGATCTTGACGCTGATGGGCGACTCCGGGATTTCCTGCAACAATTCCAGCATCATCCCGTTCAGGGTTTTCGGCCCGTCCAACGGGAAGTTTAATCCCAGACGCTTGTTTATGTCACGCAATGCCGTGGCGCCCTCCAGCAGGCATTCGCCATGCTCGTTCCAGTCGAAGCTGTCGGCGCGGGCGGCGCCGGGCATGGAGGTGGTGAATTCGCCTATCATCTCCTCGATGATGTCGTCCAGCGTGACCAGGCCCTGCACCTCGCCGTACTCGTCGACGATGATGCCCAGCCGTTCGCGGTTCTCCTGGAAATACTGGAGCTGGGTGAACACGCGCGTGTCCTGCGGGATGAAGTAGGGCGCCGTCAGCAGGGCGCGGAAGTGCTCGACCGTCAGCTCCTGCTCCTGGTTGAGCAGGGCCACGGCCTTGCGCACGTGCAGGATGCCGACGATCTGGTTGATCTCGCCCTCGTAGACGGGCAGCTTGTTGTGGTAGCAGGTGGTCAGCTCGTGCTTGATCTCGTCCACCGGCAGCGCCAGGTCGAGCGCCTCGATCTGCGAGCGCGGCGTCATGATGTCCTCGACCGAGATGGTCTCCAGGTCGAACAGGTTGAGCAGGATGCTCTTGTGCTTCTGCGGGATGAAGTTGCCGCCCTCCAGCACGATCGAGCGCAACTCCTCGGGCGACAGGCGGGCGTCGTGCTGGCGCGCGCCGTCCTTGATGCGCAGCGGCTTGAGCACGACGCTGACGAACAGGTTGACGAACCAGATCAGCGGCTTGGCCGCCGCCATCAGCGGCTTCAGCACCATGCTGGTGGGCAGCGCGATCTTCTCCGGGTAGGTGGCGCCGATCACCTTGGGCGAGATCTCGGCGAACACGATCAGCAGGAACGCCACCACGCTGGTGGAGATGGTGATCACGTTGTCGTCGTGGCCGAAGGTGGCGATGGCGATGGCCGTCACCAGCGCGGTGGCCATGGCGTTGATCAGGGTGTTGGCGATCAGCACCAGCGACAGCAGCTTGTCGGTGCGTTCGAGCAGCCACAGCGTGGTGCTGGCGCCACGGCTGCCGCGCTTGGCCAGGTGGCGCAGGCGGTGGCGGTTGGCCGCCATCAGGGCCGTCTCCGCCATCGCGAAAAAGGCCGAACACAGTATCAGGAGGGCGAGCGCAAGCAGTTGCACCCAGAACGGCACGGTATCCAAATGTCACCGTCAAGAATCTTGCATGGGGGACTGGCCGGCATACAACGGCCGGGCCAGGGCGGGATGGCCCGGAACGCGGCCATGGAGTTCTGGATTTTAAGGCAAGGCCGGTGGCGATGCAAGTTCGCCCGTGGCGGCGTCGTCACTGCACGGCGCCGGCCGCGTCCTCGTCCGCCATGGCGCGCTCGAGCGGCAGCACCACGCGGAACACGGATCCCTTGCCCAGTTCGCTGCGCACGTCGATGCGTCCGCCATGCTTCTGCACGATGCCGTACGACAGCGACAGCCCCAGCCCCGTGCCCTTGCCGACCGGCTTGGTGGTGAAGAACGGTTCGAAGATGCGCCCCAGCAGCTCGGGCGCGATGCCGCTGCCGCTGTCCTCCACCTCGACCCACACGTGGCCGTCGCCGCCGCCGGTGCGCACGGTGATGCGGCCGCGCTCCTCGATGGCGTGGGCGGCGTTGACGAGCAGGTTCATGAACACCTGGTTCAGCTGCGACGGGAAGCACGTGACCTGGGCGATGCCGGCATATTCCTTGACCACCTCGGCCTTGTACTTGATCTCGTTCCACACCACGTTGAGCGTGCTGTCCAGGCCCTGTTCCAGGTTGGCCGGCACCAGCCCGCTGCTGTCGACGTGCGAGAAGTACTTCAAGTCCTGCACGATGCGCATCACCCGCTCCAGCCCCTCGCGCGATTCGTTGAGCAGGTTGCCCAGGTCCTCGCGCAGGAACTCGGCGTCGATCTCGCGCTTCAGGCCCTCGATGGCGGCCAGCTGCGCGGGCGCCAGCGCCCCCGCGCCGGCCTCGTAGGCGTCGAGCAGGCGCAGCATGTCGCGCCCGTACTGCTGCAGCGCGTTCAGGTTGGAGTTGACGAAGGCGATCGGGTTGTTGATCTCGTGCGCCACCCCGGCCGCCAGCACGCCGATCGAGGCCATCTTCTCCGACTGCAGCAGCTGGTTCTGGGCCTCGTTCAGTTTGCGGATCAGCTCCTGCTGGCAGGCCTTCTCCGTCTCCAGCGTGGCGTTGGCGCGCTGCAGGTCGGCCGTGCGGCTCAGCACCCGCGCCTCGAGCTGGTCGCGCGATTCGCGCAGCGCCGCCTCGGCCCGCTCGCGCTCCGTGATGTCGGTGTAGCTGAACACCCGGCCCACGATGCGCTCGCCCAGGTACTGCGGGCGGGCGCGGCACTCGAACACGCGCCCGTCGTGCAGGCGCAGCAGGTGTTCGGTCTCGTCCTCGCTGACCACGGCGCTGAGCAGGCCGCGGCACAGCGCGCGCTCGGCCACCTGGTCCGACAGGAAGGCCAGGATGGCGCCGTCGTCGCGCGCGTCGAGCAGCGCCGCCGGCACCCCCCACATATTGCTGAACAGGCGGTTCATGCTGGCGATCTTGCCCCGCCAGTCCAGCACCAGGATGCCGTTGCCGGTCGATTCGAGCGTGGCGCGCAGCTGCGACAGCGTCTGCTCCAGCATTTCCTCCACCTGGCGCTCGTGGCGGATGTCGCGCGCCTGCACCAGCAGCAATGGCGCGCCGTCGTGCTCGATCACGCGCACCGACTTGGCCACCGTGATGATGCTGGCGTCGGCGCAGCGGTATTCGCCTTCCTGGGCCTCGATGTCCTGGCACAGCCCGTTGCGCACGTCCTCCCAGTAGAACACGTCGGGTAGCGAGCTTTCGATGTCGGTGATGGCCATGCCGGGCAGCGCGTCCTCCGGGTAGCCCAGCGTCTGCGCCACGCCGCGGTTGGCGCCGATGATGCGCAGGCTGCGCGGCTCGACCAGCAGCATCATGTGCGGGCTGTGGTCGAGCATCAGTTGCTGGAGGCTGCGGGGGCTCATGCGGCGGCGGCCCCCTGGCCGGCCGTGCTGGCGTCGAAGTAGTAGCTGACCCGCTTGCGCGGGCTCAGGTACAGCAGCACGTCCTGCGGCACCTGCGCCGGCTTGAGCGACTTGACGATGTTCAGGCTGGTCTCGCGCTCCATGTCGACCAGGATCGCCTCGTGCTTGGGCACGGCCGCGTCGTAGATGACGACGATGGGCTTCATCGGCTTGCTGGTGTTGACGGTGGCCACCATGCCGAGCACGCCGTTCGACAGCTGCACCACGGTGCCGGGCGGGTACACGCCCAGGCAGCGGATGAAGATCTGCAGCAGCTTGGGGTCGAACTTGTCGCGCTGGCGCGCGAACATCTGCGACAGCGCGTCGTGCGGGGTGAGGGCGGCGCCCGGGTGGGCCGGGTTGCACAGCTCGTCGTAATGGTCGGCGATCGAGACGATGCGGGTCAGCACGCTGATGGCCTCGCCCTTGAGCGCGCGCGGGTAGCCGCTGCCGTCGTGTAGTTCGTGGTGGTCGCGGATGATGGCGGCCACGGCCGGCGCCAGCGCCAGCTCCCGGGCCATATCGGCGCCGTACTGGCAATGCAGCTGGTAGGCGTTCTGCTCGGCGCGGGTGAGCGGCTCGGACTTGTTGAGGATCTTGTCGGACACGTTCTTGTGGCCGATGTCGTGCAGCAGCGCGCCCATGCCCAGCAGGGAGATGACGGCGTGCGGCAGCTGGATGTCGCGCGCGATCATCATGGCCAGCATGGTCACGTTGAGCGAGTGCAGGTACATCTCCTCGCCGCCCACCTTGTCGCCCATCACGTGGATCGCCAGCTCGGGCGCGCACAGGATGGAGTCGACGATCTGCGTCACCAGCTCGGTGGCCTGGGCCACGCTGGCGGCCGGCTTGCTGAACAGGTTGGTCTCGATGGAACGGATGGTGCGCGCTGCGTCGAGGAAGGCCTTCTCGATCTGGCCGGCCTGCTCGCGCTGCTGGTGGATGCGCTCCACCATGGCGCGCTTGGCCTGCTGCATGGATGACAGGGCCGGGGCGGGGGGCGGGGCGGGCGGCGCGGCCCCGCCGCCGGGCACGCCGGCACCGGCGCCGGCCGCCGGTCCCGCCAGGGCGCCCGGATCGCTGAGGGCCGGGCTGATGCGCACCTTGTGCAAGCCCAGGCCGCGCAGCACCTGGATCTGTTCCTCGTCCTTGATCTTGAAGTGGCTGAACGCGAACGGATGCTCGAACCATTTCAAGTCCAGGTGCACGTACAGGCCCACCCGCAATTGGTCGATGGAGATTTCTGCTTGGTCGAGCATGATGTCGCGAGTCCCCGGTGGCAGCCGCACGAAGGTTCCTGACTGTTGGTATGCAAGCGGCAAACGACGGGCGCCGGCCGCTCATTGACCAACATCATGCTACGGAATCGGGCTTTGTGCAGCAGGGAATCGGATCATTCTTGATCGGAAGTTGGTCTGTGGCAACACGCACGGGCGCGCAGCCCGTGGCGGCTGATGCTATCAATTCGCTAGCGTTGCGCGCGTCGCACGCGCGCGGCGGGGCGGTCAGCTGCCGCGGTAGGTGGAATACGCCCACGGCGATACCACCAGCGGCACGTGGTAGTTCTGGTCCGCGCTGGCGATGCCGAACGCCAGCGTCACCTGGTCGACGAAGCGCGGCGAGGGCAGGTCCACGCCCCGGGCCGCGAAGTAGTCGCCGGCGCCGAACACCAGCTCGTACTGGCCGACCCGCATGGCGTCGCCTTCGAGCAGCGGCGCGCAACGGCCGTCGGCGTTGGTGACGTCGGTCTTCAGCAAGGTCCTGCCGGCCGGTCCGACGGCGTACAGCGCCACGTTCACGCCGGCGCCAGGCTTGCCGACGGTGATGTCGAGCACGTGCGTACTAAGCTTACCCATGGTTTCTCCTCCATATATGTTTGGGCGGTGGTGTCTATGTAGCAAATCATATACTGGGGCTGTCGGAGCAATATATGATGCGCCATATATCCTTCATTGCTTCTCTTTCTTGCTGACTGACGATGACAACCTACGACAACTACCCGCGCGACATGATCGGCTACGGCCGCACCCCACCGCATCCCAACTGGCCGGGCAAGGCCAGGGTGGCGCTGCAGTTCGTGCTCAATTACGAGGAGGGGGGCGAGAACAACGTGCTGCATGGCGATCCGGCGTCGGAGACCTTCCTGTCGGAGATCATCGGCGCGGCCGCCTTCCCCAACCGCCACCTGAGCATGGAGTCGATCTACGAATACGGTTCGCGGGCCGGCCTGTGGCGGCTGCTGCGCATGTTCGAGGAGCGCAAGCTGCCGCTGACCGTCTTCGGCGTGGCCATGGCGCTCAAGCGCAACCCGGAGGCGGTGGCCGCGTTCCGGCAACTGGGCCATGAAATCGCCTGCCACGGCCTGCGCTGGATCTCGTACCAGAACATGGACGAGGCGACCGAGCGCGCGCACATGCACGAAGCCGTGGCCATCATCAAGGAGCTGACCGGCAGCGCGCCGCAAGGCTGGTACACGGGGCGCGACTCGCCCAACACCCGCAGGCTGGTGGTGGAGCACGGCGGCTTCCGCTACGACGCCGACCATTACGGCGACGACCTGCCGTTCTGGCAGCAGGTCGACTACACGGACGCCAACGGCCGGCCGGCCGTGGCGCCGCAGCTGATCGTGCCCTACACGCTCGACACCAACGACATGCGCTTCGCCGCCATGCAGGGCTTCAACTCGGGCACCCAGTTCTTCGACTACCTGAAGGACGCGTTCGACGTGCTGTACGCGGAGGGCGACCCCAATGGCCTGAACCAGCCGAAGATGCTGTCGATCGGCCTGCACTGCCGGCTGGTGGGGCGCCCGGCCCGCGCCGCCGCGCTGGCGCGCTTCCTCGACTACGTGCAAAGCCACGAGCAGGTCTGGATCACGCGCCGCATCGACATCGCCGAACACTGGCACCACCACCATCCGTTCGTTGGCTGATCGCGGCCGGACCGGCGGCCGGTCGCTGCGATTCGGGCGTATGATGGCGTAGTGCCCCCGGCCCGGCCGGGGGGCGCCGTCGCAGGCGGCCGGCCCGGCCGCCTGTCGCTTTCACGCTCGCCGCGATGGAAAGGAGCCCGCCATGAACTACGCCGGCGCAACGGAGCGCCACGCCACCGCATGGAGCGCCGTGGGCCTGCCCAGCGCCCATGAGTCGGCCCGGCTGCACGTGCTGGGCCGAGCCACCTACACCGACGACCTGCCGGAACTCCAGGGCACGCTGCACGCGGCGCTGGGCTTGTCGGCGCGGGCCCACGCCACCATCGTGGCGCTGGACCTGACCCCGGTGCTGGCCGCGCCCGGCGTGGTGGCCGCCTACACGGCGCGCGACTTCCCCGGCGTGAATGAATGCGGCCCGATCATGCACGATGATCCCATCCTGGCCGACGGCGAAGTGCTGTACGTGGGCCAGCCGCTGTTCGTGGTGGTGGCCGACACCCACGACCACGCCCGCCGCGCGGCGCGCCTCGCCAGCGTCACCTATGCCGACCTGCCCGCCATCTTCACCCCGCAGCAGGCGCGCGACGCGCGCGCGCACGTGCTGCCGCCCATGCTGCTGCAACGGGGCGATTGCCAGGGCGCGCTGGACCTGGCCCTGCACAAGGTGCGCGGCCGCTTGTTCGTGGGCGGCCAGGAGCACTTCTACCTGGAGGGCCAGGTGGCCTACGCCATCCCGCGCGAGGACCAGTGCCTGCTGGTGCACTGCTCGACCCAGCACCCGAGCGAGATGCAGCACGTGCTGGCCCACGCGCTGGCGCTGGCGTCGCACCAGGTGCAGGTCGAATGCCGGCGCATGGGCGGCGGCTTCGGCGGCAAGGAGTCGCAGTCGGCGTTGTGGGCGGCGCTGGCCGGGCTGGCCGCGCACCGGCTGCAACGCCCCGTCAAGCTGCGGGCCGACCGCGACGACGACATGCTCGTCACCGGCAAGCGCCATTGCTTCTACTACGAATACGAGGCCGGCTACGACGCGGACGGCCGCATCCTGGCCGCGCGCGTGGACATGACCTTGCGGGCCGGCTATTCGGCCGACCTGTCCGGCCCCGTCGCCACGCGCGCCGTGTGCCACTTCGACAACGCCTACTTTTTGTCGGACGTGGAGATCCGCGCCGCCTGCGGCAAGACCAACACCCAGTCCAACACGGCGTTCCGCGGCTTCGGCGGGCCGCAGGGCGCGCTCGCCATCGAATACATCATCGACGACATCGCGCGCCATCTGGGCCTCGACCCGCTCGACGTGCGGCGCCGCAATTTCTACGGCGTCAGCGAACGCAACGTCACACCGTACGGCCAGACCATCGTCGACAACGTGATCGCCGACCTGGTGGCCGATCTGGAACGCGGCAGCGACTACCGCGTGCGCCGGGCCGCCGTCGCCCAGTTCAACGAGCGCAGCCCGGTGCTCAGGAAGGGCATCGCGCTCACCCCCGTCAAATTCGGCATCGCCTTCAATGTCACCCATCTGAACCAGGCGGGCGCGCTGGTGCATGTGTACGGGGACGGCTCGGTGCTGGTCAACCACGGCGGCACCGAGATGGGGCAGGGCATCAACACCAAGGTGATGCAGGTGGTGGCGCACGAACTCGGGCTGGACCTGCACCGGGTGCGGGCGACGGCCACCGACACGGCCAAGGTGGCCAACACCTCGGCCACGGCCGCCTCCACCGGCGCCGACCTGAACGGCAAGGCGGCGCAGGACGCGGCGCGCCGCATCCGCGAGCGGCTGGCCGTGCTGGCCGCCGGCGTGTACGGCGGCGCGGCCGGCGCCGTGCGCTTTTGCGGCAACCAGGTGCACGTGAACGGCCAGGTGCTGCCGTTCACGGAGCTGGTGCGGCAAGCCTATCTGACGCGGGTCCAGCTGTGGTCGGACGGCTTCTACGCCACGCCCGGCCTGCACTGGGATCCGGTCGCCATGCAGGGCCACCCGTTCTCGTACTACGCCTACGGCGCGGCCGTGTCCGAAGTGGTGGTCGATACGCTGACGGGCGAATGGAAGCTGCTGCGGGCCGACCTGCTGTACGACGCGGGCCGTTCGCTCAACCCGGCCATCGACATGGGCCAGGTGGAGGGCGCCTTCATCCAGGGCATGGGCTGGCTGACGACGGAGGAACTGTGGTGGAACGCGGACGGCAAGCTGATGACGCATGCGCCGTCGACCTACAAGATCCCCGCCGTCTCGGACTGCCCGGACGCATTCCACGTGCGCCTGTACCAGAACGCCAACGTGGAGGACAGCATCCACCGCTCCAAGGCCGTGGGCGAGCCGCCGCTGCTGCTGCCGTTCTCCGTGTTCTTCGCCATCCGCGACGCCATCTCCAGCGTGGGGCAGCACCGCGTGCGCCCGCCGCTGGACGCGCCGGCCACCTGCGAGGCCATCCTGCGCGCCGTCACGGCCGTGCGCGCGGCCCACTGAACGGGGACGCCGATGCAAGCCTACCGCGCCAGCCTGCTGCATTTCCACGACGATCCCGCGTTCAGCGAGCAGGCCCACAGCTGGCACGAGGATGGCCTGTTGCTGGTCGACGATGGCAGGGTGGTGGCGGCCGGCGACTATCCAACGCTGCACGCCACGCTGGCGCCGGGCACGCCGCTGCACGACTACAGCGGCAAGCTGATCACACCCGGCTTCATCGACACCCACGTCCACTACCCGCAGACGGACATGATCGCCTCGCCGGCGCCGGGCCTGCTGCCATGGCTGGAAACCTACACCTTCCCGACCGAGCGCCGCTTCGACGATCCGGCCCACGCGGCCGGCACGGCCGAGTTCTTCCTCGACGAGCTGCTGCGTTGCGGCACCACCACGGCCATGGTCTACTGCACCGTGCACGCGGCCTCGGTGGACGCCCTGTTTTCGGCCGCCGAGCAGCGCCAGTTGCGCATGGTGGCCGGCAAGGTGCTGATGGACCGCCACTGCCCCGAATGGCTGCGCGACACGGCCGAGGCGGGCGCGCGCGACAGCGAGGCGCTGATCCGGCGCTGGCACAAGCACGGCCGCGCGCTGTACGCCATCACGCCGCGCTTCGCGCCCACGTCCAGCGAGGCCCAGCTGCGGCTGGCCGGCGAACTGGCCGCGGCCTGGCCAGACACCTTCGTGCAAAGCCACGTGGCGGAGAACGCCGACGAATGCCGCTGGGCGCGTGAACTGTTCCCGCAGGCGCGCAGCTACCTCGACGTGTACGAGCGCTGCGGCCTGCTGCGCCCGCGCGCCGTCTACGGCCACTGCCTGTGGCTGGACGACGACGACCGCGCGCGCATGGCCGCCACCGGCGCGGCGGCCGCCGTCTGCCCCACCTCCAACCTGTTCCTGGGCAGCGGCCTGTTCGATTTCGCGCGGGCCGACCGGGCCGGCATGCGCCTGGCGCTGGCCACGGACGTGGGCGGCGGCACGTCGTTTTCAATGTTGCAAACAATGAATGAAGCCTATAAAGTAGCGCGCTTGACGGGCAGCTATCTGCCGGCCCTGCGCATGTTCTACCTGGCCACATTGGGCGCGGCCCGCGCCATGGGGCTGGAGGGCACGATCGGCGGTTTCGCGCCGGGCGCGGAGGCCGATTTCATCGTGCTCGATCCGCAGGCCACGCCGCTGCTGCAGCGCCGCAGCAGCCACTGCGCCAGCCTGGAGGAGTTGCTGTTCGCGCTGGCGCTGCTGGGCGACGACCGCGCCGTGGCCGCCACCTACGCGGCCGGCAACCGGGTCCACGTGCGCGACGCTGCCTGATGTTCGACGTCCAACCTTAGCGAGACCACCGCATGCCAAGAAAAATCGCCAGCCTGATGCTGCCCGCCGCCGCCGTCCTCGTCGCCTGCGCCATGCCGCACGCGGCCCATGCCGCCGCTGGCGCCCATGCCGCCGGCACCGCCGCCCGCAACGAAGCGATCACCAAGCGCCATTTCGCCGCGCTGGTGGCCGGCAGCGAGCCCAAACTGGCCGAGCTGACCATGTTCTTCACCATGATGCCCAAGGGCGGCGACCTGCACCACCACTATTCGGGCGCCATCTACGCCGAGCAGTACCTGGAGTGGGTCGACCTGCAGCACTACTGCGTCAACCGCGCCAGCTACCGGATCGAGACGGACAAGGCCGTCATCGCCGCCGAGCAGGCCAAACCGGCCGCCGAGCGCGCGTGCGTGACGGGGCAGCAGGTGATGGGCGACAACACCCTGCTGGCCCAAGTGCTGCAGCACTGGTCGGACAAGGACTTTTACAACCACAGCGGCAACCAGTCGCCGCCCGACCGCCAGTTCTTCGACACCTTCGCCTATTTCGGCCCGGTGGCGTCGAGCAACGCCCAGGACGGCCTGCAGCGCCTCAAGCAGCGCGCCATCCAGGAAAACCTGAGCTACATCGAGACCATCTTCGAGCTGGCGCCGTTCACCCACAACGACGATTTCGACCGCGAGGCGCTGGCCCACGGCGTGACGGATGCGGCGCTGGAAGCGTACAGCGCGCAGCTCGAGCACGAGCAGGGCTACCAGCAGTGGATCGCGTCCTATCTGGACAACCTCGACAAGGGCAGCGCCGGCATCGACGACGCCCGGTTCACCATGCGCTACCAGCCGTTCGTGCTGCGTTTCCTGTCGCCGTCGCAGGTGTTCGCGTCCATGGTGTCGAGCTTCAAGCTGGCGGCGCTGAGCCCGCGGATCGTGGGCGTCAACATCGTGGGGCAGGAGAGCGTGCATGTGGCGATGCGCGACTATGCGATGCACATGCAGATGTTCAAGTTCCTGAAATCCAAGTATCCGAACGTCAAGCTGGCGCTGCACGCCGGCGAGCTGGCGCTGGGCATGGTGCCGCCCGAGGGGCTGACCTTCCACATCAAGGACGCGGTGGAGGTGGCCGGCGCCAGCCGCATCGGCCACGGCATGGACATCGCCCATGAGAGCGATCCGCTGGCCATCATGAAAACCATGCATGACAAGGGCATCGCCGTCGAAGTCAACCTGAGTAGCAACGACTTCATCCTCGGCATCAAGGGCGCGGCCCATCCGGTCACGCTGTACCGCAAGTATGGCGTGCCGTTCGTGCTGGCCACCGATGACGCGGGCGTGTCGCGCAACAACCTGTCGGGCGAATACGTGCTGTACGCGGCCCGCTACCGGCCCGACTACGCGGAAGTGAAGAAGCTGTCCTACGACAGCCTGCGCTACGCCTTCCTGGCGCCGGCCGACAAGCAGCGCCTGCTCAAGGCGCTCGATGGCAGGTTCGCCAGCTTCGAAGCGGCCATCGCGGCCGCCGAGCCCAAGCGCAAGTAACAAACAGCCGTTCCAGGCGACACGGTGAGGCGGCGCCGGCACGGCGTTGCCTTCCCACGACATCAATTTGGTGGACTTCCTCTAGTTTCACGCCTTTTCAAAGATGAATTATTTTCATGGTCATATGGCCTGAACTATAATCGCGCCCGGCAGCCCCGGCCTTGCCTTTGTTTCCAGTCCGTCATGCGTTTTCCGGTTCTATTTATTTGTTCGTCGTCTTAATCCCTAAGATAAATCGTATTTGTCAACCAATTTGCCATCATGCATAGTGGGACGAAATTATCCAAAAATGCAATATTTTTGTTTCCGTAATAGCCAGGGGATGGGCTGACATGCGGTGTTGATGGTGTTCGGCGGCGCTTTTCGGCGCCATTTTCTTTATGAGCAACGTTGCCATAAAGCTGTCATTACCGTGAAATATTGAACCGTTACACTTGTGCGTTGCGCCCGCAGGGCCGGCGCCAGGCATGGCGCGCAGCGGCAGATGTTCGGCCACGCGGCCACGCGGCTTACCAGTTGCAGCACAGTAAAGAGGGATTCCCGCTATCCGCGCGGATTTCCATATAACTATTCGTCTATTTTGGGGTACCACCATGATTGATCACAAACGGCTCCGGCTCACGCAGATCGCGCTCAGCCTGTCCATCGCCCTCGCGGCAGCGCCCGCCTTCTCGCAGAACACCACCTCGGCCATCGGCGGCCGCATCTCGGCCGCCGACGGCAAGCCGGCCAGCGGCGCCGTCGTCACCATCGTCCACACCGAATCCGGTACGGTCAACAACGTGGTGACGGACGCGGAAGGCCGCTACGTGGCGCGCGGCCTGCGCACCGGCGGTCCGTACACGATCACCATCACCAAGGACGGCGTGACGGAGAAGCGCGAGAACGTGTTCATCCAGCTGGCCGAGACCGCCAACGTGGACGCCACGCTGGGCGCGCCGGCGATGCAGACCGTGACCATCGCCGGCGTGGCCGGCGGCCGTTCCGAGAAGTTCTCCAAGACCACCATGGGCACCGGCACCAGCATCGGCCGCACCGAGCTCGACATCCAGGGTTCGATCAACCGCAACCTGCAGGACTATGCGCGCGCCGACCCCCGCGTGTCGCAGACCGACAAGGAGCGCGGCGAAATGTCCGTGGCCGGCCAGAACTCGCGCTACAACTCGCTGACCATCGACGGCGTGGCCGTCAACGACACTTTCGGCCTGGAGTCGAACGGCAGCCCGACGGCCAAGCAGCCGATCTCGATCGAGGCGATCCAGTCGGTGCAGGTCAACGTGGCCAACTACGACGTGACCCAGAAGGGCTACACGGGCGGCAACATCAACGCCGTCACCAAGTCCGGCACCAACAAGGTGCACGGCAGCGTGTACTACGTGTTCCGCAACGATTCGCTGGCCGGCGACCGCTACAACGCCGCGACCGACAGCTACTACGCGCCGGCCCCGTTCAAGGAGACCACCAAGGGCGCCACCGTGGGCGGCCCGCTGATCAAGGACAAGCTGTTCATCTTCGCCGCCTACGAGAAGCTGGAATCGACCCGCGCCGCGCCCGCGTTCGGCCCGATCGGCAGCCCGCTGACCAACGTCGGCATCACCAACTCGGCCATCGCCGGCGCCACCGCCATCGCCAAGAACCAGTACGGCTTCGACGTGGGCACCTCGGCCACGCCGGGCAATTCGGCCCTGAACGTGGACGACAGCCTCGTCAAGCTGGACTGGAACATCAACGACAACCACCGCGCCATGTTCCGCTGGTCCAAGACCAAGCAGGAAGAGCCGCAGTTCTCCGGCCTGGACAAGTCGGGCATCTCGCTCAACTCGCGCTGGTTCAACCAGGGCAAGACCATCGAGACCAAGGTGGCGCAATGGACCGCCGACTGGACCCCGACCTTCTCGACCGAGGTCAAACTGTCGCAGCGCGACTACGACCGCGTGCCCAGCCTGAATTCGCAACTGCCGCTGATCAACCTGTCGTTCACCGGACCCACGCCGGACGGCACGCCGGCCGGCGTCTCCACGGCCAGCCGCACGCTGTCGTTCGGCACCGACAACAGCTACCAGCGCAACATCCTCAACACCAAGACCGTGGATGGCTACCTGGGCGCCAACTGGACGCTGGGCGACCATGAAGTCAAGTTCGGCGGCGACTACCAGAAGAACGACGTGTACAACGCGTTCCTGCAGAACGTCTGGGGCAACTACACCTTCTCTTGCATCAACAAGCTGGCCTACTCGTTCGCGGCCGCCGGCACGCTCGACTGCGGCAAAGCCACCAACGGCCAGATCGAACAAGCCGTGCTGGAGAACTTCAGCCGCGGCCGGCCGTCGTCGTACACGCTGCAGGTGCCCAACGAGGGCCTGACGCTGGACGACGCCATCGCCCGCTTCAGCATGAAGAACTACGGCCTGTTCGTGCAGGACACGTGGAGCGCCACCAAGAACCTGACGCTGAGCTACGGCGTGCGTCTGGACACGGCCCATGTGGATGGCCGTCCGCTGCGCAACGCCGCCGCCGCCGCGCCCATGGTGGCCGGCAACCCGGCCACGGGTGCGCGCCAGACCGGCGGCTTCGGCCTGGACAACACCGTCACCTTCGACGGCCAGCAACTGTGGCAGCCGCGCGCCGGCTTCAACTACACGTTCGACAGCGCGCGTCCGACGCAGGTGCGCGGCGGCACCGGCCTGTTCCAGGGCGCGGCGGCCACCGTGTGGCTGTCCAACCCGTTCTCCAACCCCGGCGTGGCCACCCACAACGTGGTGTGCGGCGGCTCGGGCGCCTGCCCCACGACGGACGGCAACTTCAGCCCCGACATCAACAAGCAGCTGACCAGCCTGCCCGGCGTGAGCGCCCAGGCCAACGTGGACGCGCTGGCGCCCGGCCTCAAGCAGCCTTCCGTGTGGAAGTCCAACATCGCGTTTGACACGGAACTGCCATGGTTCGGCCTGGTGTTCGGCGCCGAGTACCTGAACACCAAGGTGCACGACGGCATCTACTATCAGAGCCTGAACCTGGGCACGCCGACCAAGACCGGCACCGACGGCCGCGCGCTGTACTACTCGGCGCAAGCGTACAACCCGGCCTGCTGGACGGCCTCCGGCGTGATGGTCAGCAACGGCGCCACCTGCACCGGCGCCCGCAACAAGGCGCTCAGCAACACCGCCTTCGGCAACGTGCTGGTGGCCGCCGGCACCGACAAGGGCAGCAGCAACCTGGCCACGCTGTCGCTGAGCCGTCCGATGACGAACGGCTTGAACTGGTCGGTGTCGTACACCTACTCGGACGCGACGGAAGTGTCGCCGCTGACCTCGTCGACCTCGGGTTCGACCTTCAACGGCCGCTCGATCTTCAACCCGAACGAGGAAGTGGCCGCCAACTCGGCCTACCTGGTCAAGAACCGCATCAACGCCCTGGTCAACTTCCAGAAGCGCTTCTTCGGTTCCTACAAGACCACCTTCGGCATGTTCTATGAGGGCCGCAGCGGCAAGCCCTACAGCTGGACCGTCAACAACGACCTGAACGGCGACAGCCAGGGCGGCAACGACCTGATGTACATCCCGTCCGCGCCCGGTTCGGGCCAGGTGGTGTTCGCCGGCGACACGGCCACCAGCCACGCCAACGAGGACAAGTTCTGGTCCATCGTCAACGCCAATTCGGTGCTGAAGAAGGCCGCCGGCGGCGTCGTCAGCCGCAACTCGGACTTCTCGCCTTGGACCAACTCGGTCGACCTGCGCATCAAGCAGGAGATCCCGGGCTTCTTCAAGGACCACAAGGGTTCGCTCACGCTCGACATCTTCAACGTCGGCAACCTGCTGAACAAGAAGTGGGGCCGCATCAACGAAGTGGGCTTCCAGCCCGCCGGCGGCCAGGCCCGCAGCTTCGTCGACTACGTCGGCCTGGACGCGCAGGGCCGCTACATCTACAAGGTGCGTGACGTGGAAACGCTCGATACCCGCCAGGTCAAAGGCGAATCGCAGTGGGCGATCCAGGCCACCGTCAAGTACGAGTTCTAAGCGTACCGATGCGTAGCTAGGCAAGACCGGACGGCTGATGGCGACATCAGCCGTTTTTTTGTCGGGGTCAGGTCATGCGTTGGGACATGACTCTTGTCCCAACGCATGACCTGACCCCGGTGTTTTGTTTCATATAATGATGCGATGACTACTTTCCTCCGTCCCCTGGCCGCCGCCGCGCTGGCGGCCCTGCTGGCCGCCTGCGCCAGCCCGCCGCCCGCGCCGCCGCACACGGCCGTCGTCAACCTGGTGGCGCTCAACGATTTCCACGGCAACCTGGAGCCGAGCGCCTTCACCTACTCCAGCGCCCGCGCGCGCGGCGAGACGACGGCGCAGGCCGGCGGCATCGCCACGCTGGGCGCGGCCCTGCAGGCGTGGCGCAAGGACGACAGCGAGCTGCTGCTGGTGGGCGCCGGCGACCTGGTCGGCGCCAGCCCGTCGATCTCGGCCATGTGGGCCGACGAGCCGACCCTCGGCGCGCTCGACCTGCTGGGCTTGCGCGCCAGCGCGCTCGGCAACCATGAGTTCGACCTCGGCCGCGCCGAGCTGCTGCGCCAGCAGAAGGGCGGCTGCGTCTCGCCGCGCGCCGACAAGGCGTGCCGGTTCGCGCCCAATTACGGCGGCGCGCATTTCAGCTACCTGGCCGCCAATGTGATCGACATGGTGACCCGCAAGCCCATCGTGCCGGCCTATAAGATCGAGACGGCGCACGGCGTGCGCGTGGCCTTCATCGGCGCCGTGCTCAAGGACACGGCGGCGCTGTCGCTGCCGTCGAGCGTGAGCGGGCTCGATTTCACCGACGAGGCCAGCGCCATCAACGCCGTGCTGCCGGAACTGCGCAAGCAGGGCGTGGGCGTGTTCGTGGTGCTGATCCACCAGGGCGGGCGCACCACCGATGATTTCGACCGGCCCGGCTGCGAGCATCTGACGGGCCCCATCGTGGACGTCGTCAAGCGGCTCGATCCGGCCATCCGCCTCGTCGTCAGCGGCCACACGCACAAGGGCTACCTGTGCCAGGTGGACGGGCGCGTGGTGACGCAGGCCGAGACGGCCGGCCATGTGCTGTCGCGCATCCGGCTCACGGTGGACACGGCCAGCAACCGCGTGCGCGAAGTCAGCGCCAGCAACGAGGTGATGCTGGCCGGCCGCTATCCGGCCGATCCGGCGCTGGAGGCCTACCTGGCCCGCGCCCGCGCGCGCAGCGCGGCGGCGCTGGCCCGGCCCGTGGGGCGGCTGGCCGTGCCCGTGGTCCCGCTGGACAAGGATGACGTGGACGAGTCGCCGCTGGGCGACCTGGTGGCCGACGCCTTGCTGCAGGCCGGCACGCCGTTCGGCGCCCAGCTGGCGTTCACCAACGTGGGCGGCATGCGCCAGGATCTGGCGGCCGGCGCCGATGGCCGCGTGACCCTGGGCCAGGTGCAGACCGTGCTGCCGTTCGCGAACACGGTGGTGGTGATGAACCTGACGGGCGCGCAGGTCGTGGCGCTGCTGGAGCAGCAGTGGCAGGGCGGCGATGGCGGCAAGCGCCCGCTGCTGCAGGTGTCCGATGGCTTCAGCTACCAGTGGAATCCCAATCTGCCGGCCGGCAGCCGCGTGGTGCCGGGCAGCGTGACCCTGCACGGCGTGCCGCTGGAGCCGGACAGCCCGTACCGGGTGGCGACCAACAACTTCCTGGCCGAGGGCGGCGACTTCTTCCCGCTGTTCACCAGTGGCCGCAGCCGCGCCAGCACCGGCATCTACCTGAGCGACGCGATGGCCGCCTATCTGACCCGGCGCGACCAGCTGGGCAAGCCGGCCGGCAGCAAACTTTCCCAGGGCCGCATCCAGCGCGCCCCGCAACCATAAGGACCATGATGCGTCGTCTGACTTCTTCCCTGTTATTGTCCGCGCTGCTGGGCACGGCCTCGCTGGCCCATGCGGCGTTCTCCATCCCCGGCTTCGAGCTGGTGCAAACGGCGCCGCGCGAAACGACGCTGGTCAACGCCGACCTGCGCGATCCGGCCACCGTCTGGTGCGAGCTGTTCGACCAGGCCCGCAAGGAGATCGTGCTGGGCCAGTTCTATGTCGTCGGCCACCCCGGCAGCGCGTTCGAGCGCGTGCTCGCGCGGCTCGAGGCGGCCGGCCGGCGCGGCGTGCATATCCGCTTCCTGCTGGACCAGAAGGGCGTGCGCCTGTCGGACGCGGCCACCATCGAGCGGCTGAAGGCGATCCCGAACCTGGAACTGCACATCATCGACTTCAACCAGCTGACCGGCAACGGCATCCTGCACGCCAAATACCTGGTGGTGGACCGCGCCACGGCCTATGTGGGCAGCCAGAATTTCGACTGGCGCTCGTTCGAGCATATCCACGAGACGGGCTTGCGCATCACCGAGCCGCGCATCGTGGCCCAGGTGCAGGCCGTGTTCGACCAGGACTGGCGCGCGCAGGCGCTGGCGGCCCAGGGCCTGCAGGCGCCCGTGCTGAACGCGCACACGGTGGCGGCCGACCTGAACCAGGACGCCTTCCTGCTGGCCAGCCCCAACCGCTACAACCCGGCCGGCGTGGGCGACTCGGAGACCGGCTTGCCGGCCCTGCTGGCGTCGGCCCGGCGCGAGGTGCGCATCCAGCTGCTCGACTACGCGCCGCTCAGCTACGGTCCCAAGGGCACGCGCCCGTACTACGCCGTGATCGACAACGCCGTGCGCAGCGCCGCCAACCGCGGCGTGAAGGTCAAGCTGCTGGTGTCGAACTGGAACCTGGAGGAACCGGAGCAGGTGTACCTGAAAAGCCTGGCCGTGCTGCCCAACGTGGAGGTGCGCGTGGTGACGCTGCCGGTGGCCTCGACCGGCTTCATCCCGTTCGCGCGCGTCATCCACAGCAAGATCATGGTGATCGACGACCAGTTGGCCTGGGTCGGCACCAGCAACTGGGCGGGCGGCTATTTGGACTTGTCGCGCAACCTGGAGGTGGTGATGCGCAACGCGCAGATGGCGCAGCGGCTGGCGGCCCTGCATGAGCAGACGTGGAGCTCGTCGTACGCGCAGCCGCTCGACATCAACAAGGTCTACGCCAGACCGGCCAAGGGCAGCCCGCAATGAAGCGGCGCCTGCTCGCCGCCGCGCTGGCGGTGGCCGGCGTGGCCATGGCCGGCAAGGCGCTGGCCTGGGGCAGCGACGGCCACCGCGCCGTGGCCGCCATGGCCGCCCAGCTGATCGCCGGCAGCGCCGCCGAGCGGCAGGTGGCGGCCTTGCTGCCGCCCGGCGAGACGCTGGAGCAGGCCGCCAACTGGGCCGACTGCGTGAAGGGTACGTTCTGCGGGCCCCAGACGGCCGAGATGCAAGCCTACACGGCCGCCAATCCGCACCACGGCCAGTACCACTACACGGACGTGCCGTTCCAGCTGCCGCACTACCGCGACCGCGCGGTCGGCACGGCCGACGACGACATCGTGCAAACGCTCAAGCAGGCCATCGCCGTGCTGCAGGGACGCGACGACGAGGCCAGCAACCCGCACCACTTCAGCCAGCGCCAGGCGCTGCTGCTGGCCGTGCACCTGGTGGGCGACATCCACCAGCCGCTGCACGTGGGCGCGGCGTACGTGGGCCGGGCAGGGGGCTTCGTGGTGCCCGAGCGCCATGGGCAGGTCGATGCCGTCAACATGTTCGACGCGCGCGGCGGCAACAACCTGCTGCTCGACGATGCGCGCATGGGCGCGGCCGGCGCCCGTTTGATCCCGCCGCCGCTGCCGCGTCCGGCCGACGAGCCGCCCGCGTGGACGCCGCCGAAATCGCCGACCCAGCCCTTCCACACCTATTGGGACACGACCGTGGTCGATTACGCGTTCCGCCGCAGCGGCGCGCGCACGCCCAGACAGTTCGCGCAGGCGATGATCGCGGCGCGGCCGGCGGTGGCCGCCAACACGGGCGCGCCCGTGAGCTGGCCTTACCAGTGGGCCGACGACGGCCTGGCCGTGGCCAGACTGGCCTATGGCGACGCGACGCCGGGCGCCATCGGCCACCAGACGGGCCGCGACGGCGAGACGTACGACGTGTGGGGCTTGACGGTGCCGGACGATTATCCGGTGCCCAGTTCGGCCATCGCCCGCGACCAGCTGACCAAGGCTGGCTATCATCTGGCCGCGTTGTTGCAGGCGATCTGGCCTTGAGGTGCCCGGCGGCCGGCGCGCGCGCCGACGCCGGCGGCCGCGCTCACTTGCCGTTGAGCGGGTCGTACCACAGTTCGCTGCGCGACAGCGGGGTTTCCGGCGACAGCGTGGGGTTGTGGAGGGTCAGCACGCGGCGCTGCCTGAGGTTGGCGGCGGCGATGGTGGCGCCCTTGTACTGCTGGAACAGGGCGTTGAGCGAGCCGTCGCGCACCATGGTTTCCAGCCCGGCCTCGATGCGGGCGGCCAGCCGCTTGCCTTCGGCGTCGCGCCGCAGGAAGAAGTAGCGCGGCAGCGGATAGTGCAGCAGCAGGGTCGGTTCGATGGCCAGCTTCGGGTGGCTGGCGCGGCGCTCGTCGTATTCGCGCAGCGCCTCGTCGACCCCGCGCGAGAAATAGTCGAAGCGGCCCGCCTCCAGCATCGAGAACAAGCCCTCGTAGGCCGAGCCTTCCTCGGTCGGCAGGCCGGCCGCGCGCAGCACCGGCACGTCGATCCAGTCCTTGCCCAGGCCGGCGCGCAGCGTGCGCAGCTCGCGCAGCGAGCGCACGGCCGCGAAGCGGGGCAGGTCGTCGCGCCGCACGAGGAACACCCGGTAGCCGAGCAGGCCGCGGTCGACGGGGATGCGCACCGGCAGGAATTGCCGCTCCAGTGCGGGCGCCGTGGCCCGCACCAGGATGTTGATGTGGCCGGTGGGCATCAGCAATTCCTGCGTGATGCGGGCCGGCGACATGGAGGTGGTGGCCTGGTGCACGCTGTAGGTGCCGAACTGGGCGCGGCTCTTGTCGAGCGCCATGCGCAGCACGGCCCAGTCGTATTCATAGCGGCTGTCCACGCCCAGCGACAAGGGGTAGACCAGCCGGTCGTAGGCGTGGGCCCGGATGCCGGGCAGGCACAGGGCCGCCAGCAGGGCCAGCCGCCAGAGCGCGATGCGCCAGTTGTCGATATGCTCCATACCATGCCATGTTGATGGTGAATGCCAGGCCAAGTGTGACACGGCTTTCTACTCTGGTGCAAGTGTCGTTGCCCCGCGTCAGGTCAAGGCATAATGGCGGGGCGCGCGATCGGCGCGCTGGACGTGGTGGCGAGGGATGTGATGAAGAGAAGACAATGGCCGGCGGCGTTGGCCCTGCTGGCGCTGCAGATCCACGCCGGCATGCCGTTGGCGGCCAAGGCGGCCGGCAACGTGCAGGCCGGCAACGAGCGGGCTGGAAACGTGCAGGCCGGCAAGGCCTCGTTCAGGAAGTGCGCGTCCTGTCATCAGGTGGGGCCGTCCGCGCGCGGCGGCTTCGGACCGCAGCTCAATGGCGTGCTCGGCCGGCGCGCCGCGTCCACCACCGACTACAAGTATTCGGACGCGATGCGCCAGTCCGGCATCGTGTGGAACGAGCAGACCCTGGCTGCCTTCCTGCGCGGCCCAGGCGATGTGGTGCCGGGCACGCGCATGCGCTTCTGGGGCATCAGCGATGCGCAGCAGATCGCCGACCTGCTGGCCTACCTGCGCACCCAGCGATAGAGCGAGGCGGCTCAACGGCGCCGAAGCGCCAAAGCACCAAAATGCCACAGCGCCACAGCGCCACAGCGCCACAGCGCTCAGGCGCCGCGGCATCGCCGCATCGCAGCGCCGCCGTCAGCGCGAGGTCTTGTGGCCGATGTTGTCGTTGCGGCCCGCGTTCTTGTGGCGGCCCGCCACTTCGGCCTGTTCGGCCTGCTGCTTTTGCTTGCTGACGGTGTCGACTTTCGATGGCGGCGCGTGCATGGGCCGGGGCGGGTGACCTTGGCTGGACTTGGACATGATGACCTCCTGTGCGGTGGGCGGGGCGATGGCCGGACCCGGCATCGCGGAAGTCCATCATACGCCCGCCTTGGCAGGCCGGAGCGCGCGTCAAATCAAGCCGGCCCGCGCGGGACGTGCCCGGCGGAAACGCGGCTCAGCGCAGTTCAGCGCGATTTGACGAACGGCGTGCCCAGCGCCTTGGGCGCCACCGACTTGGCCATCAGGCCGGCCAGCACGACCACCGTGACCACGTAGGGCACCATCTGGATCAGCGAGCCGGGGATGCGGCCCACCACGGGCAGCTCCACGCCCTCGATCTGGATCTGCACGGCGCCGAAGAAGCCGAACATCAGGCAGCCGAGGAAGGTGTACACGGGGCGCCAGTTGCCGAACACCATGGCCGTCAGGGCCAGGTAGCCGGCGCCGGCCGACATGTCGCGCAGGAAGAAGCCGCTCTGCACGATGGACAGGTAGGCGCCCGAGAACGAGCACAGCACGCCGGCCACCAGCATGGCCAGGTAGCGCTGGCGCGCCACGCTCACGCCGGCCGCGTCGGCCGCGTGCGGGTTCTCGCCGCAGGCGCGCAGGCGCAGGCCGAAGCGGCTGTGGTAGAGCACCCAGTGCACCAGCGGCACCAGGGCGAACGCCAGGTAGACCAGCACCGAGTGGCCGCCGACCAGGTGCGCGTACAGCCAGCCCAGGAAGGGGATGTTCTCGACGGCGCTTGATCCGGGCAGCACCACGTCGAACAGGCGGGCCTGGCCCAGGTCCGGCGTGCGGCCGCCCTGCTGGAAGAAGAACTGGGCCAGCACGAAGGTCAGGCCGCTCATGGCGATGTTGATGGCGATGCCGCCGACCAGCTGGTTGCCCTTCTGGGTGATGGCCACGTAGGCCTGCAGCATGGCCAGCGCGACCGAGACGGCCACGCCGGCCGCCACCCCGTACCACGGGTTCTGGGTGGCGAAGGCGACGGCGGCCGAGACGAAGGCCGAGGCCAGGATCTTGCCCTCGAGGCCGATGTCGATCACGCCCGAGCGTTCGGCGAACAGGCCGGCCATGGCGGCGAAGATGAGCACCGGCGCGTTGCGCACGGTCGAGACGAGCACGCTGTCGAGGTGGAGGTCGGCGAAGGTCATGGTCAGCCTTTCTTGCGCTTGAGCACGGCGATGATGGCCGGCGCGTAGAAGTATTCCATCGCACCGCAGAACAGGATGATCAGGCCCTGGATGAAGATGAAGGTTTCGGTGGGGATGTTCGGTTTTTCCAGCGACAGGTCGAAGCCGCCCTGGATCAGGGCGCCGAACAGCACGGCCGACAGCAGGATGCCGACCGGGTGCTGGCGCCCCATCAGCGCGATGGCGATGCCGACGAAGCCGGCCCCGCCCACGAAGTTCAGGCTCAGGTAGTGGGTCGAGCCGAGGATGGAGTTGACGGCGCCGAGGCCGGCCAGCGCGCCCGAGATCAGCATCGCCGTGATCACCATGCCCGACAGGCCGATGCCGGCGTAGTGGGCCGCGTGCGGGTTCTGGCCCACGGTGCGCAGCTTGTAGCCCCAGGCCGAGCGGTTGACGACGACGCCGTAGACGGCCAGCGCCGCCAGCGCGATGATGAAGCTCAGGTTGAGCGGGGTCTCGCCCAGCACCGGCAGCCACCGGTTCAGCAGCGGCATGGCGGCGGCGTCGGCGAAGGCGCGGCTGGCCGTGTTCTGCTCGCCGGCCGGGATCAGGTATTTGACGATGATGAAGTTCATCAGCGAGGCGCAGATGAAGTTGAACATGATGGTGGTGACGACGATGTGGCTGCCCCGCCTGGCCTGCAGGTAGCCGGGCACGAAGGCCCACAGCGCGCCGAACAGGGCGGCGCCGGCGATGGCGGCCGGGATCAGGGCCCAGGCCGGCAAGGTGCTGTCGCAGGCCAGCACGGCCAGCGTCAGGCCCAGCCCGCCGAAATACATCTGGCCCTCGGCGCCGATGTTGAACAGGCCGGCCTGCATGGCGATCGACACGGCCAGGCCGGTGAACACGAAGGTCGAGGCGTAGAACAGCGTGTAGCCGAGCCCCTCCGGGTTGAGGATGGCGCTGTTGAGCAGGATGCCCAGCGATTCGCCCGGGCTTTCGCCGAGCAGGTAGATGACGCCGGCCGCGACCAGCATGGCCGACAGCAGGTTCAACAGGGGTAGGACGAAGGCCGTGGCCCAGCGTGGCAGGTCGTGGTTGTTCATGATGTGTGCATGCCCCCCATCAGCAGGCCGATGCGGGTGGTGTCGAATTCGTCGATGTTCAGTTCGCCCGTGATGCGGCCGCCGCACATGACGAGGATGCGGTCGGCCAGCGCCCGCACCTCCTCCAGTTCGACCGACACGAGCAGGATGGCGACGCCGGCGTCGCGCAATGCCAGCAGCTGGCTGTGGATGGACTCGATGGTGCCGATGTCGACCCCGCGCGTGGGCTGGCCCACCAGCATCAGCTTGGGCTGGGCCAGCACTTCGCGCGCGATCACCACCTTCTGCTGGTTGCCGCCCGAGAGCAGGCCGATGCGCAGATCGCCATTGGCCGGGCGCACGTCGAACTTTTGCATCAGGCCGGCGCAGCGGGCCGCGATGGCCTTGAAGTCGAGCAGGCCCCAGCGGTTCTTGAGCTTGTCCTGGTAGCCGAGGATGGTGTTGTGCATGACCGAGAAGCTTTTCACCACGCCGTCGCGCAGCCGGTCCTCGGGCACGTGGGCGATGCCCAGTTCGCGGAACGCGCGCGGCAGGCCGTCGGCGTCGTGGCGCCTGGCGTACGGCAGCTCGCGGCCCAGGTAGCTGAGCTTGCCCGAGGAGGGCAGGCGCATGCCGGCCAGGATCTCCATCAGCTCGCTCTGGCCGTTGCCGGACACGCCGGCGATGGCGACGATCTCGCCGGCCCGCAGCGTGAAGCCGATGTCGGCCAGCAGCTTGACGCCTTGCCCGTCCCGCAGTTGCAGGTCCTCGACCGTCAGCACCGGCGCGCCCGGATTGTACGGCGCGCGCGGCAGGTTGTTCTCGATCGGGCGGCCCACCATCATGTTGGCCAGCTGCTCCTTGCTGGTGCCGGCCGTGGGCACGGCGCCGATCACGCGCCCGCCGCGCATCACGGTGACGGTGTCGGTGACGTCGAGGATCTCCTGCAGCTTGTGGGTGATCAGGATGATGGTCTTGCCCTGCTCCTTGAACAGGCGCAGGATGTCGAACAGCGAGGCCGTCTCCTGGGCCGTCAGCACGGCCGTCGGCTCGTCGAGGATCAGGATGTTGGCGCTGCGGTGGATCTGCTTGAGGATCTCGACGCGCTGCTGGGCGCCCACCGACAGCTCGGCGATGGTGGCCAGCGGGTCGACGTCGAGCCGGTAGCGGGCGCAGATGGCGCGCAGCTCGGCCTCCACGGCCGCGCGCCGGGCGGCCAGCTTGAAGCCGCCCTCGGCGCCCAGCATCACGTTGTCGAGCACCGTCATGTTCTCGACCAGCATGAAGTGCTGGTGCACCATGCCGATGCCGAGCGCGATCGCCTCCTGGCTGGTGCGGATGGACCGGACCTGGCCGTCGAGCAGGATCTGGCCGCCGTCGGCCCGGTAGTAGCCGTACAGGATGCTCATCAGGGTGGACTTGCCGGCGCCGTTCTCCCCCACCAGGCCGTGGATCGACCCCTTGGCGATGGCGAACGAGACATCGGCGTTCGCCCGCACGGCGCCAAACTGCTTGGAGATGGCGCGAAATTCAACTGCTGGCTGCATAGGCGTAAGTAGTTAAAACGCGCCGCGCGGGGGATCACCCCGGCGGCGCGTCAGGTCATGGAGCGTGGGATTAGACGGGGCAGTGGTTGGCGGCGCGGTAGTCGACCACCTTGACCTTGCCGTCGATGATGTCCTTGCGCGCGCCCAGCACGCGCTTTTCGATCTCGGGCGTGATCAGCTTGCGGTTGTACTCGTCGAGCGCCCAGTCCACGCCGCCTTCCTTCAGGCCCTTGGCCGTGACGCCGGCCTTCCAGGTGCCGTTCTTCATCTGCATGAACGAGTCGTAGATGGCGTTGTCGACGCGCTTGACCATCGAGGTCAGGATGGCGCCCGGGTACAGGTGGTTCTGGTTGGAGTCGACGCCGATGCCGAGCTTGCCCTTCTCCTTGGCCGTCTGCAGCGTGCCCATGCCGCTGCCGCCGGCCACGGCGAACACCACGTCCACGCCGCGGTCGAACTGCGAGCGGGCCAGCTCGCCGCCCTTGGCCGGGTCGTTCCAGGCGGCGGCCGTGGTGCCGACCATGTTCTGGATCACCTCGACCTTGGGATAGGTGGCCTTGGCGCCCTGCTCATAGCCGCAGGCGAAGGCGCGGATCAGCGGGATGTCGATGCCGCCCACGAAGCCCAGCTTCTTGGACTTGGAGGCCATGGCGGCGGCCACGCCGACCAGGTAGGAGCCTTCCTGCTCCTTGAAGGTGACGGAATTGACGTTGGCGCCCTGCGCCACGCCGTCGATCAGCACGAAGTGCACCTTCGGGAATTCCTTGGCCACCTTCTGCACGGCCTGGGTCTGGGCGAAGCCGATCGAGGCGATCAGGTCGAGGTTCTTGCGGGCCAGGCCGCGCAGCATCTGCTCGGCCTGGGTGTCGCTGGACGCCTGGACTTCGATGAAGTTGATGTTGGTTTCCTTCTTGAAGCGCGAAGCGCCTTCAAAGGCGGACTGGTTGAACGATTTGTCGAACTTGCCGCCCGCGTCATACACGATGCCCAGCTTAGGGGCAGCCGCGGACGCGCCGGCGCACGCGCCAGCCGCGGCGCACGCCGCGATCGTCAAACTAATGGGTAAAAGTTTCATGAATAGGCTCCTGGAAGATCGGTATTGTATATTTTTATTGGCCGAAACATCTAATTTGGCAACATTTAATCCGCCTCCTGGCCCCTGCGCGGCCCGTGTTTAGAGGCTTTCCTCGGAAACGGGGCGGTCCGCCGGCGCGGCGCGAAAAAGTTATACATTACCCAAGTTTGCATCGCCGTTGTCGCGGGGCGGCAACAGCGGCCTGCCGCCGCGATGGTCGACGGTTGTTGCTTTTTTGTCCGTTCGGAAAAAAATTAGTCCTGTCGGAAAGGCAACAATGACAGCCGCTTCCCGGGGCGGCGCCGCGCGGGCGCCGGCCGCGCCCGTGCCGGGGCCGTCCCCTACTATGCTACAGCCCAGATATGTTCGACAAATACGATTTTATTTCGTTATTTATACGAAATGGATATGAATATTTGTGGGCGCTTGCTGATTTTCTGTCATTTTTTTTCATGCTAGCATGGTCCACTACCCGGCCCATCCGGCCGGGGGGATGGCATTTTTAACAGGTGTTGGACCAATTGGGAGTTGCACTCATGATAAGAAAAAGTAATGGTTTCGCCACCCGCACGCTGATCGCGCTGGCCGTGGCCGGCGCCTTCCCGCTGCACGCGGCCATGGCCGACGAAGTGGCGGCGCAGGACGCGCCGGCCGCCGAACAGAGCGGGCCGGGCCAGCTGGAGACGGTGATCGTGACGGCCCAGCGCCGGGCCGAGAACATCAAGGACGTGCCGATGTCGATCGCCACCCTCAAGGGCGACAAGCTCGACGTGCTGACCTCGGGCGCGGCCGACATCCGCTTCCTGGCCGGCCGCTCGCCCAGCGTGAACGTGGAGTCCGATTACGGCCGCACCTTCCCCCGCTTCTACATCCGTGGCCTCGGCAACACCGACTTCGACTTGAACGCCTCCCAGCCCGTGGGCCTGGTGATGGACGACATCGTGCAGGAAAACGCCATGCTCAAGGGTTTCCCCGTGTTCGACGTGGACCAGATCGAGGTGCTGCGCGGCCCGCAGGGCACGCTGTTCGGCCGCAACTCGCCGGCCGGCGTGATCAAGTTCGACTCGGCCCGGCCCGTGTTCCGCCAGGAGGGCTCGCTGACGCTGGGCATCGGCAACTACTCGGCCAAGACGGCCGAGGGCATGTTCAACCTCCCCGTCAGCGACACGGTCGCGCTGCGCTTCGCGGGCACTAGCCAGCACCGCGGCAACCGCGTGCACAACACCAACCCCAATCCCAACACCGGCACCCAGGACTTCGAAGGCTATGGCGACCAGGCCTTCCGCCTGCAGGCGCTGGTGCAGCCGAACAAGGCTTTCAGCGCGCTGTTCAACTACCATGAGCGCGACTACCACGGCAGCGCCACCCTGTTCCGCGCCAACATCATCAAGAAGGGCACGAACGACCTGGTCGACGGCTTCGACTACGGCTCGTATCCGACCGACGGCCAGAACTACCAGCGCCTGACCACCAAGGGCGGCAACATCCGCCTCAAGTACAACGCGGACGACATCACGCTGCACTCGATCACCGGCTACGAGACGCTGGACTTCTACAGCCGTGGCGACGTCGATGGCGGCTTCGGTTGCACGCTGTTCTGCGGCCCCGTGATCGGCGCCCAGCCGAGCGGCCCGGGCGTGATCCCGTTCCCGGTCGAGACGGCCGACCTGCTGCCCAGCCACCGCCAGTTCTCGCAGGAGCTGCGCGCCGAGTCGAACTACAAGGGCCCGCTGCAGTGGATCGCCGGCCTGTTCTACTTCGACGAGCATATCCGCATCGACAGCATCGCCTTCGATTCGCTCACGCCGGGCAATCCCCTGTCGCCCAATTACGCCACCCAGACCCAGGACGCCAAGTCGTGGGCCGCGTTCGGCTCGCTCAACTACACCGTCACCGACAAGCTCAAGCTGCGCGGCGGCCTGCGCTACACCAGCGACAAGAAGAACTTCACGGCCAGCCGCGTGGAACCGCCGCAGTCGTCCTTCAACGAGATCGACAACACCTCGCACAACGTGAGCTGGGACGTGAGCGGCACCTACGAACTGGACAAGACCACCAACCTGTTCGGCCGCATCGCCACCGGCTACCGCGCGCCCAGCATGCAGGGCCGCCTGTTCGGCCTGACCGACAAGCCGTCGTTCGCCGGCGCGGAGAAGGCGCTGTCGTACGAGGCCGGCATCAAGCAGGACTTGTTCAACAAGCGGGCCCGCTTGTCGGCCAGCCTGTTCCAGTACCGCGTCAAGGACAAGCAGCTGACGGCCGGCAGCGGTTCCGTCAACATGAACCAGCTGGTCAACGCCGACAAGGTGACCGGGCAGGGCATGGAGGTGGACTTCCAGGCCAACCTGAGCGACGCGTTCAGCATGACGCTGGGCGGCAGCTACAACGACACGGAGATCAAGGACAAGAACCTGTTCGTCCAGTACTGCGGCAACTACACAAACAACGCGGCCTCGGGCTGCTCGCCGACCAATATGAATCCGGCGGTGCCCGGCACCTCGCGGGTCGACGGCAACCCGCTGCCGCGCGCGCCCAAGACCCAGCTGAACTTCACGCTCAAGTACAGCAAGGAGATCGGCGACGGCGAGTTCTATGCCTACACCGACTGGACCTACCGCAGCAGCTACAACTTCTTCCTGTACGAGGCGCCCGAGTACAAGGCCAAGCCGCTGACGGAAGGCGGCCTGCGCGCCGGCTACCGCTGGAACGGCGGCAAGTATGAGGTGGCCGCGTTTGGCCGCAACATCACCGACAAGCAGGTGCTGATCGGCGCCATCGACTTCGACAACCTGACCGGCATGCTGAACGAGCCGCGCACCTGGGGCGCCACGTTCAAGGTCAACTTCTAAGCCGCAGCCGTCTGGTCGTTCCGTCCGCAGCCCGCGCGCCGCAAGGTGCGCGGACTGTTTTCCTATCTGGCCTTGGCGCCCCGCCTATTTGTACCTTGTTGCGCGTTTTTCGGCAGGCGCTCTAAAACGTCTAAAACGCTCTATCTGCTTCTACTTCGAAAGAGATTGAACTACTCCACTCTACAGCGGTCTAAATATCAGTAGCAGGCAATTGAAATTAGAGCGTTTTAGAAAAATCGGCGGCTTTTCTCAGGCATTTTTAGAGAGTGATAGAGAGTTTTAGAGCGGCTTAGAATGATCCAGAGCGTTCTAACCTGATTTAGACATTTTAGACGGAGACCGAAATGGGCTACTCCATCCCTGTCCAAGCGAATTGGGGACGTAACACGATTTCCGCGATTCGCGGCTTCATTGTGTTACGTCCCGTTTGCAGCGTCTGCCGCATCTTCCGAATCACAACGGCTTAGTGGCTTGACGGCTCAGCGGCCTTGCGGACGGTGCTTGCGGATCTGCGCCACGTCCATGTCCGCTTCCGTTTCCGGCACTTCGCCCTTGCTGCGGGCTTCGAACAGGGCGGCGCGCACCTGTTCGCGGGTCAGGCCGGCCGACTCCTGCTGGGTTGCTGCGGTGGCCGACGACGAGCCGCCGGCGTCGGCGCGCGTGGTGTCGGGGGCGTCGGCGGCGAAGGCGGTGGCGCTGGCGGCGGTGATGATCAACGTGGCGATCCATGCGGTGGTTTTCATGATGTAGCTCCTGTCGTGAATGAGTACTGCGGTTGAGAGAACAACGGTGAAGCAAAAAGCGGTGAAGCAAAAAACGGTATAAATCGTTCAGTGGGCGCCGCCCGCGTCGACCTTGCCGGCGGCGGCCACGGGCCGGGCCAGCCAGACGACGCCGATCAGCAGCACGAACAGCAGGGCCGAACCCCAGAACAGGTCATTGGCGGCCAGCATGTAGGCCTGCGTGTTGACCTGGCGTTCCAGCAGCTGCCACGACTGGGCGGCCGAATAACCGAGCTGGGACAAACGCTCCAGCGTGTCCTGGGTGGCCTGCGCATACGGCGACACGGCCTCCGCCAGACGCACGTGGTGCAGGCTGGCGCGGTCGTCCCACAGGGTGCTGGCGGCCGAGGCGCCGAACGCGCCGGCCGTGATGCGGGCGAAGTTGCACAGGCCGGAGGCGGCCGCCAGCCGCATTGGCGGCAAGCCGGACAGGGCCAGCGCCGTCAGCGGCACGAAGAAGGTGGCCATGGCCGCGCCCTGGATCAGCTGCGGCAGCATGATGGTGGCCACGTCGGCCTGCATGTTGAACTGCGAGCGCAGCCAGCACACGACGGCGAACACAAGGAAGGCGAAACTGGCCAGCCAGCGCACGTCGAAGCGGCCGATGTGCTTGCCCACCAGCGGCGACAGCAGCAGCGCCAGGATCCCCACCGGCGCGCTGACGATGCCGGCCCAGGTGGCCGTGTAGCCGGCGAACTGCTGCAGCCACAGCGGCAGCAGCACCAGGTTGGCGAAGAACACGCCATAGCCGAGCGACAGCGCCAGCGTGCCGATCGAGAAGTTGCGGCCCTTGAACAGGCTCAGGTCCACGATAGGATGCTCGTGCGTCGTCTCCCAGATCACGAACACGGCGAAGGCGATGGCCGACGTCAGGCCCAGCACCACCGTCTCGGGGGAGCTGAACCAGTCCAGCTCCTTGCCCTTGTCGAGCATCACCTGCAGGCAGCCCACCCACACCACGAGCAGGCCCAGGCCCACGCCGTCGATCGGCTTTTTCACGCGCGCCGATTCGCGCTCGCGCAGCAGCAGCCAGGTCAGCCAGGCGGCGAACAGGCCGGTGGGGATGTTGATGTAGAAGATCCACGGCCACGAGATGTTGTCCGAGATCCAGCCGCCCAGGATGGGCCCCATCACGGGCGCGATCATGGTGGTCATGGCCCACATGGCCAGCGCCATGCCGGACTTCTCCTTCGGATAGCTTTGCAGCAGCAGCGCCTGCGACAGCGGGATCATGGGGCCGGCCACGGCGCCCTGCATGATGCGGAACACGATCATGCTTTCCAGGTTGGTGGCCAGGCCGCACAGCAGCGAGGCCAGCACGAACAGCAGCACGGCGGCCACGAACAGGCGCACCTGCCCGTAGCGCTGGGTGAGCCAGCCGGTGAGCGGCACGGCGATGGCGTTGGCCACGGCGAACGAGGTGATGATCCACGTGCCCTGGCTGGCCGACACGCCGATGTCGCCGGCGATGGACGGGATCGACACGTTGGCGATGGTGATGTCGAGCACGTTCATGAACGTGGCGAGCGCCAGCGCGATGGAGGCGAACACCAGGCGCATGCCCGTCAGCGGCGGCGGCACGGCCGGTGCCGCCGGTGATGCTGGCGCTGCCGGCGTGGCCGGCGCGGCGGGGGCGTTTGAGTTGGTGGCGGAGGCGGTGGTCATGGCGATACTCCGGTTAGCGCAGCAGGTTGGCGCGCACGATGTCGTTGGCGATGTCGGCCACGCCGGAGCGGGCTTGATACACACTGGTCTGGGCCACGGGCGCGCCGCTGACGGCGCCGGCCAGTTGCGCGCCGCCCTGTTCGGACACGTCCACCTCGGCCACCATCGACAAGCCGACCCGCAGCGGATGGGCCGCCACCTCGGACGGCTCCAGCGCCACCCGCACCGGCAGGCGCTGCACCACCTTGATCCAGTTGCCCGTCGCGTTCTGGGCCGGCAGCAGCGAGAACGCGCTGCCGGTGCCGGCGCCCAGACCGGCCACGCGGCCGTGGTACACCACGCTGTGGCCGAACAGGTCGGCCGTCAGCTTGACCGGCTGGCCGATGCGCATGGCGCGCAGCTGGCTCTCCTTGAAGTTGGCGTCCACCCACAGCTGGTCCAGCGGCACCACGGCCAGCAGCGGCGCGCCGACGGCCACGCGCTGGCCGATCTGCACGCTGCGCCGCGCCACGTAGCCGCTCTGGGGCGCGATGATGGCCGTGCGGTCCAGCGTCAACTGGGCTTCCTGCAGGGCCGCCACGGCCTGCGCCACGGCCGGGTGCTCGCGCACGGCGCCGGCGCCGGCCAGCGCGCGGCTGGCCGCCAGCTGCTGGCGGCTCGCCTCGAGCGCGGCGGCCGCCGTGCGCGCGCCATCCTCGGCGTGGCGGATCTCCTCCTCGGACACGGCGCCGCTGCCTTTGAGCACGCTGCGCTGGGCCAGGTCGGCCCGCGCGCGCCGCAGCTCGGCCTCGCGCAGCGCCACGGCCGCCGCCTGGGCGGCCTGGTTCAGGTACAGCGCCTCGGTCTGGCGCACGGTCTGGGCCAGCTGGGTCTTGGCCTTCTCCAGCGCCAGCCTGGCGTCGGTCGGGTCGAGCTGGGCCAGCACGGTGCCGGCCCGCACGAAGTTGGTGTCGTCGGCGTGGATCGCCACCACGGTGCCGGCCACCTGGGGCGTGAGCTGGATCACGTTGCCGGCCACGTAGGCGTCGTCGGTCGAGACCTGGAAGCGGGCGCTCGTGTACCAGTAGCCGCCGTAGCCGACGGCGGCCACGGCCAGCGCGGCGGCCAGCGCCACCAGCATGGTCTTGCGGCGCGCGGCCGGCGCCGTGGCGGGGGCGTGGGTGGCGTTCGGGGCGACGGCCTGGTTGGGCACGGCGGGGGCTTGGGTAGTCATGTCGGTCTCCGATCAAAAAGAGGGTCAGGATTGGGCCGGCGCGGCGCCCAGCGCCACACCGTCGCCCAGTGCGTGGTTGAGGCGGATCGCCGTCTGCAGGCGGCGCGCCCGCAGGTCGGCGTCGGCCTGGGCCTGGGCCAGCTGGCGCTGCTGCACGCCGAGCACCACCAGGTAGCTCGACAGGCCTTGCCGGTAGCGCTGGCTAGCCGCCTTCTCGGCCGCGTCCAGCTCGCGCACGGCGCTGCCGTGCGAGGCCAGCCGGCTGTCGAGCGCGCGCCAGGTGGCCACCTGGTCGGCCACGTCGCGCATGGCGGCGATCACCAGCCGGTTGTAGCGCGCCACCTCCAGCGCGTAGTCGGCGTGGCGCATGGCCAGCCCGGTGCGCAGGCGGCCGGCGTCGAACAGCGGCAGGTGCACGGCCGGGCCGAAGCCGAACAGGCGGCTGTTGCCCTGCAGCAGACTGCCGGCGTCCAGCGCGGCCAGGCCGGCGCTGGCCGTCAGGTCGATGTTGGGATAGAAGTCGGCGCGGGCGGCGGCCACGTCGTGGCCGGCCGCGTCCAGCCGCAGGCGCTGGGCCACGATCTCGGGGCGGCGGCCCACCAGGTCGGCGTCCAGCCGGGCCGGCAGCGTCAATGGCTGGTCCAGCCTGAGCGCGGGCGCGGCCAGCGCCTCGCCGAACGCGGGGCCGGCGCCGGCCAGCGCGGCCAGCTGGTGGCGCAGCAGCGTGGCCTGGTTGGCCAGCTGGGCCACGCCCGCCTGCGCCATCGGCACCTCGGCCAGCGCCTGGCGCCATTCCACTTCCGTGTCGAGGCCGGTGCGCATGCGGGCCTGGCGCAGCGTCACTTCGCGCTGGCGCAGTTCCACCTGGCGCCGCGCCAGCGCCAGTTGTTGTTCGGTGCGCGCCAGTTCCACATAGCTGTGGGCGACGGCGCCGGCCAGCGTGGCCTCGGCGGCGCGGGCCTCGATGCGGGCCGCGTCGGCGCGCGACAGGTCGGCCGCCACCCGTTCCCCGTTCTGGCCCCAGAAGTCGAATTCGTAGCGGAAGCCCAGCGTCAGCGCGGCCGAGGTGTGGCTGGTGCCGGCCAGCGCCGGCGGCACGGCGCCGTTGCCGCTGTAGCGCAGGCGGGCGGCGGCCGCGTCGGCGCCCAGTTCCGGGCCGCCGTCGGCGCGGCGCGCCTGCAGCACGGCGTCGGCCCGTTCCAGCCGGGCGCGCGCCTCGGCCAGGCCGGGGGCGCCGGCGATGGCCTGGGCGATCAGGCCATCGAGCTGGGCGTCGTGGAAGCCGCGCCACCAGTCGCTGGCCGGCCAGTCGCCCAGCGCGGCGCTGGCGCCGGTGGCCACGGCATCGGCCGCCAGCGGCGCGGCCAGCGGCCGTTGCGGACCGGGGCTGGCGCAGCCGGCCAGCAGCAGGGCGGCCAGCACGGCCGGGATGGCAAGGGACGGTTTCATGTCGGTTCTCCTTCAGTTCTTCGTGTCGCGTTGTTTCGGTGTCAGGCGTTGTGCAGCGGGGCTTCGGCCACCGGCGCGCTTTGCACGTACAGCAGGGCGCCCAGCGCGATCAGGATCATGGTCAGGTGCACCGACTGCACGGCGCCCTGCTTGATCCAGTAGCCGAACCACAGGCCGCCGCAGGCGAACCACAGCCACAGCAGCAGGAAGCCGGACAGGGCCAGCACGCCGGCGCTGCGGGCCTGGCGCAACTGGCGCAGCTTGCCGCTCCAGCCGGCGCGGGCGAACAGCAGGGCCGCCAGCCACATGGCGGCGGCCACCGTCACCTGCACCGTGGCCACCGCGTACAGCAGCGTGGGCACGTGGTCCACCGGCCAGGCGTGCCACGCCAGGCCGTTGCCCAGCACCGGCTCGCCGCGCAGCAGGTCCATCGACAGCATGTGGCCGAGCAGCTGGCGGTTGGTGCCCGGATCGGTCAGGTTGTTGAACACGGCGATGCTCAGCCACAGGGCCAGGCCGGTCAGCAGCACCAGGCGGCTCAGGGCGGAAATGCGGATAGACATGGGATGCTCCTTACATGGTGGGATGGGGGATCAGCACCGGCCAGCCGCGTTGGTTGGCCAGCGTCAGCATCGACAGCTCGCGCGCCACCACGGTCGGGTGGCCCACGGCCTCCAGCAGCGGCAGGTCCGAGTGGTGGTCGCCGTAGCCGTAGCACTGCTCGCCATCGGCGCCGTGGGCGGCCAGGAAGGCGTCCACCGCCTCGCGCTTGCCGGCGCCGATGGTCTGCGGCGCCAGCAGCTCGCCCGTGTAGCGGCCGTGGGCGACGGCCATGCGGTTGACTAGCAGGTGCTGCACGCCGAGCGCGTCGGCCAGCGGCTGGATGATCTCCAGCGCCGAGCCGGACACGAACACCGGCTGCACGCCGTTGGCCTGGTGGCGGCGCAGCGCGCGCAGCACGGGGGCGATGTAGAAGCCGGGCCGGGTCGACGCTTGCGCGAACCAGCGCCGCGCGCTGGCCGCCAGCGCCTGCTGCTCGTGGCCGCGGAACGCGCGGTAGTAGGCGCGGTTCACTTCGGACCGTTCGCGGCCCTGGCGCAGCAGCGCGCGCAGGTGGCGCTGGGCCAGCCAGTCGGCCAGCGCGCCGCGCACGGGGCCCAGCCGTTCGCGCAGGTAGAAGGCGCGGAAGGTGAACATGCTCTTCTGGTCGATCAGGGTCTCGTCGACGTCGAAGAAGGCGTAGCGATTGCGGGACATGCGGTTCTCCTGTGGGCCGGCGCGCGGGCGCGCCGGCCGGTTGCGGTGGAAGGTCAGGCCGTCAGGGCCACGGCGGCGGCCGGGGTGGCGGCCGGCTGGCCCAGGCCGCGCGAGATCAGGTCGGCCATCAGCAGGTCCATGCTGTGCGACAGCGCCTGGTCGGCCAGCTGGTTCTCGCGCGGGCCCAGGTAGGCGTCGTCGAACACGCCGAACTTGACGGCCATGCCGGCCACCGCGCGCCCGTTCTGCCACACCTCCATGTCGGCCACCACGCTGACCCGGTCCGCGCGCGGGCGCTGCAGGTCCAGCAGCGTGTAGCGGATGGTGGCCGGCAGCGGGAACGCGAACTGCAGGAAGCGCATGTTCATCTCGTTGATCACGAAGTAGCGCTTGGCCGGCGCGTCGGCGCCCATGCAGTGCGCCTCCGTGGTGGCGATGAACATCTGGCGGCACGCTTCCGTCAGCACCATGCCCTGCACGTGCAGGCCGGTCAGGTGGTCGAGCATCAGTTCACCACGGGCGTCGATCAGCAGGTCGGCCTCGAAGTGGCTGTCGTCGATCTTGCGCGGCACCGAGATCAGCACGTTCTGGTCCTGGTGCTTGTGCGACAGCGCATGGCCGGCGCGGCTGTGGCGGTTCAACTCGTTCCAGCAGGCGAATTCCTGGCCCAGGCCCAGGCTGATGGCCAGGCAGTAGGCGTGGTCGATCTGCATGCCGCTCAAGCCCTGGCCGGCCACCAGCGTCTTGCCGCGCAGCGCCTCGACGCGGTTGTGGCGCAGCTGGTCGAGCAGGCTGTTGTAGGCCAGCACGCCAGGTTTTTGTACGAATTTGTTGAATTCTTCAGCGATGACGAGTTGCAGGTTCATAAAATCCTCCTATTAAAAGTGAATGGAAAAAAAACGAATGCCTTCGGTCCGAAGCGCCATGCTCAAGCCAGGGCGGCGTGCCCCATCAACCAACTGTCATGCAGCCATTTCTCCGTCTGGCGCAGGCTGCGTGTGAAATCCCATACGATGTCGCGTTCGAAGGTCAGCACCACGCCGTCGGCGCCGACGATGACCCAGAAGTAGCGCCCGTCGTTCTCGTTGCGGCACTTGACCTTCATGCCCGTCAGCGTGTGCTGGCGGGGCTGGCCGTCGGCCGTCGCGGTGCGCAGCGTCTCGTCGTGCGGCTGCACCCATTGCAGCGCCATGCCCGGCAGCAGGTCCGGCGCCTGCTGCTCCAGATAGGAATGGGCGATGCGCTGGGCCTGGGCCACGCTCGGCAGCGCGCCGTGGCACTGGGCCGCGCTGAACCACGTCTTGCCCAGCAGCCGGCCCGACGGCGAGAGCACCATGCTGTAGTGTTCGCCGCCCAGGCCGCCGTTGCGGCCGTCGCCGCGCTCGTAGCGCAAGTGCCAGGCGGGGGCGCCGTCCAGCGTGACCGGGTTGACGCTGGCCAGCTTCTCGAAGCCGGCCGGCGGGCGCAGGCGCGCATCGAGGCGCACGGGCAGCGGCTGGTCCTGGTCATGCGGGTCGCGGTCGTTGGCGGCGTTGGTGTTCGGTTTCATCCTGGTTCTCCTTGAGGAAGGGGGCGCTCAGCGGGGCGCCACGGCGGCGCCGGCGGCCAAGCGGCCGGTGGGCAAACTGATGATCAGGGCGGCGGTCACGAGCAGGGCCAGGCAGCCGAAGAACTGGCCGGCCGGCAGCCGGGCGGCCGCGCCGGCCAGCCACGGGCCGAGGCTGGCGCCGCTGAACAGCACGAAGGTGTACAGCGACACGGCCTGGCCACGCCAGCTGGCCTCGGCCAGGGCGCTGGTGCGGGCGATCAGGCTCGGCACGCTGATGCCCACGCCGGCCACGAACAGCACGCTGGCGGCCAGCGTGGCGGCCAGGTGGTCGCCCGTGGCGCCGGCCACGGCGGCCGTGGCCAGCCCGGCGGCGGCCGTCGCCAGGCCCACGCTCACCATGCGCTGGGCGCCGAAGCGGGGCAGCAGCACGGCCACGGCCAGCGGCATGAGGAAGCCGGGCAGGGCCAGGGCACGCACGGTCAGCGGGCTCAGGTTGGCGGCCCGCAGCGCGGCGCCCAGGTGGTGGTCCAGCCCCAGGTAGAAGGCCACGAAGCTCATCATCAGGGGCAGGGCGGCGCCGTACACGGTGCGCAGCGCCGGCTGGCGCAGCACCCGCAGCAGGCCGCTGTAGCTGGCCAGCAGCGGGGTGGTGACAGGGGCGCGCAGTTCCTGCGGCAGGCGGGCCAGCATCCAGGCCGTGGCCAGATAGATCGGGCAGGGCAGGGCCACGGCCCAGCCGAAGCCGTAGGCGGCGCCGGCCAGGCCGCCGTAGATCTGGCCCACCAGGCCGGCCAGCAGGAAGCCCGTGCTTAGCCAGGCCAGGCCCCACAGGCGCAGCCGGCCCGGCAGCGCTTCGGCCAGGAAGGCCAGCGCGGCCGGCGGGAAGGCGGCCGTGGCCAGGCCCTGCAGGGCGCGGCCCGCGTACAGCCCGGCCGGCGTGCTGGCCTGGCTCAGCAGCACAGTGGCCACCGTCAACGCCAGCAGGCCGCCCACCATGACGGGCTTGCGGCCGATCCGGTCCGACAGCGGGCCGAACAGCAGGAAGCCGCTGGCGTAGGCGAAGCTGAACGCGCCCAGCGCGGCCCCGGCGCCGGCCGCGTCGAGCCCGAACTGGCGGCCGATCTGGCCCAGCAGCGGCAGCGGCAGGTAGAGCTGGGAGACGGCGGCCAGGCCGCACAGCGCCAGCAGGGTCAACACGGCAACCGGATGTTTCATTGTCTATCCTTTCGTTGGCTATTAATACGACGGCTTTTATTTAGGTAGTAACTATGTAGCAGGCTAAGTAAATAATTCAAAAAAAACTGGCGTCGCCAGCGGGTCGAATCGGTCACTTCCCAATTAGTTACTTTTTAATCACAGTTTCAATATTAGCATAAAAATAGCGTTGAACTATGTAGCTGGCTAAATATTTTATGCAAAAAAAAATCCGCCACCCGGGCCGCGCGGCGATGGCCGCCCGGCCCGGCCGCATCAGGCGGCCACGGCCTTGATGTCGGCCATGCTGGCGTTGAGCTTGCGCATCAGGCCGCGCAATTGCTCGCGCTCCTGGGGGCTGAACACGCCCATCAGTTGCGCCACCCAGTTGTAATGCTCGGGCAGGGCTTCGGCCAGCAGCGCCTCGCCGGCCGGCAGCAGCCGCACCACCCAGGCGCGGCGGTCGCCCACGTCCTGCTCGCGCCGGCACAGCTTGGCCTGCTCGAGGCGGTCGACGATGCCGGTCATGGTGGGCGAGGACACGCTCACCCCCTCGGCCAGCCGTCCCACGCCCAGCCCGCCCGGGCTGCGCTTGAGCAGCAGCAGCACGAAGAACTTGGTCTGCGACAGGCCATGGCGCGCCAGGTTCACTTCGAACTCGGCCATCATGTCGCTGCAGCTGCGCGACAGCAGCAGCCACGTTTGCACCCCGTCGATATCGGGATTGGGATAGAGCTTGGCGAACTGCGACAAGGTATCGAAGCTGGGTAGATCCTTGAGTTCCAACATGGTGGTGTCTCGTTTGATTAGTAGTTGGATAAATATTAGCGTGCTAAATTGTGCCTGTCAAAGAGATTTTTTGCTTTTTTGATTATTTTGTCGCCGCGCCGCCGTGACGGACGGGCCGTTTGGCGCGTCCGTCCCACGCGCCGGCGGCCGGCTGGGGTAAGATCATGCCAGCATTTTTCCGTGGAAAGGAGCGCGCATGCAGGCAGCCGTCAATCTGTGGCCGTTGACCGGGGTGGCCGTGATCGTGGCCGGTTTCGCGCTGCGCGCGCATCCGGTGCTGGTGGTGGTGGCCGCCTGCGCCGCCACCGGCGCGGCCGTCGCCATGCCGCCCGGCGAGTGGCTGGCCGCGCTGGGCACGGCCTTCGTCAAGACCCGCAACCTGCCCCTGATCCTGCTGCTGCCGCTGGCCGCCATCGGCCTGCTCGAACGCTACGGCCTGCGCGAGCACGCCCAGGCCGTCGTGACGCGGATCCGCTCGGCCACCACGGGCCGGCTGCTGATCGCCTACCTGCTGGTGCGCGAACTGAGCGCCGCCTTCGGCCTGACCAGCCTGGGCGGCCACCCCACCATGGTGCGCCCGCTGGTGGCGCCGATGGCCGAGGGGGTGGCCGCCGCCCGCCATCCGGGCCTGGGCCACGCGCTGCGCCAGCGCATCCGCGCCATGGCCGCCGCCACCGACAATGTCGGCCTGTTCTTCGGCGAGGACATCTTCGTCGCCTTCGGCGCCATCGTGCTGATGCAGACCATCCTGCGCGGCGAAGGGCTGGAGGTCGATCCGCTGCGCATGGCGCTGTGGGGCATACCGACGGCCGTCAGCGCGTTCGTGATCCACGCCTGGCGGCTGCGCCGGCTCGACGCGCGCATCGCGCGCGAGGGCGCGCAGGCGCTGGCGCGCGTGGCCGCGACGCAGCACGCGCCGGCATCGGCGCCACCGGAGGCATCGGTGCCACCTGCGGCTGCGGCGCCACCCGTGGCTGCGGCGCCACCTGCGGCATCGGCGGCGCAACCGGCGCAGCCGGCGCGCGCCGGCGACGGGCGGGGCGGGTCGGCGGCCGGGGACGGCGCATGACCATCATGCTCGACTATTTCTACCTGGTGGTGGGCGCCATGCTGGCGCTGATCGCCGTCATGACGCTGCGCGACCGCCACCACCCGCGGCGCCACGCGGCCGCCCTGTTCTGGGGCCTGTACGCGCTGGTCTACCTGGCCGGCGAGCGGCTGCCGCCGCAGGCGGTGGGGCTGGCCATGGTGGCGATGGCGCTGCTGGCCGGCCTGGGCGGCGTGCTGCCGGGGCGCCACGGCGAGCGCGCGGCCGGCGAACGGGCCGCCAGCGCGCGGCGCCTCGGGCACCGGCTGCTGCTGCCGGCGCTGCTGATCCCGGCCGTCACCATCGCCGGCGCCACGCTGCTCAAGCACGCGCAACTGGGCGGCCAGCCGCTGCTGGAGGCGAAGAACCTGACCTTGGTGAGCCTGGGCTGCGGCGCGCTGCTGGCCGTGGGCGCGGCCTGCTGGCTGACCCGCGCCACGCCGCTGCAGGCGCTGCGCGAGGCGCGCCGGCTGGTCGACGGCATGGGCTGGGCCGTGGTGCTGCCGCACATGCTGGCCGTGCTGGGGTTGTTGTTCGTGCAGGCCGGCGTGGGCAAGGCCGTGGCCCATGTCGTCACCCAGTGGCTGTCGCTCGACACGCGGCTGGCGGCGGTGGCCGTGTACTGCGTGGGCATGGCGCTGTTCACCATCGTGATGGGCAACGGCTTCGCCGCGTTCCCCGTGATGACGGGCGGTGTCGGCATCCCCGTGCTGGTGGGCGTGTACCATGCCGATCCGGCCGTGATGGCGGCCATCGGCATGTTCAGCGCCTACTGCGGCACCCTAATGACGCCGATGGCGGCCAACTTCAACATCGTGCCGGCGGCCCTGCTGGAGCTGGACGACAAGCACGGCGTGATCAAGGCGCAGCTGCCGACCGCCTTGCCGCTGCTGGCCGTCAACGTCGGCCTGTTGTATTTTCTGATGTATCGGTAACTGGAGCGAAATGCATGAACAAATTCATATTGTTGACCGGCTTTGAACCGTTCAACAAGGAGGACATCAACCCGTCGTGGGAGGCCGTGCGCGTGCTGGGCGACTGGCAGGAGGGCGATTTCACGGTGGTGGCGCGCCAGTTGCCGTGCGCGTTCGGCGTGGCCAGCAAGCTGCTGCACCAGTACGTGGAGGAAGTCCAGCCCAGCATCGTGATCATGGTGGGCCAGGCCGGCGGCCGGGTCGACATGACGGTCGAGCGCATCGCCATCAACGTCGACGACGCGCCCATCGCCGACAACCGCAAGCGCCAGCTGGTGGACGTGCCCGTGGTGGCGGGCGGCCCGGCCGCCTACTTCTCCACGCTGCCCATCAAGGCCATCGTGCACCAGTTGCGCGAGGCCGGCCTGCCGGCGTCCGTGTCGCAGTCGGCCGGCACCTTCGTGTGCAACCACGTGTTCTACAGCCTGATGCACCAGGCGGCCGACTGGGGCACCACCATGCGCGCCGGCCTGATCCACGTGCCCTACCTGCCGCAGCAGGCCGCGCGCCACCCGGGCGCGCCCAGCATGCGGCTGACCGACATGATCGAGGGCCTGCGCATCGCCGTGCGCACGGTGCTGGCCTACGACGTCGACCTGCGCGAGGCGGGCGGGGTGACGCACTGAGGCCGCCGGGCCGCCCCGCCGCCCGGCCGTCCCGCCGTCCCGATCATGGCGGCGAAAAAAAATGGGCGGCGCTGTCACAAGCGGCGCGGCCGGTCCGTCTAATGGGGGAGGGCAGGCGCAATGGGCGCCCGCCGCCACCACGAGAAAGGTACCGCCATGTCACAGCACGCCCCCCGCATCCCCTTCTTCACGCTGGCCCCGGCCAACATGAAGGCCATGATCAACCTGTCGGCCTCGGTCAAACAAAGCTCGCTGGGCGCCCGTCTGGTCGAGCTGGTGCAGCTGCGCATTTCCCAGATCAACGGCTGCGGCGTGTGCATCGACATGCACTGGCGCGACCTGATCAAGCAGGAGGCCGAGCCGCGCCACCTGAACGCCATCGCCGGCTGGCGCGAGGCGCCGTTCTTCAGCCCCCGCGAGCGGGCCGCGCTGGGCTGGGCCGAAGCCGTCAACGCGCTGCCCCAGCACGACGCCACCGACGCCGCCTTCGCCGAGGTGCAGCAGCATTTCAGCCAGAACGAGATCGCCGAGCTCAGTTTCGCCGTGGCCGCCATCCGGGGCTGGAACATGCTCAACCTGGCCCTGCGCAACCAGATCCCGGAAGTGCCGCCGCCAGGCATGTGAGCACGCTTGAAGAAACGCCGACAGCGGCGCCGTCCGGGACTACAATCGTCCCGGGCGGCGCCGTCTCCTTGCACCGCCGCCCGACCGACGCGCCATGAACGATCCCGCCCACACCTACGCCACCACCTCCACCTCCGACGAGCAGACCTTCGCCGCGCTGCGCCCGCGCCTGTTCTCCATCGCCTACCGCATGCTCGGCATACGGGCCGACGCCGAGGACGTGGTGCAGGACGCATGGCTGCGCTGGCACGCGGGCGCGCGCGAGGACGTGCAATCGGCCGAGGCGTGGCTGGTGACGATCGCCACCCGGCTGGCCATCGACCGCCTGCGCAGCCGCCAGGCCGAGCGCGACAGCTACGTGGGCTGGTGGCTGCCGGAGCCGCTGGTGGCGCTGGACCAGGACACGCCCGAAAGCGCCGCCGAGCTGGCGAGCGACGTGTCGCTGGCCTTCATGTGGGTGTTGGAGCGGCTGGCGCCCGAGGAGCGCGCCGCCTTCCTGATGCGGCAGGTGTTCGAGCACGACTACGCCGACATCGCGGCCATGCTCGGCAAGACTGAGGCCAGTTGCCGCCAGCTCGTGCACCGGGCCCGGACGCGGGTGCGACAGGAGCAGCCGCGCTTCGCCGTGCCGGGCGACACCCACCGCGCGCTGCTGGCGCGCTTCATGCAAGCGGCGGCCAGCGGCGACCGCGCCGCCATGAAGGCGATGATGGCCGACGACGTCAAACTGGTGGCCGACGGCGGCGGCAAGGTCAAGTCCTTCCTGCACATGCTGCAAGGGGCGGGACGGGTGGCGGGCGTGTACTGGTCGCTGGAGCACCAGTTCCCGGCGCGGGTGGCATACCGCGGCGCGCGCATCAACGGCGAGCCGGGGCTGCTGCGCTATGTGGCCGGCGCGCTCGAATCGGCGCAGTCGTTCACCATCGAGGACGGCCGCATCGTCGCCGTCTTCATCGTCCGCAATCCGGACAAGCTGGTGGGGCTGCCGCAACACCTGTGATCGCGGCTGGGGGCAGGGGGCCAGGGCCGGCGCCGGCGCGCTAACCGGCGCGCTATAATCGTTCTTGTTGTTAATGTAAGTTGCCGCGCATTCCGTCCGGCAGCCTCCTCCAAGAACGGATCCATGTTGAGCAGACTTCGCCGCGTCACCATCGCCTTCGTGTTGTCGTGGGCCGCGCTGTTGCCTCTGCTATGCCAGGCGCAGCCGGCATCGACCCGGCTCGACTACCGTTGCGGTCCGCCGCCGGATTGGCAAGCCGCGGCCAGGCAGGCGGCGGACTGGCTGCCCCTGCCCGACGCCGGCGCCCTGGTCGCGCGCGGCCAGACCTGCTGGCTGCGCGTCGCGCTGACCGGGCCGGCGGCGGCGCCGGGCGCGGAGCACGACTATCTGGTGCTGCAACACTCGACCATGTTGCGCATGACCTTGTTCGATGGCGGCGGCCAGCCGTTGCCGATGGGCGCCGCCGGCGCCGAAGCCGGCGGCGCCCTGGACCAGGGCTGGCGCCTGCTGCTGCCGCTGGCCGACCTGCGCGCCGGCCCCCTGTATCTGCAACTGGTGTCGTCCAATCCCGCCTTCCCCGAGCGCGTGATCGCGCGCGGCCAGGGCCCGTGGGAGGCCGTGCTGCCGGCGCAGCAGCGCACCCTGATGACGACGCTGCTGGCGGCCACGCTGCTGCTGACGTCGACCATGTTCACGGCCGCCTTCGGCCTGGCCCTGCGCGAACGCGAATTCGGCGAATACGCCGGCTATTCGTTCGCGCTGGGCCTGTCGTTGCTGTCCTACGCGCGGCTGGACGTGCTGCTGCTGGACGTGGACTGCGGCTGGTTGTGGCAACTGGCCACGCCGCTCTCGACCTGCCTGCTGTGCTGGCTGGCCATGCACTTCGGCCGTTTCGGGCGCAGCAGCGCGTGGCTGGCGCGCGCGCTGTACGCCGTGATCGCCGTCGACGCCGCGCTGCTCGGCTGGGCGCTGCTGGCGCTGGCCGGCGTGCCGCTGCCCATGCCGCACATGGACCGCTTCGCGTTCGAGAACGGGCAGGACATGGTGGTCGAATCGCTGATTATGCTGGGCGGATGGCTGAGCTGGCGGCGCGGCGAGCATGACAGCCAGGATGGTCTGCTGCTCATGTTCGGGCTGGTGCCGTCCCTGTTCATCGACCTGGTCAACCGGCTGTGGGACCCGCTGCTCGCGCCGTGGCTGCAGGGGCACTGGGGCTATACGCTGCCGGCCGGCGTCAACGACGCGATCCACTTCAATGGCGCCCTCACGTGGCTGCCGTTGCCGGCCATGTTCTGCTTCGCGCTGGCGCGCCGCGCGCTGCGGCTGCACCGCGCCCTGATCGACGAGCGGCGGCAGCTCGAGGCGCGCGTCGAGCACCGCACGCGCGAACTGCGCAGCGCCAACGCGGAGCTGGAACTGCGGGCCAGCACGGACGAGCTGACCGGACTGCCGAACCGGCGCCGCATGATGGAGTGGATCGCGCACGAGATCGAGCGCGCGCACCGCTACGGCAACAAGCTGACGCTGTGCATGCTCGACATCGACCACTTCAAGCGCATCAACGACGAGCATGGCCACCTGGCGGGGGACCGCGCGCTGGTGGCCGTCGCGGACGTGCTGGGCAGCGGCATGCGCGGCGCCGACCTGATCGCCCGTTTCGGCGGCGAGGAATTCGTGCTGCTGCTGACCGACACGGAGCCGCAACTGGCCGTCGAGCTGGTCGAGCGGCTGCGCGCCTCGGTGGCCGCGCTGCCGCTGCGCGGCGACGACGGCCGCCACTACGGCGTGACCATCAGCGTGGGCGTGGCGGCGCTCGATCCGGGCGCCGCCGACTCCATCTCGCGCCTGCTGCTGCGGGCCGACCAGGCCCTGTACCGCGCCAAGAACGGCGGGCGCAATTGCGTGATGGTGGCGTGAGGGGCCGGGCTGGCGCCGTCGCGACCGTCAGTCCTCGCCCTGCGCCGGCGGATTGATGATGTTGAGGAAGGCGCGCACCACGGGCGCGTCGTCGTTGGCCGGGTAGGTGATGTACAGGTTGGCCGACGGCGGATCGCGCAGCGGCACGAACACCACGCCGGGCCAGCCGATGCGGCTGGTCGTCTCCGGCAGCAGGGTCACCCCCAGCCCCGCGCCCACCATGGCCAGCAGCGTCTGCGGCTCGTTCGCCTCCTGGAATATCGTCGGCTGGAAGCCGGCCTTGACGCAGCATTCGATCAGGTAGCGCGGGAACGAGGACTTGTCGAGCGCCAGCGTGAGCATCGGCTCCTGGGCGATGTCCATCAGGTCGATCTCGGCGCGCGCGGCCAGCGGGTGGTGATCGTTGATGGCCACGCACACGTTCTCGCGGTAGCACAGTTCCTGGCGCAGGTTGTCGCGCTTGAGTTCATCGTCGCCCAGCTTCGGCTCGCGCCAGAAACCGACGTCCACCTGCTTGGCGCGCAACGCCTCGTATTGCACGGTGGGGCCCAGTTCGTGCAGGGTCCACGTCACGCGCGGGTACTTGGTCTGGAATTCCTCGAGCAGGCTGGGTATCGGCCCCCACATGGCCGAGCCCACGATGCCCACCCGCAGCCGTCCCACCTCGCCGCGGTCGATCTGGCGGATGGTGTCGATCGTCATGCGCATGCGCGCCAGCAGCTCGGTCGCCTCCTGCATCAGCGCCTTGCCGGCCACCGTCAGCTCGAAGGTGCGGGTGGTGCGGGCGAACAGGCGCACGCCCAGTTCCGCCTCCAGCTTCATGATCTGCTGGCTCAGCGGCGGCTGCGAGATGTGCAGCCGCTCGGCCGCCCGGCTGAAGCTTTTTTCCTCGGCCACGGCCAGGAAGTAGCGCAACTGTTTGAGGTCGATGGACATGGCGTGGCGCGCTCCGGGCATCAGTCAGCGGGTGGCGGGATGGGCGCGCATGGCGCAGGCCAGCGCCGCGCCCACGCGCGCGTTGTGCTTCACCAGCGCGATGTTGGTGGCCAGGCTGCGCCCGGCCGTCAAGTCCTTGATGCGGCCCAGCAGGAACGGCGTGACCTGCTTGCCCGTGATGCCGCGCTGCGCCGCCTCGGCCAGCGCTTGTTCCGTGATGGCGTCGATCTCCGCCTTGGGCATGGCCTGCGCCTGCGGCACCGGGTTGCTGACCACCACGCCGCCGTCCAGCCCCAGTTCCCACTTGGTGCGGATGAAGGCCGCCTGTTCGGCCGCCGTGTCGAGCTGGAAGTCGGCCTGGTGGCCGCTCTCGCGCGTGAAGAAGGCCGGGAAGCCGGGCTGGCCCACGCTCACCACCGGCACGCCGTGCGTCTCCAGGTATTCGAGCGTGAGGCCGATGTCGAGGATGGATTTGACGCCGGCGCACACCACGGCCACCGAGGTGCGGGCCAGTTCCTGCAGGTCGGCCGAGATGTCGAAGCTGGTCTCGGCGCCGCGGTGCACGCCGCCGATGCCGCCCGTGACGAACACCTCGATCCCGGCCAGCCGGGCGCAGATCATGGTGGCGGCCACCGTGGTGGCGCCCAGCTTCGCCTGCGACAGCACGTAGGGCAGGTCGCGCCGGCTCACCTTCATGGCGTCCGGCGCCGTGGCCAGCAGCTCCAGCTGCCCGGGCGACAGGCCGATGCAGATCCTGCCGTCGATGGTGGCGATGGTGGCCGGCACGGCGCCGCCGTCGCGGATGATCTGTTCCACTTCGCGCGCCATCTCCACGTTCTGCGGATACGGCATGCCGTGCGAGATGATGGTCGATTCCAGCGCCACGATGGCTTTGCCGGCGGCGCGGGCGGCCGCCACTTCGGGCGAGAACGAGAGGTAGGGGTGCATGGTGTCGCTCCTGTGGGTGGCGTTGGGGTGGCGTTGGGGTGGCGTTAGCGTGGCGTTGGCGGCGGGGCGGGCGCGCCCGGCGCGGGGAAGACGGGCAGGGTCACGGGTGGCAGGTCGAAGTCGTTGATCTCGTCGAGCACGTCGGCCGCCAGCACGGGCGAGACGGTGTCCGGGCTTTCCAGCGTCATGGCGGCCACCTTCAGGCCGCGCCGGCAGGCCAGCCCGAGGTCGTCGCTGCCCTGGTACAGCGACCAGCAGACGGCGGCCGCGAACGCGTCGCCGGCGCCCGTCACGTCCACCACCGCGACCCGGCGGGCCGGCAGCCAGGCCAGCGGGCCCTGGCCGGCCGTGGTGTGGAACACGCCTTCGCCGCCGCAGGTGACGATCACGTCGCGCGCGCCCTGGGCCTGCACCTCGCGGCAGGCGGCGGCCACGTCGTCGGCCGTCGGCAGGGCGCGGCCCACGCGCGCTTCCAGTTCGCCGCGGTTGAGGATCAGCAGCCGCAGGCCGTGCAGGTCGGCCGGCAGGCGCGCCATCTTCGGCTGCGACACGGCCACGATCACCAGCGGCACGGCGTCCTGGCGGGCGTCGGCCAGCAGCAGGGCGACGCTGTCGCGCGGCAGGTTCAGGTCGGCCACGGTCATGGCGGCGGCCGAGCGTTGCGGCTGGCGGCTGGCCAGGAAGGCCGGCGTGAGGCGGTCGTACAGGGCCATGTCGGCCAGCGCCACCGTCATCTCGCCGCCCGCGTCCAGCACCGCCGTGTAGGTGCCGGTGGCGCAGTCGACCACCTGCAGCGTGCCGCGCAGGTCGATGCCGGCCGCCTCGGCGTGGTCGGCCAGCGCGCGTCCGGCCGCGTCGGTGCCCAGCGCCGTCAGCAGGGCGGCGGGGATGGCGAGCCGGGTCAGGTTTTCCGCGATGTTGCGGGCCACGCCGCCGAACACTTCCTCGGCGCTGGCCGGGTTGGAAGTGCCCAGTTGCAGCGGCGCCAGCGTGCGCAGCTTGCGGTCCAGGTTGGCCGCGCCGATGCAGACGATGGGGCGTTTGTCGGGCAGCACGTAGGCCCGGCCCAGCAGCCGGCGTTCGCGGATCAGGCCCGCGATATGACCGGCCACGGCCGACCGCGACAGGCGCAGCTCGATGGCCAGGTCCTGCTGGGAGATGAAGGGGTTGGCGCGGATCAGCTGGTACAGCTGTTCCTTTTTCGAGGGTTCCGTCATGGCCGTGGCGTTAAACTTTTGTTTTCAATCCTAAACAAATGTTTTCTGCCTGTCAATTGTGCAGGCTCCGAATCGCGCCTATTTATTCATTGCGTATATAAATGATGAAGAAAAATGGTATTTGCCATACATATAACGATCAGGCATAGTGTCGTTCAACCAGTTTTGATCCGCAACTTTGTACCCGCAACACATCCGCATCACCCGTAGTTGTTGTAGCGGCGCCCGGCGCCCGGCCAGACTGCGCTGCGCGCGCAGGGCAACACAGCATCGACCATTCCGAACATTACCGATCACGACAGATAAAAACGAGGATATCCATGTCTAATAATTCCCCATTCCAGGCCGCCGCCATCGTGCGCGCGCGCATCCCGGCCGACTTCAAGCCGCGCATCGCGATGATCCTCGGTTCGGGCCTCGGCGTGCTGGCCGAACAGATGACGGACGCGGTGACCATCAGCTACGATGAACTGCCCGGTTTCCCCATCAGCACCGTGCACGGCCACGCCGGCGAACTGGTGATCGGCACGCTGGCCGGCGTGTCGGTGGTGTGCATGAAAGGCCGCGGCCACGTGTACGAAGGCTATGGCCTGGGCGTGATGACGTCGGCCGTGCGCACCATGAAGCTGCTCGGCTGCGAGATGCTGTTCGTGACCAACGCGGCCGGTTCGCTGCGCACGGAAGTGGACGCCGGCTCGCTGGTGGCGCTGACCGACCACATCAACTACCTGCCCGGCACGCCGATGATCGGCCCGAACGACGAGCGTTTCGGCCCGCGCTTCTTCAGCATGGCCAACGCCTACGACGCCGACCTGCGCAAGCTGCTGCAGGCGACGGCCGCCGAAAAGAGCATCACCATCCACGAAGGCGTGTACATCGCCTACGCCGGCCCGAACTTCGAGACCCCTGCCGAGATCCGCGCCTTCAAGACGCTGGGCGCCGACGTGGTGGGCATGTCGGTGGTGCCGGAAGTGGTGTCGGCCCGCCATTGCGGCCTGAAGGTGGTGGGCGTGTCCGTCATCACCAATCTGGCCGAGGGGCTGTCGCCGTTCCCGCTGTCGCACGAGCAGACGCTGAAATACGCGGCCGTGGGCGCCAAGTCGCTGATCGAGCTGATACTGGGCTTCCTGGCCAACGTGGCGAAAACGCCGCAAGCGTAAATCCCTGTGGGGCGGCCTGGTCCGCCCCTTTGTTTTTTGGGCCATGGGCCTACACTGAACACTTAGTCTTAGCCGTCCCGGAGCACATCATGAAACGCGCATTTATCCTCCTGCTGGATTCCTTCGGCCTCGGCGCCACGCCGGACGCCGCCAAGTACAACGATACCGGCGCCAACACCTTCGGCCACATCGCCGCCTGGGCCGCCAAGGCCGGCACCCCGATGAACATGCCGACGCTGGAAAAACTGGGCCTGGCCGCCGCCGCCCACACGGCCTGCGGCCAGTGGGCCGAGGGCTTCAACCAGCGCGACGGTTTCACGGCCGCCTACGGCGCCGCCCGCGAGCGCTCGACCGGCAAGGACACCCAGAGCGGCCACTGGGAGATCGCCGGCGTGCCGGTGGAATTCGACTGGGGCTACTTCCCCCGCACCGTGCCCTCGTTCCCGTCCGAGCTGACGGCCCGCCTGCGGGAACTGGGCAAGGTGCCCGGTTTCTTGGGCGACTGCCACGCCTCCGGCACGGAGATCATCAACAAGCACGGCGACGAGCACGTGGCCACTGGCAAACCGATCATCTACACCTCGGCCGACTCGGTGCTGCAGATCGCCGCGCACGAGGAGTCGTTCGGCCTCGAACGCCTGTACGAGCTGTGCGAGATCGCCTTCAAGCTGGTCGAACCGTACAACATCGGCCGCGTGATCGCGCGCCCGTTCGTGGGCGCCAACGGCAAGTACACGCGCACCACCAACCGCCACGATTACGCCGTCGCGCCGCCCGCGCCCACGCTGCTGGACCACGTGAAGGACGGCGGCGGCGAGGTGATCGCGCTCGGTAAGATCAGCGACATCTTCGCCGCGCAGGGCGTGTCGCGCGTGGTCAAGGGCGCCGACAACATGGCCCTGTTCGACGCGCTGCTGAAGGTGGCCGACGAGGCCGGCGACGGCGCGCTCACCTTCGTCAACTTCGTCGACTTCGACCAGGCCTTCGGCCACCGCCGCGACGTGGCCGGCTACTCGAACGCGCTGCACGAGATGGATGCGCGCCTGCCCGAGTTCATGGCCAAGCTGCGCGAGGGCGACCTGGTGGTGGTGACGGCCGACCATGGCTGCGACCCCACCTGGACCGGCTCGGACCACACGCGCGAACACATCCCGATGATCTTCTTCGGCCCCGGCGTGCAGCCGCGCGCGCTGGGCATCTCCGAATCCTTCTCCGACATCGGCCAGACCGTGGCCAACCACCTCGGCGTCCAACCTCTTTCGAACGGAAGCAACCTGTTATGAGCACTGTCCCCGGCTTCAAGCGCAACGAAGCGGTCCCCCTCGACCTGGGCTGGATCAACCACATCCACATCAACAAGGCCGCCGCCGACCGCCGCGCGGCCAGCCTGGCCAACCGCCGCACGGTCAAGAAGGAATACCAGGCCGCGTGGCTGGTCAAGGCCATCGGCCTGATCGACCTGACCACGCTGTCGGGCGACGACACGCCGGGCCGCGTCGAGCGCCTGTGCCGCAAGGCGCTGCGCCCGCTGCGCGCCGACCTGGTGCAGGCCATGGGCTTGCAGGATTACCCGCTGACGACCGGCGCCGTGTGCGTCTACCACGAGATGATCAAGCCGGCCGCGCAGGTGCTGCAGGGCCGCCTGCCGATCGCCGCCGTCTCCACCGGCTTCCCGGCCGGCCTGACCAGCCTGGAGACCAAGGTGCGCGAGATCGAACTGTCGGTGGCCGCCGGCGCCTCCGAGATCGACATCGTGATCACGCGCCAGCACGTGCTGACGGGGAACTGGCAGGCGCTGTACGACGAGATGGTGGCCTACCGTCAGGCTTGCGGCGAAGCGCACGTGAAGGCCATCCTGGCCACGGGCGAACTGGTCACGCTGGAGAACGTGGCCAAGGCCTCGTGGGTGTGCATGATGGCGGGCGCGGACTTCATCAAGACCTCCACCGGCAAAGAGCCCGTCAACGCCACCATCCCCGTTTCGTTGACGATGGTGCGCGCGATCCGCGACTACCATGAGCAGACCGGCTTCAAGATCGGCTACAAGCCGGCCGGCGGCGTGAGCACGGCCAAGGCCGCGCTGCAGTACCTGACGCTGATGAAGGAAGAACTGGGCAACGAATGGCTGCAGCCGCACCTGTTCCGCATCGGCGCGTCCAGCCTGTTGACGGACATCGAGCGCCAGATCGAGCACTACGTCACCGGTGCTTACTCGGCCGCCCACCGCCACGCGCAACCCTAAGATCACAACGGATTCGTCATGCCCACTATTAACGAGATTCTCAACACCATGGAATACGGCCCAGCACCCGAGAGCACCAAGGAAGCGCAAGCCTGGCTGGAACAGCGCGGCCGCACCTTCGGCCTGTTCATCGACAACGCCTGGAGCGAACCGGGTGAGTTGTTCGCCTCGGCCAACCCGGCCGACGGCGGCAAGCTGGCCGACCTGACCCAGGCCACGGACGCGGACGTGGAGCGCGCCGTGGCCGCCGCCCGCCGCGCCCAGCCGGGCTGGCAGGCGCTGGGCGGCCATGGCCGCGCGCGCGTGATGTACGCGCTGGCGCGGCTGCTGCAAAAGCACGCGCGCCTGTTCGCCGTGCTCGAAACGCTGGACAACGGCAAGACCATCCGCGAAACGCGCGACGTCGACCTGCCGCTGGCCGCGCGTCATTTCTACTACCACGCCGGCTGGGCCCAGCTGCAGGCCGAGGAATTCGCCGACTACCGCGCCGTGGGCGTGGTGGGCCAGATCGTGCCGTGGAACTTCCCGCTGCTGATGCTGGCCTGGAAAATCGCGCCCGCCATGGCGGCCGGTAACACCGTCGTCTTCAAGCCGGCCGAGTTCACGCCGCTGACGGCCATGCTGTTCGCCGAACTGTGCGTGCAGGCCGGCGTGCCGGCCGGCGTGGTCAACATCGTCACCGGCGACGGCCGCGTGGGCGAGGCCATCGTCAAGCATCCCGGCATCGACAAGATCGCCTTCACGGGATCGACGGAAGTGGGCCGCGCGATCCGCGTGGCCACGGCAGGCAGCGGCAAGAAGCTGTCGCTGGAACTGGGCGGCAAATCGCCGTTCATCGTGTTCGAGGACGCCGATCTGGATGCGGCCGTGGAAGGCTTGGTCGATTCGATCTGGTTCAACCAGGGGCAGGTGTGCTGCGCCGGTTCGCGCCTGCTGGTGCAGGAATCGGTCGAGGCCAAATTCCTGGCCAAGCTGCGTGCCCGCATGGACAAGCTGACGCTCGGTTCCCCGCTCGACAAGTCGATCGACATCGGCGCGCTGGTGGACCCGGTGCAGCGCCAGCGCATCGCTGGTCTGGTGGAATCGGCCCGCGCCGAGGGCTGCACCATCTATCAGCCGGCCTGCGAACTGCCGGCTGACGGCTCCTGGTTCCCGCCCACGCTGATCACGGGCGCCTCCACGGCGGCCGCCGTGGCCCAGGCTGAAATCTTCGGCCCGGTGCTGGTGGCGATGAGCTTCCGCACCCCGCCCGAGGCGGTCCAACTGGCCAACAACACCGTGTACGGCCTGGCCTCGTGCGTGTGGACCGAGAACATCAGCCTGGCGCTGGACGTGGCGCCGCAGATCAAGGCCGGCGTGGTGTGGATCAACACCGCCAACCAGTTCGACGCCGCGTGCGGCTTCGGCGGCTACCGCGAATCGGGCTTCGGCCGCGAGGGTGGCCGCGAAGGCATGTACGAATACCTGACGGCGCTGTCGGAGGACGCGCGCCCGGCCGCACCGCTGGTGGAAGCGCAGGCCAAGGCCAACGCCAAAGCAAACGCGTCGGCCCCGCAAGACAGCCCGTTCGGCATCGACCGCACGGCCAAGCTGTACATCGGCGGCAAGCAGGCGCGCCCCGACGGCGCCTACAGCCGCGCCATCCACGGCGCCAACGGCGAGCTGCTGGCCGAGGTGGGCGAGGGCAACCGCAAGGACATCCGCAACGCCGTGGAAGCGGCCCACAAGGCCGGCGGCTGGACCAAGGCCACGGCGCACAACCGCGCCCAGGTGCTGTACTACATCGCCGAGAATCTGGCCGCGCGCGGCGAAGAATTCGCGGCCCGCATAGCCGCCATGACGGGCGCCAAAAATCCCGAGCGCGAAGTGCAGGCCGCCATCGAGCGCCTGTTCTACTACGCCGCGTGGGCCGACAAGTACGACGGCCAGGCGCACCAGCCGCCGATGCACGGCATCACCGTGGCGCTCAACGAGCCGGTGGGCGTGATCGGCATCGTGTGCCCGAACGAGGCGCCGCTGCTGGGCTTCATTTCGCTGGTGGCGCCGGCCATCGCGCTGGGCAACCGTGTGGTGGTGGTGCCGTCGGAAGCGCATCCGCTGTCGGCCACCGACATGTACCAGGTGTTCGACACGTCCGACCTGCCGGGCGGTGTGGTCAACATCGTCACCGGCAGCGCCGACGAACTGGCGCGCACGCTGGCCACCCACGCCGACATCGACGCCGTGTGGCGCCACGACGGCTCGGCGGAAGGCTGCGCCGAAGTGGAGCGCCTGTCGGCCGGCACGCTCAAGCGCACCTGGGTGGGCGGCGTCAGGGGACGCGACTGGTACAGCGCGGCCCAGGCAGGTGGCCGCGCCGTCCTCGCGCACGCGTCGCAGGTGAAGAACATCTGGATCCCATACGGCGTCTAAGCGGCGGAAGCGAAAGGGTCTGACCCTTGGGTCTGACCCTGGTTTAAGGCCTGTGCGACACCGGCGACCGACAACCGGCCACGCAGGACAAGATGGCGGCCACCGGCCCCACTTTCAGAACAATGATTTTTCAAGCGGAGCATCGCATGTTTTTAACCCAAGAGATCATCCGCAAAAAGCGTGATGGCGGCGCGCTGAGCGCCGAGGAGATTCAGTTCTTCGTGCGCGGCATCACGGACGGCAGCGTCAGCGAAGGGCAGATCGCCGCGCTGGCCATGGCCGTGTTCTTCAACGACATGACCATGGACGAGCGCGTGGCCTTCACGCTGGCCATGCGCGACTCGGGCGAAGTGCTGGAATGGCGCTCGCTGAACCTGCCCGGCCCCGTGCTGGACAAGCACTCCACCGGCGGCGTGGGCGACGTGGTGTCGCTGCTGCTCGGCCCCATGATCGCCGCGTGCGGCGGCTACGTGCCCATGATCTCCGGCCGCGGCCTCGGCCACACCGGCGGCACGCTCGACAAGTTCGACGCCATCCCCGGCTACTGCACGGTGCCCGACAACGCGCGCTTCCGCCAGGTGGTGCGCGAGGTGGGCGTGGCCATCATCGGCCAGACCTCCTCGCTGGCGCCGTCCGACAAGCGCTTCTATTCGATTCGCGACGTCACGGCCACGGTGGAATCGGTGGCCATGATCACCGGCTCCATCCTGTCGAAGAAGCTGTCGGCCGGGCTGGACGCGCTGGTGATGGACGTCAAGGTGGGCAGCGGCGCCTTCATGCCGACCTACGAGAAATCGCTGGAGCTGGCGCAGAGCATCGTCACGGTCGGCAATGGCGCCGGCATGCGCACTTCGGCCATCCTGACGGACATGAACGAATCGCTGGCGCCCTACGCCGGCAACGCGCTCGAAGTGCGCGGCGCGATGGACTACCTGACGGGCCGCGCGCGTCCCGCGCGCCTGCACGAGGTGACGATGGCGCTGTGCGCCGAGATGCTGGTGCTGGGCGGCCTGGCCGCCGACGAGACGGCGGCGCGCGCCAAACTGCAGGCGGCGCTCGACAGTGGTGAAGCGGCCAGCCGTTTCGCACGCATGGTGGTGGCGCTGGGCGGCCCGGCCGACCTGCTGGAAAATCCGGACCGTCACCTGGAGCGCGCGCCTATCGTGGTGCCCGTGCCGGCGCCCAAGGCCGGCTACGCGGCCGGCACCGACTGCCGTGGCATCGGCCTGGCCGTGGTCAGCCTCGGTGGCGGCCGCCGTCGTCCGAGCGACGGCATCGACTTCGCCGTCGGCCTGACGGAACTGGCGGGACTGGGCGAGCGCATCGAAGCGGGCCAGCCGCTGGCCATGGTGCACGCGCGCACGGAAGCGGCGGCCCAGCAAGCGGTGCGTGAGATCCAGGCCGCGTATCATATCGCCGACGCCGCGCCGGCCGCCAACCCCGTGATCTACCGCGCGATCCGCCCGCAATAAAAACCGGGACGTAACACAATTAGATGCAAACGCAGCTAAAGGGTCTGACCCTTGGGTCTGACCCTGGTTTTCGGCGCTTGCCGCGATATTGTGTTACGTCCCCAATTGAGAGAATGCTGATGAACAACGAACAATTGATCGCCGAGGCGGCCGCTGCGCGCCTCAAGGCTTACACGCCATACTCGAACTTCAAGGTGGGCGCGGCGCTGCTGTGCCACGACGGCCGCGTGTTCCACGGCTGTAACGTGGAGAACGCGTCCTATGGCCTGTGCAACTGCGCCGAGCGCACGGCCTTCTTCAGCGCCTTCGCGCATGGCTACCAGCCCGGCGACTTCGACAAGCTGGCCGTGATCGGCGAGACGGACGGCCCCATCGCCCCGTGCGGCGCCTGCCGCCAGGTGATCCTGGAATTGGGCGGCAACGAGCTGCCTGTGGTGCTGAGCAACCTGAAGGGCGACGTGTTCGAGACGACGGCGGCGGCCCAGCTGCCCAACGCCTTCGGCGGCGCCGACCTGAAAAAGAAGTAAGCATCTTGGCGCTCAGGAAAACCGTCGACGTGCAGGCTGCCGTCGCCATCGCGGCGGCCGAGGCCATCGCGGCCAAAACCCAGGGCACGTTCGGCGTGGGCGGGGTGATGCTCGACCAGCACGGCGCGGTGCTGATGTCGGTGCATAACAACGTGATCCGCAACGGCCTGGTCTACGATCCCACGGCCCACGGCGAACGCCAGCTGGTCGACTGGTATTTCTCGGAACTGGCGAAGGGCAGGGAACTGCCCGCGCCGCACGACATCACCATCGTCACCTCGCTCGATCCGTGCTGCATGTGCAGCGGCGCCATCCTGGCCGCCGGCTTCAACGTGGTGGCGGCCGCGCCGGACCGGCAGGCCGGCATCAACTTCGACGCCAGCGCCACCTTCCCGTCGCTGCCGGCGCCGTTGCGCGCACAGGCCGGCGCCACGTTCAGCTACCCGGCCGTGCTGGGATCGTCGCAGTATGCGCGCCCCGCCACGGGCGCGGCGACCAAGCCCTTCTTCATCGGCAAGACCGTGTCGGAACCGACCCAGGCTTTGTGCTCGCTCGTGTTCGAGGCCACCGAGGAGGAGGTGACGGCGCTGTTCAACACGGATCTGCCGCAGGCGCAGCTCAAGTGCCCGGCCACGCTGGCGCCCGACCATGCGATCGTGCGCGCGCTCAAGGCCGTCTATCCCGACGCGCTCACCTACCGCTGCACGCCGCAGCAGCCGGACGCCGACCTGGCCCCCTATCTGCGGCGCGCCATGGACGAGGACCGCGCGCGCGGCGGCGCGGGCGACGCCGTGGCGCTGCTCGACGCGTTCGGCAACCTGCTGCTTTGCCTGCCCGGCAGCCGGGGCGGGTCCGGCATCCGCACGGCGTTCATGGAGACCACGCGCGCCTACGCGCGCCTGCGCCACCAGTTGATGGCCGACGCCACGCCGAACCAGCGCGACGAGGTGCGCCAGTACCTCGGTCATCCCAGGGACGGCACCTTCGTGTTCGCGCAGGGGCCGGACGGGAGCGCCCTCAGTTTCATGGAGCTGGGCGCGTATGGCTCGACCATGGAAGGCCCGCTGCCGCCGGCCAATCCGGCCCAGTTCCAGTATGTGCGTGCGCGCATGGACGCGGACGCGCTGGCCGCCCTGTGCGCGGGCTTGCCGCCGCTGTACCGCGACGTGATCCGCATCCGCCCCACGCAGGTGGCCGACGCGGCGCTGGTCGCGGCGCTGGGCTGAGTTCCGCGCCGGACGCGCGTCGCGCGCGCCGGTGCGCCCGCCTCGCCCTCAACCCTGCCATGGATCGTAGGTGCCGATGCTCCACAGGTGGCCTTCCGGGTCGCGGCAGGTGAAGCCGCGTCCGCCGTAGTCCTCGTCCTTGATGTCGAGCAGGATGTGGGCGCCCGCTTCGAGCGCGCGGCCGTACACGAGGTCGGCGTCGTTGACGATCAGGTAGGCGCTTTGCGTGACGGCCTTGTCCTTGTCGGACGGTTGCCGGATCAGGCGGCCATATTCCGTGTCGAACACGGAGCTCAGCATGATCATGCCGTTGCCGTACGAAAGCTGGGCATGGGCGATGGTGCCGTCGTCGTTGGGCACCACCAGTTGTTTGACAAAGCCGAACGTGTCGCACAGCCATTCGATGGCGGCCGGCGCGTCGCGGTAGCGCATGCAGGGGATGACGGTGGCCTTGGTGGCCTTCGGTATCGTGGACATGGTGCTCTCCCAATCTGGTGTGGAACTGCTTCGATCGTGACCAGGCCCAGGGGGTTCGCCTCGGCCGGCCCGCGTGGGGGCCGTGTTGATATCGCTCAGATGGACGGCGATTGGGCGGTGAACCCGGTGGCTGGCTCCAATATAGACCAGCGGGGGCGCCGCCACAACCGGCGCGCGGTCACATCTGCTGGAACAGGTGGGCGTGGCCCCGGCTCACTTCCAGCAATTCGGGAAAGTTGCGTACACGCACCATCTGCCGGCCGCGCAAGTCGCGCGTGACTTCCTCGATGGCGTCCACGCGCACCAGCGTGGAGCGATGGATGCGCCAGAACTCGTCGGGGTCGAGCTCGTCGGCCAGTTCCTTCAGCGTTTTACGGATCAGCACTTCGGACTGCGGCGTCTGCACCCGCGTGTATTTCTCGTCGGCCCGGAAGAACAGCACTTCGCGCGTGCTGATCATGCGCAGGCTGCTGCCCACCACGGCCTGGATCCAGCGCAGGTACTCGGGTTTCCCTCCCGCTTTGCCGCCGTGCTGGCCGCGCAGCAGGGCCGTCAATTGCTGCTCGATGTTGGCCGGCTGGCTGCCCAGCCGCGTCTGCAAGCGGGCGCACGTGGTTTTCAGCCGTTCGCCGCCGGCCGGCTTGAGCACGTAGTCGAGCGCGCCCTGTTCGAACGCTTCGATCGCGTACTGGTCGTAGGCCGTCACGAACACCAGGTGGCAGCGGTTGAACAGCATGCGGGCCGCCTCGATGCCCGACAGGCCCGGCATGCGGATGTCGAGGAACACGATGTCGGGCTGGTGCTGGCCGGCCAGCGCCACGGCCTCGATGCCGTTGGCCGCCTCGGCCACGATCTCCAGCGCCGGCCACGCCTCGCGCAGGCGCGTACGCAGCTGGTCGCGCATGGCGTCCTCGTCGTCGGCGATCAGCGCCGTGGCGCGCAGTTGCGGATTCATGCCGGCCCCCTGGCGAAGATGTCGGGCGCGTACGGCAGCCGTATCGTGGCGCGCGCGCCGCCCGTCAACGGCGCCTCGATCACCAGTTCGGCGCGCGGGCCGTACAGCAGTTGCAGCCGTTCGCGCACATTGGCCAGGCCCATGCCGTCGCCCGCGTGCGCCGAAAAGCCCACGCCGTCGTCGATCACGTCCACCTGCAGCTGCTGGCCCGTGACGCTGGCGCGGATGTCGATGCGGCCGCCTTCGATCTTCGGTTCCAGCCCGTGCTTGATGGCGTTCTCGATCAGGATCTGCAGCATCATGGGCGGGAAGCTGGCGCTGTGGAATTCGGCCGGCACGTCGATCGACACGGCCAGCCGCGCCTTCATGCGCGCCTGCATGATGGCCAGGTAGGCGCGCGCCATGTCGAGCTGCCGGCCCAGCGTGCCGTTGCCCTTGGCGCGCATCTGCGGCAGGGTGGCGCGCAGGTAGTCGATCAGGTGGGCGTGGATGCGGGCCGCCTCGGGCGGATCGGTTTCGATCAGCTGGCCGATCAGGGCCAGGGTGTTGAACAGGAAGTGCGGTTCGACCTGCGCTTGCAGGGCCGCCAGCCGGGCCTCCACCAGCCGTCGTTCCAGCGTCTCCTCGCCCGCGTGGGCCGAGGCCTGGCGCGCCTCCAGCTCCGCCTTGCGCTTGCCGCCGGCCAGCACCTTGAGCCCGAACGAGGCCAGTATGAAGGCCAGCGCCTGCTCGGGCTGGCCGAACGGGGTCAGGTCCAGCAGCAGCACCAGCACCCAGATGATGATCAGCTTGCGCCATGCCACCTGGGCCAGCCAGTCGAAAAAGCGCCACCACAGGGCGCTGGCCGTGTCGCCCAGTTCGCGCAGGAAGCCCAGCACGCGGCCCGGGGCGCGCTTGGCCGCCGTCACGGATGGCGCTCCGGCGGCCGGGCCTTGTTGTGGCGTTCGAGGAGGCAGGCGCCCACGGCCAGCTTGAGCAGCAGGAAGGCCGTGAACAGCAGCAGCGCCAGCGGCAGCAGGGTCAGGATCATGGCCATCAGGACGCAGGCCAGCAGCAGCGCCGGCCACGACATGCGCTGCAGCGTGCGCGCGCCGTAACGTGCCGTATGCAGGAAGGCCGTGCCCACTTCGTTGAGGACGTCGAGCACGCTCTGGCGGGTCATTTTACTCATCTGGCAACTCCTTCTGAAAGATGGCCGATGACGTCAATGTAGTGCAGCCGGGGCGGCGGCGACAGCGCTATCCGACCAATTGCGCGTAGCGGGGCATGGCCTGCGGCAACGCGCGATGAATGGCGCGCCGGCTCGCCCGCGCCTGGCGTCAGGGGCGTTAGGGTCTGACCCTCGGGTCTGACCCTGGTCTACCGCGGGTGTCGTTGCCTCGTGCGGCCTGCCAGTCGCCGCGCAGCAGACCGTAGATCACGCTGTCGGACAGTTCGCCGTCCACGAACCAGCGCTCGCGCAGCCGACCCTCCTGGCGGAAATGCAGCCGTTCCAGGATGGTGGCCGAGGCCCCGTTTTCCGGATGCAGGTCGGCTTCGATGCGGTGCAGGTCGAGCTGGTCGAAGCCGTAGTCGATCAGTGCCGCCAGCGCTTCGGGCATGTAGCGCTGGCCCCAGTGCGCGCGCGACAGCATGTAGCCGATCTCGCAGCGCCGGTTGGCGCGGTGGAAGCTGTACAGCGTGGCCGTGCCGATCAACTCCCCGCTGGCGGCCAGCGTGACGGCGAGGCGCAGCGATTCGCCGCTTTCGTAATGCTGGCGCGAGGTGGTGATGTGGCTGGCGGCCTGGCCCAGTTCGCGCCACGGCGCGCAACTCCAGTAGCGCATCGCCCGCGGGTCGGCGTAGATGGCGAACAGGGCGTCGGCGTCGTACGGTTCCAGGAAGCGCAGGGTCAGGCGCGGCGTTTGCAGGGGGATGGGTTCGAACACGGGCATGGCGGTCAACGTTGTGAAAGGAGCAGTTTAGCCGGGACTGGCCACGGCCGGCGGCGGCACGGCGGCCGGCGGCACCCGGATGGCGGCCAGCACCATGTCCACGATCAGCTTTTCCGCGTCGTCGAAATCCTTGCGGGTCAGCTGCTTGCGACCGAGCACCAGCGCCATCTGGGTCGAGAAGTCGGCGTAGGACTGGGTCATGGCCCAGATCGCGAACAGCAGGTGGGTGGCGTTGATGGGGGCGATCTTGCCGGCCGCGATCCAGTGCTCGAACACGTCGATATCCTTGCGCAGCAACGGCACCACGCGGTTCTGGATCTGGGCGCCGTACAGGGGCGCGCCGCCGATCACCTCCATCGCGTACACGCGCGAGGCCCATGGCTGCTCGCGCGAGAAGCGCAGCTTGGCCTGCACGTAGGCGCGCAGCACGTCCTGCGGCTCCTGGCCGGGGTCGGCCAGGTTCTCCATGCGCTCCAGCCATTCGTCGAGCACGTTGTCGAGCACGCGCTGGTACAGGGCCTGCTTGGACGGGAAGTAGTACATCAGGTTCTGCTTGGACAGGCCCGCGTTCTCGGCCACGGTGGCGATCGAGGTGCCTTCGTAGCCGCATTCGGCGAACACGCGCACGGCTTCGGCGGCGATGTCGGCCTCCAGTCGGTCGCGGTTGAGGGCGCGCCGGCTGTGGCGGGGCGCGGGGCTGGTCGTTGGTTTGGGGTTCGGCATGGTGGCGTCTTTCAGCTCGGGCGTATCGAGCGCAGGAATTGCAGCAGTTGCGGGCGGTCGGCGTAGGCCGCGTTGAAGCGGAACCAGATCGTCTCGGCGGGGCGCAGCAGGAAAAAGTCGTTGGGCGAGAGCAGGATGCCGGCCTTCAGCGCCAGTTCGGCCACCACCTTGCCGTTCCACTCCGGCGTGGGCGCGTCCGGCCAGCCGGCGCTGACGAACATGCCGCCGCGCGGGCGCGCCAGCGGCGCCATGCCCGCCTCGCGCAGCAGGACCATGGTGCGCTCGCGCCCGGCGTCGAGCTGGGCGACCAGCCGTTCCACCATGCGCTTGTAGGGGCGCGCCGTGATGGCGTGGTACACGGCGCGCTCGTTGATCTCGGACGTGGTGAGGCCGGCCAGCATCTTCACCCGCAGCAGTTCGGGCAGCAGCGAGGACGAGGCGCAGATCGAGCCCACCCGCAGCACCGGCGACAGCGTCTTGGAGAAGCTGCCGACCCGGATCACGCGCCGCAGCCCGTCCATGGCCGCCAGCGACGCCTCGCCGCGCGGCGCCAGCTCGCGGTAGATGTCGTCCTCCACCAGCCAGAAGTCGAATTGCTCGGCCAGGGCCAGCAGGCGGTGGGCCTGGGCCGCGCTGAGCGAGGTGCCGAGCGGGTTTTGCAGGGCCGTGTTGACGAACATGAGCTTGGGCTGGGTGGCCCTGGCCTGGGCCGCCAGCTGCTCCATGTCCAGCCCCTGTTCGCCGCGCGCGATGCCGACGGCCACACAGCCGTGGTGGCGGATCAGCGACAGCAGGTTGCTGTAGCCGGGGTCCTCGACCAGCACCGTGTCCCCCGGCTTGGTCAGCGTGCGCAGGATCAGGTCGAACGCGTGGGTGGCGCCGTGGGTGAGCAGGATCTGCTCCGGCTCGACCGCGACCAGGTCCTCGCTCAGCGTGGCGGCCATGTGCTGGCGCAGCGTGGGGAAACCCAGCGGATGGCCGTAGCCGCGCAGCCGGTTGGCCGGGATGCGCATGGCGTGGCGCACGGCGTCGAGGATGGTATCCTCGCCATACCACTCGGGCGGCAGCCAGCCGGCGCCCACCGGCAGCGCGTCCGACATGCCCGAGTACAGTTCCGGCGTGAGCGCGTCGATGGCGGCCGGGGTCGGGTGGAACGGCGCCGGCAGCAGCGCGGCCGGCACGTCCTGGCGGGCCAGGAAGTAGCCGGAGCCGCGCCGCGAGGAAAGCAGGCCCAGCGTCACGAGCCGGTCGTAGGCCTCCACCACAGTGAAGGTGCTGACACCATTACACTTGGCGAATTGCCGCACGGACGGCATTTTGGTGCCCACGCGCAACTCGCGCCGGCCCACCAGGGCGCTGATGGCGGCCACGATCTGGTCCACCAGGCTGCCCTTGCCGCCGCGCGCAATGGCCACCACGGGCCAGCCGTTGCCGGGCGGCGTGGCCGGGTGCTGATCGGGCGCAGTGTCCGCGTCCCCCATCCATGTTCTCCTTCATGTTGCGCCGAACAAAACTGTAGTGTTTTTGCCGCCTGTACGGTTGGCGCGTTTTGATATTTGTGTATCTGTGCCATAGTTATTGCGCTGTCTATTATTGCATCATCATTTTGCCAACTGGTAAATTATTTTTACGATGCGCGCGCAGCGCGGCGTCGTCCCACGCAACTGGAGTCAGACATGAATGAAACCCGCCCGGCATCCATGGCGTCCTTCTGGATGCCATTCACGAACAACCGCGATTTCAAGGTCCATCCACGGCTGCTGGTGTCGGCCGAAGGCATGTACTACAAGGACGTGGACGGCAACACCATCCTGGACGGCACGGCCGGCCTGTGGTGCGTCCCATGCGGCCACGCGCAGCCCAAGATCGTGGCCGCCGTGCGCGAGATGATCGGCCAGCTCGATTTCGCGCCCACCTTCCAGATGGGCCACCCGGCCGCCTTCGACCTGGCCGAACGGCTGATGGAGTACACCAACCACCGCTTCGGCCACGTGTTCTACACCAACTCCGGTTCCGAGGCGGTGGACACGGCGCTTAAGATCGCGCTGGCCTACCACCGCGCGCGCGGCGAGGGCACGCGCACCCGGCTGATCGGCCGCGAGCGCGGCTACCACGGCGTCGGCTTCGGCGGCATCTCGGTGGGCGGCATCGCCGGCAACCGCAAGCCGTATGGCGCCATGCTGCCCTACGTGGACCACCTGCCGCACACGCACAATCTGGAAAAGAACGCGTTCACGCGCGGCGAGCCCGAATACGGCGCCCACCTGGCCGACGAGCTGGAACGCATCGTCGCGCTGCACGACGCGTCCACCATCGCGGCCGTGATCGTGGAGCCGGTGGCCGGATCGACCGGCGTGCTGATCCCGCCCAAGGGCTACCTGAAGCGCCTGCGCGAACTGTGCACCAAGCACGGCATCCTGCTGATCTTCGACGAAGTGATCACGGGCTTCGGCCGCCTGACGACGCCGTTCGCGGCCGACTACTTCGACGTGGAGCCGGACCTGATGACGACGGCCAAGGGCCTGACCAACGGCGTGGTGCCAATGGGCGCCGTGTTCACCAAGCCCTTCCTGTACGAGGCCTTCATGCAGGCGCCGGCCGGCATCGAACTGTTCCACGGCTACACCTATTCCGGCCACCCGCTGGCCTGCGCCGCCTCGCTGGCCACGCTGGAGGTGTTCCGCGAACAGCGGATCGTCGAGCACGCGGCCAGCCTGCAGTCGTACTGGGAGGACGCCGTGCATTCGCTGCGCGGCCTGCCGCACGTGATCGACATCCGCACCATCGGCCTGATCGCCGGCATCGAACTGGAGCCGATCGCTGGCAAGCCGGGCGCGCGCGCGTTCGACGCGTTCAAGAAGGCGTTCGCGGACGGCGTGCTGATACGCACCACGGGCGACATCATCGCCCTGTCGCCGCCGCTGGTGCTGGAGAAAAAACACATCGACGAGTTGTTCGGCAAGCTGGCCAAGGTGCTGAAAGAGTTGGCCTGACGCGGCAACGGGAGCAAGGTGTAAGGGGTCTGACCCCGGGGGTAAGGGGTCTGACCCCGGTTTGCAGCGGGGCAAGCGGGGGCAAGGGGTCAGACCCCGGTTTGCAGCGGGGCAAGGGGTCAGACCCCGGTTTGCAGCGAGCGCAATGACGACAGCGGGCCGCCCCCGGTTTCCGATTCGCATGACCTGACCCCGGTGGTGGTACTTCTTCCAATAACAGCGAGGAGAACAGCATGCTAGTAGGCGTACCGAAGGAGATCAAGAACCAGGAGTCGCGCGTGGGCCTGACGCCGGCCAGCGTGCGCGAACTGGTGTTGCGCGGCCACCAGGTGCTGGTGCAGCGGAACGCCGGCGTCGCCATCGGCCTGACCGACGGGATGTACGAGGGCGCGGGCGCGACCATCCTCGACTCGGCGGCGGAGATCTTCGCGCGGGCCGAGATGATCGTCAAGGTGAAGGAGCCGCAGCCGGAGGAATGCGCGATGCTGCGCCGCGACCAGATCCTGTACACCTATCTGCACCTGGCCCCTGACCCGGAGCAGACGCGCGCGCTGGTCGCCTCCGGCGCCGTCTGCATCGCCTACGAAACCATCACCGGCCCCAATGGCGGCCTGCCGCTGCTGGCCCCCATGAGCGAGGTGGCCGGCCGCATGGCGATCCAGGCCGGCGCCGCCCACCTGGAGAAGTCCAAGGGCGGCATGGGCTTGCTGCTGGGCGGCGTGCCCGGCGTGGCGCCCGGCCACATCGCCATCATCGGCGCCGGCGTGGTCGGCACCAACGCGCTGCAGATGGCGGTCGGCATCGGCGCGCGCGTGACCATCCTCGACAAGAACATCGATCGCCTGCGCCAGCTCGACCTCATCTACGGCAACCGCGTCAGCACCATGTACTCGAACGCGCACACGGTGGAGGAGGCGGTGCTGGACGCCGACCTCGTGGTGGGTGGCGTGCTGGTGCCCGGCGCGGCCGCGCCCAAGCTGGTGACGGCGGCCATGATCTCGCACATGAAGCAGGGCGCCGTGGTGGTGGACGTGGCCATCGACCAGGGTGGCTGCTTCGAGACCTCGCATCCGACCACCCACGAGCAGCCCACCTTCATGGTGGACGGCGTGGTGCACTACTGCGTGGCCAACATGCCGGGCGCGGTGGCGCGCACCTCCACCTTCGCGCTCAACAACGCCACCATCGGCCACGCGCTGGCGCTGGCCGACAAGGGCTGGCAGAAGGCGCTGCGCGCCAACCCCCATTTGAAGAACGGCCTGAACGTCTGCCACGGCCACGTCACCTACGAGGCGGTGGCGCATGGCCTCGGCTACCACTATGTCGAAGCGGACAGCCTGCTGGGCTGAGCGCGACCCAACCTGACTTGAACTGAACGGAACATCATGACCATGCTCGACACCATCACCCATTACATCAACGGCGCCAAGGCCGACACCACCAGCGGCCGTTATGCGGACGTGTACAACCCGGCCTTGGGCGAGCCGGTGGCGCGCGTGGCGCTGGGCACGGCGCAGGAAGTGGATGCGGCCGTCGCCGCCGCCGCCGCCGCCTTCCCCGCGTGGTCGGCCACGCCGCCGCTGGCGCGCGCCCGCGTGCTGTTCAAGTATCTGCAGCTGTGCCAGCAGCATACGGACGAATTCGCGGCCATGCTCACGCGCGAGCACGGCAAGACCTTCGCCGACGCCCAGGGCGAGGTGGCGCGCGGCATCGAGATGGTGGAATTCGCCGTCGGCATCCCGCAACTGCTCAAGGGCGAATTCACGGACCAGATTTCGCGCGGCATCGACGCCTGGTCGATGCGCCAGGCGCTGGGCGTGGTGGCCGGCATCACGCCGTTCAACTTCCCCGTGATGGTGCCGATGTGGATGTTCCCCGTCGCCCTGGCCTGCGGCAACACCTTCGTGCTCAAGCCGTCCGAGCGCGACCCGTCGCCGTCGCTGCTGCATGCGCGCCTGCTCAAGGAGGCCGGTTTGCCGGATGGCGTGTTCAACGTGGTGCAGGGTGACAAGGTGACGGTGGACGCGCTGCTCGACCATCCGGTGGTGCAGGCCGTCAGCTTCGTCGGCTCCACGCCGATCGCCGAATACATCTACGCGCGTGGCTGCGCCAGCGGCAAGCGGGTGCAGGCGCTGGGCGGGGCCAAGAACCACATGGTGGTGATGCCGGACGCGGACATGGATATGGCCATCGACGCGCTGATGGGCGCGGCCTACGGTTCGGCCGGCGAACGCTGCATGGCCATCTCGGTGGTGGTGGCCGTGGGCGACGCCGGCGACAAGCTGATCGGCGCGCTGGCCAAACGCACGGCCGCCCTCAAGATAGCCGACGGGATGGCGGCCGGCGCGGAAATGGGCCCGGTGGTGTCGCGCGCGGCCAAGGAGCGCATCGAGAAGCTGATCGGAGAAGGCCAGGAGCAGGGTGCCACGCTGGTGGTCGATGGCCGTAACTACCACGTGGCCGGGCGCGAAAACGGCTTCTTCGTGGGCGGCACGCTGTTCGACCATGTGACGCCGGACATGAGCATCTACAAGGAGGAGATCTTCGGCCCCGTGCTGTGCGTGCTGCGCGCACCCGACGTGGGCCAGGCCGTGGCCCTGATCAACCGCAACGAGTATGGCAACGGCGTGGCCATCTACACGCGCGACGGCGGCGTGGCGCGCGAGTTCGTGCGCCAGATCCAGGTCGGCATGGTGGGGGTGAACGTGCCGCTGCCGGTGCCCATGGCCTTCAACAGTTTCGGCGGATGGAAGCGCAGCCTGTTCGGCGACCATCACGCCTACGGCCCGGAGGGCGTGCGTTTCTACACGCGCCACAAGGCCGTGATGCAGCGCTGGCCGAACACGGCCAGCGCCGGCGTGGAATTCTCGTTCCCGCAGATGAAGTAGGAGTCGTCGAAGTAGCCGTCGAAGCGAGAGTAGAGTGGCCGTCGTTCGCGCGCAGGCGGGAACGACGTGCTGCTCACGTTTATCGGGGTGCTCACGTTTATCAGTGGTCAGAGGTTCAAGCGTCCCGTCAACCAGCCAAGTCAGGAATTGTGCAATGATGATCGAATCCCTGAAGTACATGCCGCTGTCCCGGCAATCGGGCAGCGCGCTGGCCGAGCAGTTCACCGACCTGGCGCCGGCGCTCAACGCGCGCCAGGCGGCCATTGAAAGCGCGCGCTGCCTGTATTGCTACGATGCGCCGTGCTCGCGCATCTGCCCGTCCGAGATCGACGTGGCCAGCTTCATCCGCAATATTCACGAAGGCAATGTGAACGGCGCGGCCGCTGGCATCCTCAAACAGAACATCCTGGGCGGCAGCTGCGCGCGCGTGTGCCCGACCGAGATCCTGTGCGAGGACGCCTGCGTGCGCAACCACGACGCCGAAGGCCAGTCCGTCAAAATCGGCCTGCTGCAGCGCTACGCGATCGACCACATGACGTTCACCCAGCATCCATTCCAGCGCGCGCCGGCCACGGGCCGCAGGATCGCCGTGGTGGGCGCCGGGCCGGCCGGGCTGTCGTGCGCGCACCGGCTGGCCATGCTGGGCAACGACGTCGTCATCTACGAAGCCAGGGAAAAGCCGGGCGGCCTCAATGAATACGGCATCGCCAAATACAAGCTGACGGACGACTTCGCGCAGAAGGAGGTGGCGTTCCTGCTCGGCATAGGCGGCATCGAGATCCGCCATGGCCATACGTTGGGCGGCAACGTGCAGCTGAAGGATTTGCAGGCCCAGTACGACGCCGTGTTCCTCGGCCTGGGCCTGGGCGCCAGCCGCCGGCTGGGCCTGACGGGCGAGGACGCGCCGGGCCTGTTGGCGGCCGTCGACTACATCGCCGCGCTGCGCCAGGCCGACGATCTGTCGCAGCTGCCGGTGCCGGCGCGCGCCATCGTGATCGGCGCCGGCAACACGGCCATCGACATGGCCGTGCAGATCCAGCGGCTGGGCGCGGAGGAGGTGACGCTGGTGTACCGGCGCGGCTTCGACGCCATGAGCGCCACCGGCCACGAGCAGCACATCGCCAAGGAGAACCAGGTCCGCATGCGCACCTGGGCCCAGCCGCAGCAGGTGCTGCTGGACGAGGCGGGCCGCGTGCGCGGCATGCGCTTCGAGAAGACGGCGCTCAACAACGGCCGGCTGGCCGGCACCGGCGAGACGTTCGAGATCGCGGCCGACGCCATCTTCAAGGCCATCGGCCAGAGCATGGACCCGGACAGCATCGGCGATCCGCTGGCGAAAACGCTGCAGCGCGACGGCGACAAGATCCACGTGGACGAGCAGTTCCGCACCATCCTGCCGCGCATCTACGCCGGCGGCGACTGCGTGGCGCCGGGGCAGGACCTGACGGTGCAGGCCGTCCAGCATGGCAAGCTGGCGGCGCTGGCCATCCACCACGACCTGTTATCGACCAAGGCGTCGACCAAGGAGCTGCATCATGGCTGATCTGAGCATCGAATTCTGCGGCATCAAGTCGCCCAATCCGTTCTGGCTGGCGTCCGCGCCGCCGACCGACAAGGCCTACAACGTGGTGCGCGCCTTCGAGGCCGGCTGGGGCGGCGTGGTGTGGAAGACGCTGGGCGAGGATCCGCCGGCTGTCAACGTGTCGTCGCGCTATTCGGCCCACTACGGCAAGAACCGCGAGGTGATCGGCTTTAACAACATCGAGCTGATCACCGACCGCGCGCTGGAGATCAACCTGCGCGAGATCACCGAGGTCAAGAAGGCCTGGCCGGACCGCGCGCTGATCGTGTCGTTGATGCTGCCGTGCGAGGAGCAGGCGTGGGCCGATATCCTGCCGCTGGTGGAGGCGACGGGCGCGGACGGCATCGAACTCAATTTCGGCTGCCCGCACGGCATGCCCGAGCGCGGCATGGGCGCGGCCGTGGGCCAGGTGCCCGAGTACGTGCGCATGGTCACCAGCTGGTGCAAGAAGCACTCGAAGCTGCCCGTGATCGTCAAGCTCACGCCCAACATCACCGACATCCGCGGGCCGGCCCGCGCCGCGAAGGAGGGCGGGGCGGACGCCGTCTCGCTGATCAACACGATCAACTCCATCACCCACCTGGACCTGGACAGTATGGTGGCCTTCCCCGCCGTGGGCGGGGCCAGCACGCACGGCGGTTATTGCGGCACGGCCGTCAAGCCGATCGCGCTCAACATGGTGGCCGAGATCGCGCGCGACCCGGCCACGGCGGGCCTGCCCATCTCCGGCATCGGCGGCATCGGCAACTGGCGCGACGCGGCCGAGTTCATCGCGCTCGGCGCCGGTTCGGTGCAGGTGTGCACGGCGGCCATGCTGCACGGCTTCCGCATCGTCGAGGAGATGAAGGACGGGCTGTCGCGCTGGATGGACGAGAAGGGCTACCGTAGCATCAGCGAATTCTCCGGCAAGGCCGTGCCCAACACGACGGACTGGAAATACCTGGACATGAATTACCAGGTGATCGCCCAGATCAACCAGGACGATTGCATCCAGTGCGGCCGCTGCTACGTGGCGTGCGAGGACACGTCGCACCAGTCGATCGCGCAGCTGATCGACCAGCAAGGCGGGCGCCGCTACGAGGTGATCAAGGAGGAGTGCGTGGGCTGCAACCTGTGCGAAATCACTTGTCCGGTGCAGGGCTGCATCACGATGGTGCCGCAGAAGACGGGCAAACCGTACATGAACTGGACCCAGGACCCGCGCAACCCGCGCGCAGAGTCGGTCCAAGGCGCAGCACAAAGCGCGGTACAAGGCGCAGCACAGGAGCCGGCGGCGGAGGTGGCGCAGGACTAGTTCGCAGCGGTGACAGGGTTAGGTATAAAAATTGCAAAGACTGGGATACACTGGCCCGGCCATCTGACGCGCGCAGGTGGCCGGGCCGGATCCGTCATCAACCCTAGGAGAGAGCAACGTGAGAGAAGAACCGACTGGCAGCACGCAACTGTGGAATGAAGACCTGGCGCCCACCTCGGCGGCGCAACGCACCTGGCGCTGGTACCACTTCGCCGCGCTGTGGGTGGGCATGGTGATGTGCATCCCGGCCTACACCCTGTCGGCCAGTCTGATCGAAGGCGGCATGTCCGGCTGGCAGGCCGTGCTGACCGTGTTCCTGGCCAACGCCATCGTGCTGCTGCCGATGCTGGCCATCGGCCACGCCGGCACCAAGTACGGCATCCCGTACGCCGTGCTGGCCCGGTCCTCGTTCGGCACCAGCGGCGCGCGGCTGCCGGCGCTGATGCGCGCCATCGTGGCCTGCGGCTGGTACGGCATCCAGACCTGGTTCGGCGGCCAGATGATCTACACGCTGCTGGGCGTGATGATGGGCGGCGAGATCGGCGGCGCGAGGCTGGCGGGTCTCGGCATCAACGGCGCGCAGCTGGCGTGCTTCCTGGCCTTCTGGGGCATCCAGTTCTGGTACATCGTGCACGGCATGGACGCGATCCGCAAACTGGAGACCTACACGGCGCCGCTCAAGATCCTGATCTGCTTCGTGCTGCTGGGATGGGTCTACAACAAGGCCGGCGGCTTCGGCGACCTGCTGTCGGCGCCGTCGCAGTTCGTGGCGGGGGGCAAGAAGGCCGGCCAGTTCTGGTCCGCGTTCTGGCCCTCGCTGACGGCCATGGTGGGCTTCTGGGCCACGCTGGCGCTCAACATCCCCGACTTCACCCGCTTCGCCCGCTCGCAGCGCGACCAGATCCTCGGCCAGTCGGTCGGCCTGCCCGTGCCCATGGGATTGTTGGCCATGATGGCGGTGATCGTCACCTCGGCCACCGTGGTCTTGTACGGCAAGGCGATCTGGGACCCGGTCGACGTGGCCAGCCGCATGACCGGCGTGGCGGTGCTGGTGGCGCTGCTGATCCTCTTGATCGACACGGTCAGCGTGAACCTGGCGGCCAACCTGGTGGGCCCGGCCTACGACTTCTCCTCGCTGGCGCCCAAGCTGATCTCGTACAAGACGGGCGGCTACATCACGGCCTCGATCGCGATCCTGATGATGCCGTGGAAGATACTGGAATCGACCCAGGGCTACATCTTCACCTGGCTGATCGGCTATTCCGCGCTGCTGGGCCCTATCGCCGGCATCCTGATCATCGACTACTACCTGGTGCGAAAAACGGAACTGGACGTGCCGCAGCTGTACCGCGAGGACGGCAGCTACTCCTACGGCAACGGCTGGAACACGGCGGCGCTGGTGGCCTTCGTGGTCGGCGTGCTGCCCAACATCCCCGGCTTTTTGAACGCGGCCTTCCCGACCTCCTTCCCTGGCGTGGCGGACGGCTTCAAGACCATCTACACCTACGCCTGGTTCGTCGGCATCGCCATTTCGGCGCTGGTGTATGGTGTGCTGATGAAAGGCAAGGCGCTGCCGGCCATGCGCGCGGCGGCCCAGCCATAACGGAGAGGACCATCCTATGACCATGATTATTCGCGGCGGCACGGTCGTCAACGCGGACCGCGCGTTCCGTGCCGATGTGATGACCTACGGCGACAAGATCGTCGCCGTCGGCGAGAACCTGGAAGCGCCCCATTCGGCGCGCGTGATCGACGCGCGCGGCCAGTACGTGATGCCGGGCGGGATAGACACGCACACCCACATGAACCTGCCGTTCATGGGCACCGTCACCCAGGACGACTTCTTCACCGGCACGGCGGCCGGGCTGGCCGGCGGCACCACCACCATCATGGACTTCGTCATCCCCAGTCCGAAGCAATCCTTGCTGGAGGCGTTCCACACCTGGCGCGGTTGGGCCCAGAAGGCGGCCGGCGACTACACTTTCCACGTGGCCGTCACCTGGTGGGACGACAGCGTGCGCGAGGAAATGGGCATCCTGGTGCGCGACCATGGGGTGAACAGCTTCAAGCACTTCATGGCCTACAAGAACGCCATCATGGCCGACGACGAGACGCTGGTGAACAGCTTCCGGCGCGCGCTGGAACTGGGCGCCATTCCCACCGTGCACGCGGAGAACGGCGAACTGGTGTTCCAGCTGCAGCAGGATTTGCTGCGTCAGGGCTTGACGGGACCGTCGTCGCACCCGCTATCGCGCCCGCCGGCCGTGGAGGCGGAGGCGGCCAACCGCGCCATCACCATCGCCGGGGTGCTCAACACGCCGCTCTACATCGTGCACGTATCGTGCGCCGAATCGCTGGAAGCCATCGCGCGGGCGCGCGCCAACGGCCAGCGCGTGTATGGCGAGGCGCTGGCCGGCCACCTGGTGATCGACGACAGCGTCTACCGCAGCGCCGACCCCGAGTTCGCGGCCGGCCACGTGATGAGCCCACCATTCCGCAGCAAGCACCATCAAGCCGCCCTGTGGCACGGTCTGCAGGGAGGCAATCTGCATACGACGGCCACCGACCACTGCACCTTCTGCGCCGCCCAAAAGGCGGCCGGCAAGGACGACTTCACCAAGATCCCCAACGGCTGCGGCGGCGTGGAGGAGCGCATGGCCGTGGTGTGGGACGCGGGCGTGAACACGGGCCGTTTGACGCCGTCCGAATTCGTGCGCGTGACGTCGGCCAACGCGGCCCAGATTTTCAACATGTATCCGCGCAAGGGCGTGATCGCGGTGGGTTCGGACGCCGACATCGTGGTGTGGGATCCGGAAGGCACGCGCACCATCAGCGCCAAAACCCAGCACGCCAAGGGCGGCTTCAACGTGTTTGAAGGGCGCACCGTGCGCGGCATCCCCAGCACCACGCTGGCCGCCGGCAAGGTGGTGTTCGACCGTGGCGTGCTGACGGCGGAGGAGGGCGCGGGACGTTATGTGGAGCGGCCGGCCTTTGTGCCGGTGTCGGCCAAGTCTTGATCGGGGAGCGAGAGATGAGCGAACTGCGGAGTGAACTGCGGAGCGAATTGCGTATCAATGGCGAACGCCTGTGGGCGGCGCTGATGGAACTGGCGCGTATCGGCGCCACACCGAAGGGCGGCGTCAAGCGCCTGACGCTGACGGACCTGGACCGGCAGGGGCGCGATCTGGTGGTCGGCTGGGGCAAGGCCGCCGGCTTGTCGGTCACGGTGGACCAGATCGGCAACGTCTTCATGCGCCGCGCCGGCCGCAACAACGCGTTGCCGCCGGTGGTCACGGGCAGCCATATCGACACCCAACCGACGGGCGGCAAGTTCGATGGCAACTACGGCGTGCTGGCAGGGCTGGAAGTGGTGCGCACGCTGAACGACTTGAATATCGAGACCGAGGCGCCGATCGAAGTCGCGTTCTGGACCAACGAGGAAGGCTCGCGCTTCGTGCCCGTGATGATGGGCTCCGGTGTGTTCTGCGGCGCCTTCACGCTGGAGACGGCCTACGCGGCGCGCGACGTGGAAGGCAAGTCGGTGGGCGAGGAACTGGAACGGATCGGCTACAAGGGCAGCGAGGTGCCGGGCCGGCATCCGATCGGCGCGTACTTTGAAGCCCACATCGAACAGGGGCCGGTGCTGGAGGATGCCGACAAGGTGATCGGCGTGGTGCCGGCCGTGATGGGCCTGAGCTGGTACGACTGCGTGGTGACCGGCATGGAGGCGCACGCCGGCCCCACGCCCATGGGGCTGCGCAAGGACGCGCTGCAGGTGGCCACGAAGATCATGCAGGAGGTGGTGGCCATCGCCAACCGTTATCCGCCATACGGACGCGGCACGGTGGGCATGGTGCAGGTGTTCCCCAACAGCCGCAATGTGATTCCGGGCGAAGTCAAATTCAGCATCGACCTGCGCAACGAGAACGAAGCGCTGCTCACCGCCATGCACGAGGAGATGCTGGCCTTCGTCGAGCGCACGCGCAGCGAGACTGGGTTGGGGATCACGATCGAGCGCGTGTCCTACTATCCGCCATGCCCGTTCCATCCCGATTGCGTGGGGGCCGTGCGCAAGGCCACGGAGAAGCTCGGGTATTCGACCATGGACGTGGTGTCCGGCGCAGGGCACGATGCGATCTACGCGGCGCGCGTGGCGCCGGCCGGCATGATCTTCGTCCCGTGCAAGGACGGCATCAGCCACAACGAGATCGAGGACGCCAAGACCGAGCATCTGGAGGCCGGCTGCAATGTGCTGCTGCACGCGATGCTGGAGCGGGCGGGTGTGGCCGGCTAGCGGTGGGGCTGCGCGGCGTAGCATCTCGTTACATCCCTTACAGCTGGGCGGTACACCGTTCGGCCGGTGTTTCGTTAGAGTGTGCATGGGCGCGTTGCCCGCAACCCCGACGATAGAGGATACGAACATGAAGATCAATAAAGTGCTGTTGACCGCTGCCCTGGCCACCTTGATCGCGCCGGCTTTCGCCCAGAACACGGCCACCCCGAAAATCGACGCCCGCCAGGAACGCCAGGAGATGCGCATCGACCAGGGCATCAACAGCGGCCAGCTGACGGGCAAGGAAACGGCGAATCTGCAGAAGCGCGAAGCGAAGATCGAGGCCGACAAGGTGAAGGCCGAGGCCGACGGCAAGGTGACGCGCCAGGAACGCGCCCACCTGAACAAGGAACTGGACCACAGCAGCAACAAGATCTACCGCAAGAAGCACAACGCCCGCACCGCTGGCTAACTTACCCGTGGCCCGCGCAACGCCCGCCCATCGCAAGATGCGCGGGCTTTTTTGCGTCCGCATGGCCGAACGAGAAGGAGACATCGAATGGAATCCACACGGAGCCTGCCGCTCCGCAGCAGTACCTTGATTGATGACTGGACAAAAAAAAACCCGCCGAGGGCGGGTTAAATCCAATTCTTCTTAGGGAGTTGGAGGAGACAGTTGCATTATGCTGCGTCGCGGCAAGCGTGGCCAATTTATATTTCCAATAAGCATTATTTTTAGATTGTATATCTGGTGGAGTCTGGTCTGGCCGCTACCGGGCGCGCGTGAGCGCGACGACGAACAAAAAAAAACCCGCCATGGTGGCGGGCTAAATCCAATTCTTCTTACGGAGTTGGAGGAGACAGATAAATTATGCTGCATCGCGACAAGCAAAGCCAATTGATCTTTCCAATAAGCATTATTATGAAACCGCATGTCTCGTGTGGTGCCGGCGGATACGGGGGGATTGTAACAGTGTGTTATTTTTGATAACTGCTGTGTGGCCGGCATATATAGTGAAAAATGGCTCGTGTGCGCGGCGCCGTCGCGCGGCCTAGCGTGTTCCCGATCCCTATGCGACGTCTGGCTCAAGTCTGTGCCGTTATCACCCTGGCCGCTTTCAGTAGCGCGGCCTGTGCCGTGCCGCCACCAATCTCCCCGCCCGCATCCGCATCCGCGCAGGCCGCTGTATCAAGCGCCGCTGATCCATTTGCGCCCGCACTCGCCGCCAGCCATCCGCCATTGACCGAAGCCGTCATCCATGAAGCGATCCATGAAACCCTGGTGGAAGCCGACCGCCAGGCTGCCGCCGAGCGGCAAGCAGTGGCCAACAAGCAGATGCAGCCGGGCGTGGCGCCGGGCGGTGTGGTGTACCGTGGTAGTGCGGAAGCCGACATCCTGTCGTCCGCCTTCGACCAGGCCCAAATCCCAAGCTGCCTCCACCCGGACGGCTTGAAGTTCCAGCCCACCTACGTCTTCTTCGGTCTGCTGGCATTGCCGTTCGTGGCCGTGGCCAAACTGCGCGGCAAGTGCGACTAACCGCATCGCCATCGCGCGCCCTAACCGAAAACGACGGACAGCAGTGTCGCGCCGACGCATCGCGCGCCAGAAAAATTGTGCCGGAGGCGTGGCGGTTATATGCGGTGGCTGATAAGCGCCGCTTACTTCTGCAGCGTGCGGGCCGCTGCGCTGACCTGGTCGCGCAGCCATTTGTGCTCGGGCGCCTGGTGCACGCGCTCATGCCACAACTGGTAGAAGCGCATGGCCGGGAATTTGACGGGCACGGTGAACGTCTTGAGCGGCAGATTGCGCTCGTAATAGCGCAAGAACTGGCGGCCCGTGGTCAGCACCAGATCGGTCTGCGTCAGCATGTAGGGGATCAGCCCGAAGTAGGCCGATTCCACCATCACATTGCGCTGCATGCCCTGCGCGTCCAGGTAAGAGTCGATCACGCCGTGGTAGCCGGGCAGCATCTGCGTGGGCCGCACGTGCGGCAGGTTCAGGTAATCGGACAGCGTCATGTCCTCGCTGCCGGTGCGCATCGCGTACGGACAGTCGGCCCGCATGGCGCAGATGATCGGGTCCTCGAACAGCTTGGACATGTGCAGGTGCTCGGGCGGCTCGTCCCAGTTGGCGATCACCAGATCCATGTCCCCGTCCGACAGCAGGCGGATGTAGTCGGAACCGGGCCCCAGGCTGTGGATCTTGATGCGGCTTAGCGGCGAGCCGCGCCGCAGCAGGGCCACCACATTGGGCAGGAACTGGCTGTCCAGATAATCGGGCGCGGCGATGTGGAACACGCGCGCTTCCTCCTGCGGCACGAACGGCGTCTTCTTGACGAACAGATTCTCCGTCTCGTCGAGGATGCGCTTGGCCGGCGCCAGCAGGCTCTCGCCGTGCTGGGTCGGCACCATGCCGCGCGCGCCGCGCACCAGCAGCGGGTCGCCCGTCAGTTCGCGCAGCTTGCGCAGCGAGGCGGAAATCGACGGTTGCGGTTGATTGAGCTTGAGCGCCACGCGCGACACGTTCTTCTCCACCAGCAACATATAGAGAATGCGGATCAAATGCAGGTCCAGGTGTTGCGGCAAGGCGGGCATGGTGCGATATATGTTTGGTGATATGTTAAATATACTCTAATCTTCATGTTGCCGGAACCAAATACGACTATCTTCTGTAAATTCGCCACTTCTCTTACCCAAGGAACGCATGGACGCATTTGCCTACCTGATCCCGTATGGCCTCGAGTGGCTCAACCTGATCGTGCGCTGGCTGCACATCATCACCGGCATCGCCTGGATCGGTGCCTCGTTTTATTTCGTGTGGCTCGATAATTCGATCCGCCCGCCCGCGCCGGGTTCCGATCTGGCGAAGAAGGGCGTGTCCGGCGAACTGTGGGCCGTCCATGGCGGCGGCTTCTACAACCCGCAAAAATACCTGGTGGCGCCGGCCGAACTGCCCAAGGAACTGCACTGGTTCAAATGGGAGGCCTACACCACCTGGCTGTCGGGCATCGCGCTGCTCACCATCGCCTACTACTTCAACGCCCAGGCCATGATGATCGACAAGCAGGTGGCCGACATCGGCAGCTGGCAGGCGGTCGGCATCGGCATCGGCACGCTGGTCGTGGGCTGGACCGTGTACGACCTGTTGTGCCGCTCGCCGCTGGGCCAGCGCGAGCTGCCGTTCGGGATCGTCATCTTCGCGCTGATCGTCGCCGCGGCCTACGGCCTGACCCATGTGCTGAGCGGACGCGCGGCCTACATCCACGTCGGCGCGCTGATCGGCACCATCATGGTCGGCAACGTGCTGATGCTGATCATTCCCGGCCAGCGCAAGATGGTCGAGGCCATGCAGGCCGGCGGCCTGCCCGACCCCAAGCACGGCCAGAAGGCCAAGCAGCGCAGCGTCCACAACAACTACTTCACGCTGCCGGTGCTGTTCATCATGATCAGCAACCACTACGCGATGACCTACCGGAACGACCACGCCTGGCTGGTGCTGGCCTTCATCATGGCGGCCGGCGTGTTGATCCGCCACTTCTTCAACCTGCGCCACAAGGGCCGCGTGGAGTGGCGCTACCCGGTGGCCGGCGTGGCCCTGCTGCTGGGCGTTGCCGTCGCCATCGCGCCGCCCGCGCCGGTGGCCGTGGCGCCGTCGGCCGATCCGGCGGCCGCCTTCCAGAAGGTCGAAGCCATCATCGCCCAGCGCTGCGTGGCTTGCCACTCGGCCCATCCCACCCAGCCCGGCTTCGCCACGGCGCCGCTGGGCATGGTGCTCGACACCGACCAGCAAATCCGCCAGAGCGCCGAGAAGATCTACAAGCAGGCCGTCCAGCTCAAGGCCATGCCGATCGGGAACCTGACCAATATGACGGACGCGGAGCGGGCCACCATCGCGGCCTGGTACGAATCCGGCGCCAAGTAAGCGCGCCCCAACATCAAGGAGAACAATGGGATGAGCAATCAAAAGGAACAACTGGCGGCCTGGATCGACGCCCATTTCGACGAGGAAGTGGGCGTGCTGCAGCAGGTGCTGCGCGTGCCGACCGACACCCCGCCCGGCAACAACGCGCCCCATGCGGACATGGTGGCGGAACTGGTCAAGGCCTACGGCTGGCAGGCGGAAAAGCACGCCGTGCCCGAGCAGGTGGTGCGCGACTACGGCATGGAAACCATCACCAACCTGATCGTGCGCCGGCCCTACCAGCCGGGCGGCCCGACCGTGGCGCTGAACGCGCACGGCGACGTGGTGCCGCCCGGCGACAACTGGACCTATCCACCGTATGGCGGTGTGATCGACAACGGCTACATCTACGGCCGCGCGGCCGCCGTCTCCAAGTGCGACTTCGCCACCTACATCTTCGCCGTGCGCGCGCTCGAAGCGCTGGGTGTGCCGCTCAAGGGCGGGCTGGAATTGCACTTCACGTATGACGAGGAATTCGGTGGCCTGCTGGGGCCGGGCTGGCTGCTGCAGCAAAAGCTGACCAAGCCCGATGTCGTGATCGCCGCCGGCTTCAGCTACAACATCGTCACCGCGCACAACGCCTGCCTGCAACTGGAGATCACCGTGCACGGCAAGTCCGGCCACGGCGCCATGCCCGAGACGGGCCACGACGCGCTGCAGGCGGCCACCAAAATCCTCAACGCCATCTACGGCCAGCTGCCGGAACTGAAGAAGGTCAAATCCAAGGTGCCCGGCATCGACTCGCCCACCATCCTCGTGGGCCGCATCGACGGCGGCACCAACACCAACGTGGTGCCCGGCAAGGTGGTGATGAAGCTGGACCGCCGCATGATCCCCGAGGAAGACCCGGTGGTGGTGGAGGCCCAGGTGCGCGCACTGATCGAGGACGCCGTGCGCGGCGAACCGGGCATCCGCGTCGAGATCAAGCGCCTGCTGCTGTCGCACGCGCTGCGTCCGCTGCCCGGCGGCGAACAGCTTGTGGCCAGGCTGCAGCAGAACGCCAAGACCGTGATCGGCGAGGACATCCCGGCCCAGGGCACGCCCTTGTACGCCGATGCGCGCCTGTACGGCGAGCAGGGCATCCCGGCCGTGCTGTACGGCGCCGGCCCGCGCACCGTGCCCGAGTCGAACGCCAAGAAGGCGGACGAACGGCTGCTGCTGGAGGACTTGCGCAAGGCGACCAAGGTGGTGGCCATGACGCTGTTCGATTTCCTGGCCGCGTAACACGGCGGCGCGCGTCGGGAGGGATCAGCCCAATCGGCGACGCGCCACGGCGCGGCCGCTTGTCGTATCATGCATGCTGGACTCAGCCTGAGAGTGACCGTGCATAGATACGAACTGATCAGCTGTCATGACTGCGGCAAGCTGCATCGCCGGCCCCCGCTCGCGCCGCGCCAGAAGGCGCGCTGCGTGCGCTGCCGCTCCGTCCTCTACCGCGGCGTCGGCTCCGACGCCAACCGCATGGCGGCCCTGGTGCTCGGCGCCGCGTTCACCTTCCTCATCGCCCAACTGTCCCCCATCGTCGCGCTCGAAGTGAACGGCCAGCGCGCCAGCGCCACGCTGCTGGGCGCCATCCACGTGCTGTGGAACGAGAACATGCAAGTGGTGGCGGCCATCGTGTTCCTGTGCACCATGCTGCTGCCGGCCGTGGAGCTGGGCAGCCTGCTGTACGTCACCCTGAGCCTGCGCGCCGGCCTGCATCCACCCGGCCTGCACCGGCTGCTGCGCGCCGTGCGCGCCGCGCGCCACTTGGGCATGACGGAGGTGCTGATGATCGGCATCCTGATCACCGTCGTCAAGATGACCAGCCTGGCCCAGGTCGAGCCCCGGCCCGGCCTGTTCGCCTTCGGCGCGCTCACGCTGATGCTGGCCATCGTCACCGCGTTCGACCCGCGCATCCTGTGGAACCTGGCCGACGAACAGGCCCGCGCGCGCGGCGCCGCGCTGCCGGCGCCGGCGCCCGTGCTGGCCGGACGCGCGCCCGCGCTCACCTGCCACGCGTGCGGGCTGGTGTGCGTGGACCGGCACCAATATCCGCATCAGCACCAACATCGACAAGAACAGCAGCGCTGCCCGCGCTGCGGCGCCGTCCTGCACCGGCGCCGGCCCGACAGCGTGGCCCGCACCTGGGCGCTGCTGCTGGCCGCCGCCATCCTCTACATCCCGGCCAACGTGCTGCCCGTGATGGTCACGCACTCCCTGTTCGGCAAGCAGGACGACACCATCATCAGCGGCGTGATCTACTTCTGGCACAGCGGCTCGCCGGCGCTGGCGGCCATCATCTTCATCGCCAGCATCGTGGTGCCGGTGCTGAAGCTGGCCGCGCTGTCGCTGCTGGCGTGGACGGCGCAGCGCCGCTCGCGCTGGCGGCCCCTGCAGCGCACCGTCTTGTACCGGCTGGTCGAGCTGGTGGGGCGCTGGTCGATGCTCGACATCTTCGTCATCACGCTGACGGTGGCGCTGGTGCGCTTCCAGGCGCTGGCCGTGATCACGGCCGGCCCCGGCGCGCTGGCCTTCTGCGCGGTGGTGGTGCTGACCATGCTGGCGTCCATGCAGTTCGACCCGCGCCTGATATGGGATCATCTTGGAGCGAATGGAGAAACCGATGGAAGAAACAGGCCCTGAAGGCGAGGGGAGCGCCGTCCACCTGCCGGCGCCCGTGGTGGAAAAGGCCAGCCGCTGGTTGCCGTCGCTGGTGTGGCTGGTGCCGCTGCTGGCCGCGCTGATCGGCGCCACGCTGGTGGTCAAGTCGATACTGGACCAGGGCCCCACCGTGGTGGTCAGCTTCCGCACGGGCGACGGGCTGGAGCCGGGCAAGACCAAGGTCAAATACAAGGACGTCGACATCGGCCTGGTGCGCACCATCTCCTTGTCGCCCGACCTGTCCAAGGTGCTGGTGACGATCGACATGAGCAAGGAGGCCAGGCGCTTCACGGCCGAGGACACGCGCTTCTGGGTGGTGCGCCCGCGCGTGGGCGCGAGCGGCGTGTCGGGGCTGGGCACGCTGCTGTCGGGCGCCTACATCGGCGTGGACGCCGGCAAGTCGGCCGTCACCCGCGACGAATTCACGGGACTGGAGCGCGTGCCGCAGGTGACGGGCGACCAGAAAGGCCGCCAGTTCACGCTGCACGGCGAGAGCCTCGGCTCGATCGATGTCGGCTCGCCCGTGTTCTACCGCCGCATCCAGGTCGGCCAGGTGATCGGCTTCGACCTGGACGACAAGGGGCGCGGCGTGAGCATGACGGTGTTCGTCAACGCGCCGTACGACCGTTACGTGGGCCAGAACACGCGCTGGTGGCATGCCAGCGGCGTGGACGTGCGGCTCGACTCGAACGGCTTCAAGCTCAACACGCAGTCGCTGACGGCGCTGCTGGTGGGCGGCCTCGCCTTCGAATCGATCAGCGGACAGAAGCCGGAGGCGGAGGCGCCGCCCGGCGCCAACTTCCTGCTGGCGCCGGACCAGGCCAGCGCCATGCGCGAGCCGGACGGCCTGCCGATCACCACCGTGCTGTATTTCGACCAGTCCCTGCGTGGGCTGTCGCCGGGGGCGGCGGTGGACTTCCGCGGCATCGTGCTGGGCGAGGTGCGCTCGGTCGGCGTCGAATACGACCCGGCCAAGAAGAGCTTCCGCATGCCCGTCACGGTGGACATGTATCCCGAACGGCTGGGCAAGCGCTTCCAGCAGGCGATGGCGGCGGACCCCGACCGCAACGCCGGCCAGGTCGTGCTGGAGCGCATGGTGAGCCGTGGCCTGCGCGCCCAGCTGCGCACGGGGAATCTGCTGACCGGCCAGCTGTATGTGGCGCTCGACTTCTTCCCGAAAGCGCCCGACGTGAAGCTGGACATGGGCCAGTACCCGATGGTGATGCCGACCGTGCCCAACAGCCTGGACGAACTGCAGACCCAGATCGCCAGCATCGCCCACAAGCTCGACCAGGTGCCATTCGCGGAGATCGGCGCCAACCTGCGCGACACGCTCAAGAGCGCCGACACCCTGTTCAAGCAGGTGGACGCGCAGCTGATGCCGGAAATGAAGCAGACGCTGGGCGCGGCGCGCCAGACCTTCGGCACGGCCGAAGTGCTGCTGCAAAAGGACTCGCCGGTGCAGTCCGACCTGCGCGAAGCGCTGCAGCAGTTGACGCAGACGCTGCAATCGCTGAACGCGCTGTCGGACTACCTGGAGCGCCATCCCGAGGCGCTGATCCGGGGCAAACAAGGAGAACGCAAATGAGGTCCACGTCCCCCGCGCGGCGCCTGAACGCCGCGCCGCCATCGGCCATGCGGACGTACGCCACGCAAGGCGCGCTGGCGCTGGCATCGATGATGGCGCTGGCTGGCTGCGCCAGCGCGCCGCCCGAGCATTTCTACAGTTTGAGCAGCGGACTGCCGGTTGCACAGCAGGGGACCGCCGCCGACAACGGCAGCGGCGACGCCGCCGGAAGCAGCAGCACCGCCGCCGCCGGAAGCAGCAGCACCGCCGCCCCGTACTTCATCGAAGTGCTCGCGCCCAGCGTGCCGCCGCAAGTGGCGCGCAGCCAGCTGGTGGTGAGCACCGGCGCGGGGCGCGTCGATTTGCTGGAGCAGGAACGGTGGGCCGCGCCGCTGGGGCCCGAGCTGGGACAAGCGTTGTCGCTGGCATTGACGGCGCGGCTGCACGCGATCGACGTGTTCCGCACGCCCACGCCCGAGCACGCGGCCATCTACCGCATCAGCACCAGCGTGCAGCGCTTCGAATCGGCGCCGGGCCAGTACGCCCTGCTGGACGCCGTGTGGAGCGTGCGGCTGGCCGGCAGCCCCAAGGTGCTGACCTGCCGCAGCGAACTGAAAGAGCAGGTCGGGCCGGGCTACGACGCGCTGGTGGAAGGCCACCGCCGCGCGGTCGGCCGGCTGGCCGACGCCATCAGCGCCGCCGTCCAACGCCTGTCCAGCGGCGCCGCCGGCTGCTGAAAAACCGGGGTCAGGTCATGCCATCACGCAACCACGCAATGTGCGTGGTTGCGTGATGGCATGACCTGACCCCGGTTTATGGCGACCTAGCCGGGCAAGGTCGCCGTCACCGCCGTCAACCGCTCGCGCAGCCACACGTTGGCCGGGTCGTTGTCCACGTTGGCGTGCCAGTACAGGTAGATGTCGAGCGATGGCATGGCGAGCGGGAAGGGCAGGATCTGGTTGTCGAACTGCTGGTTCACCACCTGCGCCAGCCGCTCCGGGATGGTCAGCGCGAGGTCGGTCTGGCTGACCACGCGGCAGGCCGAGAAGTAGTGCTGGCAGCGCAGACGGATGCGCCGCTGCAGCCCCATGCGGCTCAACTCGAAATCCTCCAGCCCCGGCCCGCGCCGGCGCGAGCTGGCCATGATGTGCTCGAGCTTCAGATAGGTGTCCATGTCCAGCGTCCCGCCTCGCACCAGCGGATGGTCGCGCCGCACCAGCACCACCGTGTTGTCGCGCACCAGCCGCGTGTGGCGGATGTCGGCCGACAGCGGCAGCAGGATGTCGATGGCCGCGTCCAGCGTGCCGGCCGCCAGTTCGCTCTCGAGTTCGCGCCGCCCCACCTGCAGCGCGTTCAGCCCCACCGACGGCGCGCCGTGCGCCAGCTCGGCCATCAGCGGCGGCAGCACGCTGGCCTCCAGCACGTCGCGCAGCGCCACCGAGAACGTGCGCTCGCTGCTGGCCGGGTCGAAGCGTTCCACCCCGTTCAGCGTGACCTCGAAGCCGCGCAGCGCCTGCCGCACCGGCTCGATGATGGAGCGCGCCAGCGGCGTGGGCACCATCACGTGGCCCTGGCGCTCGAACAGCGGGTCGTCGAACAGCTGGCGCAAACGGCCCAGCGCGTGGCTGATGGCCGGCTGCGTGAGGTTCATCTTGAGGCTGGCGCGCGTGAGGCTGCCCTCGGCGTAGATGGCTTCGAACACGATGAACAGATTGAGGTCGACACGGGATATATGCATGATATTTATACAGGACGATTAATACTATTCATTTGATGAATTATAGGCGCGGCGGTAAGCTGTGTCTTATTCTGAAACGAACGAGCGGACGACATGGGAACAATTTATCTGGTGCGCCACGGCCAGGCGTCATTCGGCAGCGCCAATTACGACCAGCTGTCCGAACTGGGATTCGAACAGGTGCGCCTGCTGGGCCAATGGTTCGCCAACACGCGCCAGGGTTTCCACCGCGTCGTCGTGGGCGGCATGCAGCGCCACCGCCAGAGCGCCGACACCTGCCTGGCCGAGCTGCCCAAGGCCCTGCTGCACGAGACGGAATGGCGCACCGACACCGACTTCGCCGAATTCGACCACCACCAGGTGCTGCGGCGCCACTGCCCCGAGTTCGGCGACACCGAGGCGTTCAAGCGCCTGCTGGCGCGATCGCCGCAGCCGCAGCTGGCGTTCCGCGACCTGTTCGAGCAGGCCATGCTGCGCTGGATGGGCGGCCAGCACGCCGACGATTATGTGGAGAGCTGGCCCCAGTTCCGCCAGCGCTGCGTGGACGCGCTGGTGCGCGTGGCGGCCCAGGCCGACGCGGCCCAGCTCGCGGCCGGCGCCGACGCGCCGTCGCAGGCCAGCATCGTGTTCACCTCGGGCGGCGTGATCGCGGCCCTGACCCAGCATCTGCTTGGCCTGCCCGACCAGCAGGTCGTCACGCTCAACTGGAGCCTGGCCAACGGCGCCGTCACGCGGCTGCGCCACACGCCGGGCCAGATCAGCCTGAGCTCCCTGAACAACTACGCCCATCTGGAATGGCTGGGCGAAGCCGGCGCCATCACCTACATCTAACCAGGAACCCGACATGGATTTCGCATACAGCCCGAAAGTACAGCAGCTCCAGGCCCGCCTGACGGCCTTCATGGAACAACACGTGTATCCGGCCGAACCGGCCTACTACGCCGAGGTGGAAGCCAACCGCGCCGCCGGCAACGCGTGGATCCCCACCCGCGTGATCGAGGACCTCAAGGTCAAGGCGCGCGAGGCCGGCCTGTGGAACCTGTTCCTGCCCGAGTCCGAACTGGGCGCCGGCCTGACCAACCTCGAATACGCGCCGCTGTGCGAGATCATGGGCCGCGTGCTGTGGTCGGCCGAGGTGTTCAACTGCTCGGCGCCCGACACCGGCAACATGGAGGTGCTGGCCCGCTACGGCACCCCGGCCCACCAGGAGCAATGGCTGAAGCCCCTGCTCGACGGCCGCATCCGCTCCTGCTTCGCCATGACGGAACCGGCCGTGGCCTCGTCCGACGCCACCAACATCGAGTCGAGCATCGTGCGCGACGGCGACGAGTATGTGATCAACGGCCGCAAATGGTGGTCGTCCGGCGGCGGCGATCCGCGCTGCCAGGTGTTCATCTTCATGGGCAAGACCGATCCCGACAACCCAGACCGCCACAAGCAGCAGTCGATGATCATCGTGCCGCGCGACACGCCCGGCGTGACCATCGTGCGCCAACTGCCCGTGTTCGGCTTCGACGACGCGCCGCACGGCCACAGCGAGATCGTGTTCGAGAACGTGCGCGTGCCGGCGTCCAACCTGCTGCTGGGCGAGGGCCGTGGTTTCGAGATCGCCCAGGGCCGCCTGGGACCGGGCCGCATCCACCACTGCATGCGTCTGATCGGCCTGGCCGAGCGCGCGCTCGAGCACATGTGCCGGCGCAGCGTGAGCCGGGTCGCGTTCGGCAAGCCGCTGGCGCAGCAGGGCGTGACGCTGGAGCGCATCGCCGAGGCCCGCATCCTGATCGACCAGGCGCGCTTCCTGGTGCTCAACGCGGCGCACCTGATGGACACGGTGGGCAACAAGGTGGCGGCCAAGGAGATCGCCATGATCAAGGTGGCCGCGCCCAACATGGCGTGCCAGGTGATCGACTGGGCGATCCAGGTCCACGGCGGCGCCGGCATGGCCGACCCGTTCCTGGCGCCGGCCTACGCGGGCGCGCGCTCGCTGCGCCTGGCCGACGGCCCGGACGAGGTGCACCGGACCCAGATCGGCAAGATGGAACTGCGGCGCTACATGCCGGCCAAGGCGCGCTGACGGTCCGACGGACCCGGGCCGGCCGCGCGCGCGGCGCGCGCGGGCGCGTCAGCCCAGCAGCGACATCAGCATCGCCGAGATGCCGTTGGACTGGCGCAGCACGGCGCCGCCGGCCTGCATGAGCATTTGGTTCGACAGCAGGTCGGCGCTCGCCTGGGCGTAGTCGGTGCCGACGATGCGGCCGCGGGCGACGGCGGTGTCGAACTGCGCGTGCGCCAGGTTGTCCTGCACATGGGTCATCCGGTTGGCGGTCGCGCCCAGCAGGGCGCGCACGCCGGCGACGGCGTCGATCGCGTCCTGCAGCTTGTCGATGGCGGTCGATGCGGTGCTGGCCAGCAGCAGGTCGGCGCCGTCGCCGTTGCGCTGGATGCCGAACGTGTCGTAGACCGACGAAGCGGCGTGCAGGGCCGCGTGCATGGCGCCCAGCGGCGTGGTCAGGTCGACCGTCATGGTTTCGCCGGTCGAGGCGCCGATCTGGAAGCGCACCGGCTTGGAAAACACCCCATCGACCCTGGTCGCCGCCGCCACGGCGGCGGCGTAGGTCTGGGCGTCGGTGGCGGCGGCCCCGGTCGCGTTGGCCAGGCTGGTGGCGCTGGCGACGGCGTTGCCGGCGGCCGCCAGCGCGGCCCGGGTGGCCGGGGTGGAGTTGGCCTGGTCGTTGGCGAGCGCGTTGTTGTAGGTGTTCTGCGTCGTGGCCAGGGCGCCGGCGGCGCTGGCGGCGGTGGCGGCGGCGGTCGCGGCGCTGGCCGCGACGGCGGCCTTCTCGGCCGTCGTGTCGCCCAGCAGCAGCTTGCTGCCGCCGAAGGTGGTGCCGTTGGAGACATGGCTCAATTCGTGGCTCAGCGCGGCGAACTCCGCCTGCAGCGCGGTGCGGTCGGCCGCCGAGGACGAGCCGTCGGCGGCCTGCGTGGCCAGGTCCTTCATGCGGATCAACATGGCGCCGCTCTCATCGAGCGCGCCCTCGGCCGTCTGCAGCAGGGACAGCGACTTCTGCAGGTTGCTCACGGCCGCCGCCATGCCGTGACTCTGCGCGGCCAGACGGGTGGCGATCTGCAGCCCGGCGGCGTCGTCCATGGCCGAGTTGATGCGCGTGCCCGTGCCCAGCCGGGTGGCGGCGAGCGCCATCGCGCCCTGGGCGCGGCCAAGCGCGGCGTGGGCGGACAGCGAGGCCATGTTGGTGTGCAGGCTCAGCATGGGCGTTGCGTTCGGCGCGGGCCGCCGTGTCGGGACGGGTGGTGATGGGGATGGGGTCTACTGTAGCATCAATTTGACAACTATTGGTATTTTTTATTTCCTCATGGAAAATCACTGGCGCCGGCCGCAACAGGCGCGGCGTGGCCGGCGACTTTGCATTGACGCGTCCGGCGAACCCGCTTAGCATGGTTTCATAACGATAGCCGCAGACGGCGGACCAGGGAGAATGACATGAACAAGTGGATGATGGCGAAGGTGGCGGCCACGGCCTTGCTGGCCACGGCCTGGCAGCTGCCGGCGCACGCGGTCGAGCGCAGCAACGCCGAGGACGCGGTGGCGCTGGTGAACAAGGCCATCGATTACCTGAAGAAGAACGGCCCCGAGAAGTCGATCACCGAGTTCAACACGCTGACCAGCCCGTTCAACTCGACCAGCGACATCAACAAGAAGGGCGACCTGTACCTGTTCATGTTCAACGCCAGGCAAGTGACGGCCGGCCAGCTGGTGCATGGCAAGAATCCCAAGATCGTCGGCAAGGACCTGTCGGAGATGCGCGACGCGGACGGCGTCTACCTGATCCGCGAGATCTTCAAGACCTGCAACTCCAAGGAGGGCAAGGGCTGGGTCAACTACAAGTGGCCCAACCCCGTCACCAACACGGTCGAAGCCAAGCAGAGCTACGTCGTCAAGGTCGATGATTTCTGCCTCGGCACCGGCATCTACAAACCCTGAGGCGGGGCGCCAGGCGCTATAATTTTCGGATCACATCCGATTATTCCGCAAAGGTGGGCCCGCCATGAAACTGACCAGCACCAGCTTCTCCGATCAACAGCCCATCCCCGGCGAATGCGCGTTCGCCGTGATGGACCCTGCCAGCCATATCAAGCTGTCCAGCAACCGCAATCCGCAGCTCGCGTGGAGCGAGGTGCCGGCCGGCACGCAATCGTTCGTCCTGATCTGCCACGATCCCGACGTGCCCAGCCGTGGCGACGACGTCAACCAGGAAGGCCGCGAGGTGCCGGCCAGCCTGCCGCGCGTCGATTTCTTCCACTGGCTGCTGCTCGACATTCCCGCCGGCGTGCGCGAGATCGCGGCCGGCAGCCACAGCGACCGCGTCACGCCGCGCGGCAAGTCCGGCCCGGCCGCGCCGCATGGCATGGCCCATGGCGTGAACGACTACACGGGCTGGTTCGCCGGCGACGGCGAGATGGGCGGCGACTACCACGGCTACGACGGCCCGTGCCCGCCGTGGAACGACACGCTGCTGCACCATTACGTGTTCACGCTGTATGCGCTCGACATTCCCGTGCTGCCGAAGACCAGTCCCATGGACGGCCAGGCCGTGCGCCGCGCGATCGCCGGCCATGTGCTGGCCGAGGCCAGCATCACCGGCACCTACACGCTCAATCCCAAGCTGCGGTAAGTGTCGCGCCCGGGGCCGGGCGGCGCGCGCTTCACAGCGCGAGGATTTCCCCCGCCGCCCGCGTGCCGGACAAATAGGCGCCATGCACGGTCTGGTAGTACTGGCTTTCGGTGGCCTCACCCGCGAAGAACAGGCGGCCGTTGACGTTGCCGGCCAGGTCGGCGCGCATGCCCGGCGTCGAGCCCAGCACGTTGCATGAGTACGCCCCGCGCGCGTAGGGGTCGGCGCCCCAGCGGGTGATGAGCGCATCGACCGGCTCCGGGATGGCCTGGCCGTACATGGTGCGCAGCGTGGCCATGGCGCTGGCCACGATGTCGCCGTCGCTCCAGGTTTCCAGCTCGCGGCCGAAGGCGGCGGCGTTGAAGCCGAGCAGTATCGGCTGGCCGGCGGGGCGCGCGAGGCTGACCCACTCCGCCCACTGGCCGTAGTGGCCGCCGTCGGGCACGTAATTGAGCCAGTCCGTCTGCGTGTCCCAGAACGCGGTCGGGAAGCGCAGGCAGCATTTGTTGAGCAGGCCCACGCCCAGCTCGGCGATCGCGGCCCGCTTGGCGACGGGCAGGGCGGGGGAGAACGCCACGGCGCCCGCTTGCAGCACGCCCAGCGGCAGCGTCACCACCACCCGCTGGGCCGTGAACGTGCCCGCGCCCGTCGTCACGGTGGCGTCGCCATTGGCCGACCAGTCGATCCGGTTGACCACCTGGCCCAGGCGCACGTCCAATCCCTGCGCCAGATGCTCGATCAGCACATGGTAGCCGTCCAGGAACAGCGCGTCGTCGCCGCTGAAGGACGCGCCGCTGTCGTACCAGTAGCTGGAGAGCCGGTTCGCCTCGCCGCCGTATTCATGCTCGATGGTGGTGTTGACCAGGAAGTCGATGCGGTTGCGGTCGGCGGCCGGGCGGTTCGCGTAGCCGAGGCCATTGCGCACCGCGTCCTGCACCGACACGTCCGCGTCGGCCTTCTGCGCCGCCGCCAGCGCCGCCTTGATCGACGTGCGCAGCGTGTCGATCTGCGCCGTCGCGGCGGCGCCCAGCCTGGTGCCGTCGGTGTCGAACGCTTGATCGTTGTCCAGCCCGGCGCTCGCCAGGCGCGCGCCGATCTTGCTGGCCAAGGCGGCGATGGGGTTGTCCGGCCCGGCGCCGTGGATCCAGGTGGCGCCCAGGTCCACGCTGGCGTCGCCCCACTTCTGCGACGTGAGGATGCGGCCGCCCAGGCGGTCGCGCGCTTCGAGCACGAGGACGTCCTTGCCCGCGTCGCGCAGCTTGCGCGCCGCCGCCAGGCCGGCCATGCCCGCGCCGATCACGATGATCTTGCCGGACGTGGCCGGCCCGGCGCCGCCATTGTCGGCCGTGTCGCCCGCGTTGGCATCCTCGCCGCAGGCCGACAGCAGCGACGCGCCGAGGGTGGCGCCGGCCGCGATCAGAAATTCTCGTCGTTTTACATTCATCAAGTCCATATACCGTCCGTAAAGTCACCCGCCAGTTGGCTTGCGCACGACCGGGCGGGTTTTGTCCTGTTCAGGTTTCGCATAGTAGAATCGGCCGGCCGCACGAACAATGGCAGCTCGCGCCGATGTGATGGCAAAAGACCTCTATCCACGACACCCACCGATCCCCATGCCGCCACTTCCAGCCACCGTCCCCATCGCCCTGGTGCACGGCATGCTTGCCGGCGTGCGCGCGCGCGGCAAGCCGTGCGACGCCTGCCTTGCCGACGCCGGCATCGCCCCGGCGCTGCTGGCGCAAGCCGGCGCCCGCGTGACGGCGACCCAGTACATCGCCCTGTACCGCGCGCTGATCGAGCGGCTCGACGACGAAAGTCTCGGTTTCCTGTCACGGCCGCTCAAGCGCGGCAGTTTCGCCCTGATGGCGCGTTCGGCCCTCGGCGCGTCCGATCTGGAGACGGCCATGCGCCGCGTGGCCCGCACGTTCCGGCTGGTGCAGGACGACGTGCTGGTGGAGCCCGCGCGCGACGGGGCGTTGGCCGGGCTGGCCCTGCGCTTCCTCGGCCCCGCCGCGGCGCGGCCGGATTTTCTCGACGAGATGCTGTTGCGCGTGTTCTGGCGCCTGTTCGCGTGGCTGGCCGGCGGCCAGTTGCCGGCGGCCCGCTTCGATTTCGCGTTCGCCTGCCCAGCCCACATCGACAGCTACGACAAGGTGTTCCCGGCGCCGGTGCGTTTCGGCCAGCCGCAGTCGGCCTGCTGGTTCGACGCGGCCCGCCTGAAAAGCCCCGTGCGGCGCGACGAGGCCGCGCTGCGCGCCTTCCTGGCCGACGCGCAGGCGCAGATCATCGTGCCCCGGCGCGGCGAGGAATCGGCCAACGCACGGGTGCGCGGGCATCTGCAGGCGACGCAGCCCGCGTGGTCCGACCTCGCCGCCACGGCCGCCGCGCTGCACGTGGCGACGTCCACGCTGCAACGGCGGCTGGCTGCGGAGGGCACGTCGTTCCAGGCCTTGAAGGACGAACTGCGGCGCGACCTGGCGATCGACCGCCTGAACACCAGCACGGTGGCGCTGGCGGCGCTGGCGCAGGAACTGGGCTTCACCGACAGCGCCGCCTTCCAGCGCGCGTTCAAGCGCTGGACGGGCAGTCCGCCGGGGGCGTACCGGCACAGCGCACCGTGACGGCGAACGGCGCCGCCGCGGCGCTCCACACCGGATTGTCGATGCCGTCGAACACGCTTTTGATCTGCCGCCCCCACGTGTTGCGGATCATCTGGAAATACTGGTTGTGCTCGTCGATGGTGACGAACCGGGTCACGGCCAGCTCGCCGCTGCCGTAGACCAGCAGGTCCAGCGGCAGGCCCACGGAGATGTTGGAGCGCAGCGTGGAGTCCATCGAGATCAGGGCGCACTTGGCGGCGTCGTCCAGCGTCGTGGCCGGCGTCACCACGCGGTCGATGATGGGTTTGCCGTACTTGGCCTCGCCGATCTGGAAACAGGGGTTCTCATCGTGTGACTCGATGAAATTGCCGGCCGAGTAGATCTGGAACAGGCGGCAGCGCTCGTCGCCGATCTGGCCGCCGAAGATGATGCTGACGTTGAACTCGATGCCGAATTCGGCCAGCGCCGTGGCGTCGCGCGCATGCACCTGGCGCACGGCCTGCCCGAGCAGGCGCGCGGCCTCGTGCATGGTGGGCGCGTTCCAGATGCTGTGGCCATCGTCGGCGCGCAGCTCCGTCACCAACTGGCGGACCGATTGCGAAATCGACAGGTTCCCGGCCGTCATCATCACCATCACGCGCTCGCCGGGTATCTCGAACACGCTCATTTTGCGGAAGGTGCCGACCTGGTCGACACCGGCATTGGTGCGCGAGTCGGAGAGAAACACCAGCCCGTCGTTCAGGCGCATGCCCACGCAATAAGTCATGGTTCGGGATTCTTCTCAAAAAGGGTGGTCATTTCAAACCCGCTCATTGGGGGATGATCTGCACGTCGACGCTCAGCGCCTCGGTGCCGCCGCCGCAGCGCACGCCGCGCACGGGCGCCGCGCCGTCGTAGTCGCGCCCGACGGCCAGGCGGCAGTAGGCGTCCGTCATCAGCCGGGCGTGGGTGACGTCGATGCTGACCCAGCCGCTGTAATCCTTGTCCTCGACCCAGGCGTCGACCCAGGCGTGGCTGGCGGCGTGCTCGCGGTGCTCGGGGTCGATGTAGCCGGACACGTAGCGCGCCGGGATGCCCTGGGCGTGGCAGCAGGCCAGGAACAGGTGGGCGTGGTCCTGGCACACCCCCTGGCCCAGCGCGAGCGCGTCGCTGGCCGTGGTGTCGACCGCCGTCGCACCGCTTTGATACCGGACCGCACCAAAGATGTGCTCGGCCAGCGACATCAGGTGGCGCGTCCTGGCCGCGCCGTCCGGCAGGCACGATGCCGCCAGCTCCCGGATGCCGGGGGTGGCGGCGGTGCGCGCGGTCGGCACGGTGAAGATCAGCGGCGACAGCGCGTCGCCGGTCGGCACGCGGCCGCGGTCGGGCGCCGTGGTCTCGACCGTGCCGCAGGCGACGATGGACAGCGCCTGGTGCGCGCTGTCGAGCGTCATCATGTGCGACAGGTTGCCAAAGGCGTCCGTGTAGGCGTGCACATGGCCCGGCATGGCGATGTGCCAGGACAGCGCCTGCTGCTGCGGCTCGACGCGCGGCGTCAGGTGCAGCTGCTGGATGGTGTAGGCCAACGGCGTGGTGTAGCTGTAGCGCGTCTCGTGGCGTATCGTCAGTTGCATAGGCTCGGCTTTCGGTCAGGCCGCCAACGGCACCAGGAAGTCGCGGCTGACGCGATTGCCCAGTTCGTAGACGTCGGCCAGGAACTCGGTCAGCGTGTCGTGCAGGCCGGCGGCGAGGATGTCGTCGATGTTGGCGAATTGCAGTTGCGCGCGCAGGCGGCCGGCGAAGCGCTCGGTGTCGGCCGACACGTCGTTGCGCACGGCGTGCAGGTGCTGCACCACCTCGTCCATGCAGGCCAGCAGCGAGCGTGGCATGTCGGCGCGCAGCATCAGCAGCTCGGCGATGCGCGCCGGCGTGATCACGTCGCGGTAGACCTTGCGGTAGATCTCGAAGCCGGACACGGAGCGCAGCAGCGCGCCCCAGTAATAGAAGTCGCGCTGGCTCAGGCCTTCGCCGTGCTCCTTGGCGCCGCTGTGGTACTTCACGTCCAGGATGCGCGCGGTGTTGTCGGCCCGCTCCAGGAACGTGCCGAGGCGGATGAAGTGCGCCGCCTCGTCGCGCAGCATGGTGCCGAGCGCGACCCCGCGCGACAGGTGCGAACGGTACTTGACCCATTCGAAGAACTTGCAGGGGTCGGTCGTCAGCAGATCGCTGTCGAGGCGCTTCTGCATATCGAGCCAGGTCTGGTTCTGGATCTCCCACACCTCCGTGGTCAGCGTGCCGCGCACGGCGCGCCCGTTCTCGCGGGCCTGGGTCAGGCAGGCCACGATGGAGGACGGGTTGTCCGGATCGCGCACCATGAAGTCGATGACCTCGCGCGCCGCCAGCGAGCGGTGCTTGTGGTCGAAGGCGTGCTGCAATTCCGAGATGCCCAGCAGGGCGCGCCAGCCCTGGGCGTTCTCCGCGTCTGACTGCGGCAGCATGGACGTCTGCACGTTCACATCGAGCATGCGGGCGGTGTTTTCGGCGCGCTCGGTGTAGCGCGCCATCCAGAACAGGTGGTCGGCGGTGCGGCTCAGCATGATGTCTCCTTAACGTTCCAATACCCAGGTGTCCTTGGTGCCGCCGCCCTGCGACGAGTTCACCACCAGCGAGCCCTCCTGCAGCGCCACGCGGGTCAGGCCGCCCGGCACCATCGAGATGGTCTTGCCGGACAGGACGAACGGGCGCAGGTCGATGTGGCGCGGCGCGATGCCGCGCTCGACGTAGGTCGGGCAGGCCGACAGCGCCAGCGTCGGCTGGGCGATGTAGCCGTCCGGCCGCGCCAGCAGCCGCTGGCGGAAGTCCTCGATCTGCGCCTTGCTCGCGGCCGGCCCGACCAGCATGCCGTAGCCGCCCGCGCCATGGACCTCCTTGACCACCAGCTCGGGCAGGTGGGCCAAGGTGTAGGCCAGGTCCTCCTTGCGGCGGCACTGGTAGGTCGGCACGTTGTTCAGCACCGGCTCCTCCGACAGGTAGAAGCGGATCATGTCGGGCACGAAGGGGTAGATCGACTTGTCGTCCGCCACGCCGGTGCCGATGGCGTTGGCCAGCGTGACGCGGCCGGCGCGGTACACCGACAGCAGCCCCGGCACGCCCAGCGAGGAATCGGCGCGGAAGGCGAGCGGGTCGAGGAAGTCGTCGTCCAGGCGCCGGTAGATGACGTCGACCCGGCGCGGGCCGCGCGTGGTGCGCATGAACACGGTGTTGGCGCTGACGAACAGGTCCTTGCCCTCGACCAGCTCCACGCCCATCTGCTGGGCCAGGAACGCATGCTCGAAATAGGCCGAGTTGTGCATGCCCGGCGTCATCACGACCACGGTCGGATCGTTCACGCCCATGGGCGCGACCGAGCGCAGGTTGTCGAGCAGCAGGTCGGGGTAATGGTCGACCGGCGCGATGCGGTTGCGGGCGAACAGTTCGGGGAACAGCCGCATCATCATCTTGCGGTCCTCCAGCATGTACGACACGCCCGACGGCACGCGCAGATTGTCCTCCAACGCGTAGAACTCGCCCTGGCCGGCGCGCACGATGTCGACCCCGGCGATGTGGGCGTAGATGTCGGAGGCCACGTCCACACCCTGCATCTCGGGCCGGTACTGCGCGTTGCGGTAGATCTGCTCGGCCGGGATCACGCCGGCCTTGACGATGTTCTGCGCGTGGTAGATATCGTGCACGAACATGTTGAGCGCCTTCACCCGCTGCGCCAGTCCGGTCTGCAGTTGCTGCCATTCGGCCGCCGGGATGATGCGCGGGATGGTGTCGAAGGGGATCAGCCGCTCGGTGCCGGCATCGTCGCCATAGACGGCGAAGGTGATGCCGACCCGGCGGAAGGTGAGGTCGGCCTCGGCCTTCTTGCGCTCGATGCTGTCGGCGGACTGGCGCTGCAGCCAGTCGCAGAACTCGCGGTAGTGTTCACGTATGCCGGCGCTGGCCGTGTGCGCCAGTCCGTCAGCGGTCATTTCATTGAAGAAGCTCGTCATGTTGAACCGTCCCTGTTGAATGCACATCTACTCTCTATCAAGAAGCATGCCAACAGGAATGCACGAAATCGGTGCGGCCCCGGTCCGTCAGCGCGCCGTGCCGGGCGGCCAGCTGCGCAGCATGTCGAGCGCGTCCTGGTTGCCGGCCTGCGCGGCCGCCTCCAGCCACGTGCGCGCCTCGGCCTCGTTCCTGGGCACGCCTTTGCCGCGCAACAGGATGCGGGCGTAGTCCAGCTTGGCCAGCGTCGCGTATGGGGTGTCGCCGCTCATGGCCGCGCGGCGCACCAGGGCGGCGGCGGCGGCCGGATCGGGCGTCCGGCCGCCGGCGCCGCTTTCCAGCGCGGACGCCTTCCACACCATGGCGCCGACATAGCCTGCGGCGATGCACTTGTCGAAAATCTGGTGGGCCGATTCGAAGTCGCCGCACTTCGCCGCCTCGTAGCCGGCGCTGCACACCACCGCGCTGGCGGGGTGGTCCACGGCGTATTCGATGGTCTGATCGCCGACCACGTGGGCCAGGTCGGCCGGCACGCCGGTCTGCTGGACTTGTCCGCCGCAAAAGCGGTTGTCGCCGCAGTATGCGTGGCCGGCGCTCAGGCCGATGGCCAGCAGGCCAAGCTGCACGATTTTTTTCATGATGTCGCCCCCTCGGATGTCATGGCGTGCGGGATTGCACGTCCATGGCATCCATCGTAGAAGGCGCGCCACGGTGGCGGCTACGGCATTCCGCCCGGCGCCAGGAGGGCAACTTGCCCGGCGGGCGCGGGCGGCCGTGGCGGGCAAAACACCCGTGCCGGCGCGGGCAGAGCGCTCTGGCGGGGCAGGGCGGTGCCGCGTTGTAATGCAGGCGGCAATTGCCCACAACTTCATGGAGATAATGCAGATGACTACCCGCCCCTTCGACGACCACGCCATCCAATGGACCCGCTTCGGTGAATTCGTGCCCGCCTTCTACTACAGCATCTTGCAGGTCGACACCCAAAGCCGGATCGCCGATGTGCTGTTCAAGCTGCCCGCGCGCGGACAGATCGTGCTGCACCGCCACCGCGCGCTGAATCACACGCTGGTGCTGCAGGGCGAACACCGGCTGTACGAGACGGACGGCAGCCTGCGCGAGATCCGCCCGGCCGGCAGCTACACCGTGTCGCCGGCCAGCGAACTGCCGCACCGGGAGGGCGGCGGCGAGCAGGACGTGGTGATCGCCTTCAGCATCCGGCCGGCCGATGATGACGTGCTGTACGAGCTGCTCGACGACGCCGCCAATCCGATCGGGACGGTGACGTTCCCGATGCTGGTCGAGCTGCACCAGGCACAGTTGGCGGCCGTGCCGGGCTGACGCGGGAAGGAATCGCCGCCGCCATCGCGGCGGCGTGCGCTCAGGCGCTCAGGCGATCAGCTTGAGCTTGACGGCCAGCCGGGTCAGTTCGATGTCCGACTTCACGCCGAGCTTGGCCTTGATCTGGTAGTGGCCGTTCTGCACCGTCTTGGGGCTGATGCTGAGCGTGTTGCCGATCTGTTCGGCGCCCTGGCCGTCGAGCAGCAGGCGCAGGATCTCGAATTCGCGGGGACTCAGTTCGGCCAGCGGGTTGCTGTCGCGCCCCAGCAGGCTCAATGCGATGTCCGGCGCGATGTCGGGGCTCAGCACCTTCTCGCCGCGCGCGATGCGGTAGATGGCGTCGATCAGGATATCGGGACTGCTGCTCTTGGTGACATAGCCGAGCGCGCCGGCGCGCAAGGCCTGGGCCGCGAACAGCGGATCGCGGTGCATGCTGAACGCCAGCATGCGCGCCTGCGGCTGGCGCTGGGCGATGCGCTGGATCAGTTCGATACCGCCCATGCCGGGCAGCGACAGGTCGAGCACGATGACGTCGACTTCGAGCTCCCCGCCGCGCAGGCGCTGCAGCGCTTCCTCCGCGCTGCCGGCTTCGGCCTCGACGCACAGGTCGGGGCGCCGTTCCAGCAGGCGGCGGTAGCCTTCGCGCACCACGGCGTGGTCGTCGACCAGCAGGATGCGGATCATGGCGCCTCCGCGCACACGCGCGTCCCCGCGTCCGGGCTCACGCACGTACCGTCCGGTCCCGCCAGCGGCAGCGCCACGCCGACCACCGTGCCACCGACTTCCGCAGGCCGGACCCGGAGCGTGCCGCCCAGCGCCAGTACCCGCTCCTCCATGGCCAGCAGGCCGTAGCCGCCGGCGCCGCGGTCCGCCGTGCGCGGCGCCGGGCGCTGTGCGCCGCCCTGGCCGTCGTCGCGGATTTCCAGTTGCAGGCCGGGGTGGTCCGGGCGCAGCGTCACGGCGACCCTGGTGGCGTGGCCATGGCGCACGGCGTTGGTGATGCTCTCCTGGACGATGCGGTAGATGCTGACGGCGACATCGTCGGGCAGGTCGGCCGGGGCGCCATCGGCGTCCAGCGTGAACACGGTGCGCCCCCGGCAGCGCGCGTTCCAGCCATCGATCAGTTGCTGCAGGCTGGGCCGCAGGCCGAATTCCGTCAGGCCGCTGGGGCGCAGCCGGTGCAGGATCTGCTGCAGCACTTCCATCATGTGGCCGCTGGTCTTGCCGATCGACTCGGCGCACGGCAGCAACGCCGGCACGCCCTCCTGCGCCAGTTCGCGCGCGAAGGCCGCCTCGGCGTTGAGCGAGGCCAGGTATTGGCCGAATTCGTCGTGCAGTTCGCGCGCGAGGTGGGCCCGTTCCTCCTCGCGCACGGATAGCAGCCGGTGCGCCAGACGCTGCTGGCTGCGGATGGTGTGCTCGAGCCGGTCGACCAGGTGGTTGAACGCCGCGCCGATGCGGTTCAGTTCGATCAGCGCGAAGGCCGGCATGCGCGCGCGCAGGTCGCCGGCCTCCATCCGGCCCAGCGTGTCGAGGATGTCGGCCGACGGCGCCAGCGCCTTGTGCACGGGGCGGTAGACGAAGAAGCTCAACAGCAGGAGCATGGCCGTCAGCGCCAGCAACTGGGCCAGCTTGCCGGCCAGGTCCAGCAGCTCGCGCCCGTAGTTCGGCGTGACGGTCAACTGGCCGACGGTGATGCCGGGGAAGCGCCCGACCGGGCCCTGGTAGACCGCGTCCGCGCCGATGACGGCGCGCATCATGCGGTCCAGTATGGCGGGCAGTTGCGTCGTCCCGGCGAAACAGCGTTGGCCGACCTGGTGCGAATAAATGTCGGTCAGGCTCAGGCAAAAATTGACCAGCTTGCCGATCGGCTGCAGGGGCGCCAGGTCGAGGTCGGAGGCGGCCAGCGGGCGGCTGTAGGCGTTGTCGCTGCGCCCGACGGCGTCGCTGATGAGCTGGCCGATGACATGGCCGGTGCGCTCGATGTCGCTGCGCACGCGGTGGCGCGCCTCGAGCAAGGCCACGGTGGTGCTGAGCAGCAGCACCAGCAGGGCGAACAGGCTGACCCGCAGCAGCAGCTGGCGCTTGAGGTCGAGGGGGCGCGGCTGTGAGCTGGCGGGCATGGACGGGGCGGGAAGTGGCGGGTGCGGCGATGATGCCATAAAACCACCGGGAAATTTGCCCGGCGTCCATCTTCAAACACAGACGGCGCGCATCGCGTCCAGCGCTTCGCCCTCAACATGCCTGATATCATGCGTCAAGTGCGTGCCGAAAGCGCGCCTTCTATATGCCAGAAAGTCCCCATGCCTGAGATTACCGCACCAGTCAGCACCCCATCTTTCATCAGCCAGATCGGCAAACCATTTCTCCGCGACCGCATGATGCACGTCCTGCTGGTGGTCGCCATCGTCCTGTCCATCGTGTCGCCGCACCCATTCGCCGACTATCCGGCGTGGGTCGACTGGAACACCATCGCGACGCTCGCCGGGATGTTGTTACTGACCACGGGGATCGAGGCCAGCGGCTATCTGGAACACCTGGGCCGGGTCATCATCAACCGCCTGCGACAGGAACGCGCGCTGGCGATCTTCCTCGTCTGCGCGTCGACCTTGCTGTCCACCGTGCTCACCAACGACATCGCGCTGTTCGTCGTCGTGCCCCTGACGGTCGGCCTGACCGGTATCAGCAACTTGCCGGTTGGCCGGCTGGTCATCTTTGAGGCGTTGGCGGTCAATGCCGGCTCATTGCTCACCCCGATCGGCAACCCGCAGAACATCCTGTTGTGGCAGCGCTCGCATTTGTCCTTCGCCGACTTCACGTGGCAAATGGCGCCGCTCGCACTGGCGGTCTTCGCGCTGTTGCTGCTGGCAACGTGGGTGTGCTTCCCGAAGCAAGCGATCCACGCGGAGCTGAAGGACGACGCCACGTCCTACCGGATCGCGCTGCTGCGGACCTGCGCATTGCTCTATGCCGCGTTCCTGGTCGCGGTGGAACTGGGACATCCCGGCTGGGGCCTGGTTGGCGTGGGGATCGCGGTCCTGCTGTTCTGCAGGGAGATCATCGCCAAAGTCGACTGGTGCCTGATCCTGATTTTCATGCTCATGTTTGTCGACATCCGCCTGCTGTCGCAGATGCCGTTCATGCAGACGTGGGTCGAAGGGATCCCGCAACTCACGCAGCTGAAGCTGTTCCTGACCGCCTTGCTCGGCTCCCAGATCATCAGCAACGTGCCGGCGACCATCCTGCTGGTGCAGTATTCAACGGCGTACAAGGTGATCGCCTACGGCGTCAACGCGGGTGGCTTCGGGCTCGCGATCGGTTCGCTGGCCAACATCATCGCGTTGCGCATGACGCCCGAGCGCCATTTGTGGCTGCGCTTCCACCTCTACTCGTTCCCGTTTCTTGTGTTGTCGGCGCTGATAGCCTGGTTGTTGCTGGCGTAGATGGCAATTCTCCGCAGCCGGCGCCACGGGTTGGCCGTAACGCGGTCGACCAACAAAAAAGCGGGCTCTCAGCCCGCTGTTTTTTTGAGGAATTCTGTGGTCGGGGTGAGAGGATTCGAACCTCCGGCCTCTACGTCCCGAACGGGCAAACCTCGTGTATTACCGTACCCCAGTTAATGGGTAAGTCATTATAAATCAATGACTTAGGAAAAATCAAATTTTCTTATATTTGCACGTTTGTGTGGGGGAGTCATCGAATTGGCACCGGGAATCAGGGCTACAAAAGCCCTGGAACCCAGCAACCATGCGGTCAGGCGGCTAGTTTCGATGTCGGCAGCCTTTTGGCACCGACTGAGGAAAAACAGCATGCTTCCGATCACTTTTGCGCTGTTTTTGACGCGATAACGACGGGCTTTCGGTTGGCAGTCGCCGGGATAAAGTCGAAATACCGCGTCGTTTGCGGACTCCCCCCGCTCTGCGCCAGATAGCCAGGTGCAGCACGCCCGTCGAATCTCATTGCCACTTGTGACCGCTGCGTCAAGGACGCCCTTCAATGCTCGTAGTACGTTTTCTTGTTGTTTCATAAATGAAAATTATATTAATAAAAAGCAACAAGTGTAGCCTCGTTCCTACGCGGCAATTCTATCCAATTCTATCCAAGCGCCCTTAAAACCATCGCCATTGCCTCCTCGCCCTGACCTTCGAATTCCGCGCTCTGCAAGTAGTCGTAGAGAATGGCAATAACCGCAGGCCTACGGGCACTGTCGACTTTAACGTTTCGCTCCACCTCCCACTCGCTTAAGGCACGAATCGCAAGCTCCAGCTTCGTTGGATCGACCTTGGATGAACCGGCCGCGATAGCGCCGATAACCTTCGCTACGGCCGGAGCAGCCAGCGACGTGCCTTCCGGCGTCAGGTATTTTGCCGGCACAGAATACATCCGCCTGGTTCCGCCAACACCCTTCACTTCCTCGTAGGGCCACCCTTCCGCTGTTGCGCGCTGGATTACACGCGCCTTGGTGGCCGGCAATCCCGGCAACTTCATCGCCGCAATTTCTGACGCTGAGTATTGTTTTGTCATCGGCACACTTACTCCGTCGAGAGCGTTCCCAAAAGCGTTCCCTAAACAAGACAGAGAAACACTTATAAATACCATTAAGAATCAAAGACTTGATAACACGGTTCGCTTGGTGGTGAAAAATATCAAGCGTTCCCTCAATTCTTCCTTGACGGCACACTTAGGCACGCTTTAAGATACGCTCTAGTACTTACTTGATAGGGGTTACTCATGAGCGTATCGAATCTGTTAAAAAAACCCGCCCAAGCTGATTGGCATCGGGCGGACGTTGTAGCAGCCCTCCATAAACGGGGCTGGTCCCTGCGTGAGCTGTCGCGTCAAAACGAACTGAGCCCTGGAACGCTCAAGTCAGCTTTGGACGCACCATACGCTAAGGCAGAGCGAATCATCGCTGCTGCCCTCGAAATGAAGCCAGAGGATATCTGGCCGGAGCGTTATGCAAAGCGTAATTTTACGCCTGTTTTGGCACGCTCCGCCACACTTTCCACCGCCAACCATTCCGCACTTAACGCCGCTGCATTGGGTTAAAGCTTAGAGCGAAACACTTTCAAAAACCACTCAAGCGATTCTCGAAGGGAGAAAAACGACAATGCGAAATCGGCAATGGAAATCGGTACGTCCAGGCAGCATCGGCGAGGCGATGGAGTTATGCGTCGAATTTTCGACAGAAAAGAACAGGCGGCCGGTGAAGGTATTGGCTGACCTAATGGGCGTGGAGGCGAAAACACTGTATCGCTGGCTCTCGGATACGTCCATACCGTTAAACCGGGTCCGGCAGTTTGAAGATTTCTGCGGCGCGTCGTTTGTAAGCGAGTACCTGTGCTTGGCGCGCGGTGACAAGGTCGTTGTCGCCATCCCGGCCGGCAAAAAGGCTGGCGTAACGGAACTATCTGAAGTGCAATGCACGTTTGCCGAAGCGATGGCTTTGCTCGCTCGCTTCTATCAACGCGGCGATGCCATGGATGAAACCGTGGCCGCCCTGACAGGAACACTGACCCAACTAGCGTACCAACGCAGTAACGTGCTCAAAACCGGCACTCCAGAGTTGGATCTGTTCGAGGTCAGAAAATGATTCAGGTGATTTCTAAGACCTACTACAGCGCAGCTGAACTGGCGTCCATGCAATTGCCTGGCATACCAACCAGCAAGGGCAAGGCGCTCGCCAAGGCTACCCGAGAGGGGTGGCAATACGTGGAGACTAAAGGAGTCGGCGGAACACGCAGGGAATTCATGCCGCCAGCTGCGACCCTTGATGCCATCAAGGCCCGCGCCACTCAGCAGCTTGTAGCATCGGTTCCCTCCCAAGCGCTGCCGATGCCACTGAGCCAGGCGACCGTCGCCCACACGGAAGCGCAGAGTCTCGTCGGCGATGCACGCAAGGGTGTACTGGAAGCGTTAAACGCCATCATGGGCCGCACCGGCTACCCGTTAAAGAAAGCCGCACGCCACCTGCTGGTACTGGCCCGCCAAGGCGAGGCCAGCCCGCAGCTGGTGGCCATGCTCAAGCTGGCTAGGGACGCACGCGGTCGCCAAAGCCCGGACGGCCTGCCATCGGAGCGCAGCCTGGCGCGCTTCGTCGACTACAACAAGGGTGGTGCCCTGGTGCCGAAGAAGCGCGCGGCCGACATGACCGTGCCGGCTTGGGCACCTGCCTTCATGGCGTTCTACCAGCGCCCCGAAAAGCCAACGGTGGAGCATGCATATCGCCAGTTCGCCGCCACCTATCAGGATGACCTGCCGAGTATCCACCAGGTGCGACGCTTCCTGGACAAGGTCGGTGCCGTCGCGCTGCAGCACGGCCGCATGGGTGACCGCGAGCTGAAGACCATCAAGAAATTCATCCGCCGCGCCTTCGACAAGCTGCTGCCGTCGGACATCTACAGCGCCGACGGCCATTGTTTCGACGCTGAGGTGCAGCACCCGTTCCACGGCCGCCCATTCCGTCCGGAGATCACCTCGGTGGTGGACATCGCCACGCGCCGCCTGATCGGCTGGTCGGTTGACCTCGCTGAAAGCTCACTGGCGGTACTGGACGCGATCCGCGTCTCGGCTTTAACGGGCGGCATTCCAGCCATTCTCTACGTCGATAACGGCTCGGGCTATGTCAACCAGATGATGAACGACACCGCCACCGGCCTGCTGTCGCGCCTCGGCACCGACATGGTTCACAGCCTCCCCTACAACTCACAGGCGCGTGGTGTGATCGAGCGCCTGCACAAGACGATCTGGGTGGACGCGGCGAAAGAAGTGCAAGGCTACATCGGCCGCGACATGGACCGCCAGGCCAAACAGCAGGTATTCAAGATGTCACGCAAGGCGCTGGCGAGGAAGACCGGCGAGGCCACCGCGACGCCGCTGATGCCTTGGCATCTGTTCCTGGAATTCTGCGCCGAGAAGGCGGCAGCTTACAACGCCAAGCCACACCGCTCGCTGCCCAAGGTGGTGGACCAGGTCACAGGCCGGCGCCGCCGCATGTCGCCGGACGAAGCCTGGGCGCTGGCCGAGGCCAACGGCTTCGTCCCGGAGCGAATCACCGAGGAAGACGCCCGCCCGCTGTTCCGGCCGCAGACCACCCGCATGGTCCGCCGCTGCGAGATCGAGCTGTTCACCAACCGCTACTTTAACGCCGCCCTGGAGGAGTTCCATGGCGACCGGCTGCGGGTGGCGTACGACCTGCATGACCCTCAAACGATTTGGGTCTATTCCGACGACGGCCGGCTGATCTGCACCGCCGAGCTGGACGCCAACGTGCGCGACTACATGCCGCAGTCCTTCGTGGAAAAAGCCCGCGACAAGCGCGAGGCCAGCAAGGTCAAACGCCTTGAGGTAAAGCTCGACGAGGCCCATGCGGAGCGCAAAGGCATGCCAGCACTGGAAGTCATGGAGCGCGTAACCATCACGGACGGCATCGACATGCTGCGCCAGAAATGGGCAAACGAACGCGAACTGGAATTGGTGCCGCTGGATGCATCGGAAACCCAACAAGTCTGGACCCCGCCGGCCGCGCGCGCGGAGCCGGCCGAGGAAAGCAACGTCATCGCCATACCGGAAACGCCACAGGCGCGCTTCCAGAAGTGGCTGGCGATCGATCAACTGTTGAAGGAGGGAGGCAATCTCGACGACGCAAAACTCAACCGCTGGTACGGCTCGTACCCGCAGACATCCGAGCATCGGTCGCTCTACAAGCGGCACCTGGCAATGCAAGAAGGACAAAGCACGGTAGCCGCCGTGCTGTCCATGACCAACTAACCACACTGAAACGGAACGACTATGAGCAACCTCTCGATAAAAGACAAGCTGGCCAATCCGGCGCGCCCCAAGGGCGGCGTCGCGGCCATAGCCACGTTTGACCTGGTCGCCACCACCCTCGACCAGCTGAGCAACCGCCGCGTCGGTATGGACGGCATCGGCGTGCTGTATGGCCCATCGGGCTGGGGCAAGACTTTCTCCAGCAACGTGCTGGCCATGGAGACCCGCGCCTACTTCGTGCAGATGCAGCCGGTGTGGACCAAGAAAACCTTCCTCCAGAAGATCCTGGACGAGATGAAGGTCGACCACGACAAGAGCTGCACGATCCCGGACTTGTTCGACATGGTGACCAGCCAGCTGGCCGCGTCGCGCCGCACGCTGATCCTGGATGAATTCAACCGCGCCATCGAACGCCCGGTGCTGGCGCAGATCACCCGCGCCATCTTCGACAGCACCCAATGCCCGATTCTGCTGGTCGGCGAGGAGAAGCTGCCGAGCGAACTCTCGCGCCCCGACTTCAAGCAGCTGTATCGCCGCGTCTCAGCCTGGGCCGAGGCAGCGGATGCCACGGTCGACGATACGGCCAAGCTGGCACCGATCTACAGCCCTGGCATCGACTTTGAGCCGGCCGCGCTGAGCGCGCTGACGGCCTTCGCCAAGGGGTCGATCTCGTCGGTGGCCAAGTGCCTGAACGTGATCCACGAAACCTGTTTAACGCAGGGCATGGACAGCATCAGCCTCGCCGCCCTGCAGAAGATCGCGTTGCCTTCCGCCACCCACCCAAAAAGGAAAATCTGAGCATGTCGAGAAAGCCTATCGAGCAGGAAATGCGAGGCGGCAAGCCGCCACGCCAACGGGTATGGGAAGCGATCCGCAAGATTCGCGAAGGGTTCACCCAGGCACAGCTCGCCCACGCGGCGAAGGTGTCGGACAGCATTGCCCAAGACTACGTCAAGGCCCTCTGTAAAGCGGGGTTTGTCGTGGTAGTGGGCAAGGAACCAGTCGGCCGTATCTGCCAGCGCTTCACTTACAGCCTGGTGCGCGACAACGGCGTTGAAGCGCCGCGCGTCACCAAGACCGGCGAGGTCATCGTCCAGGGCGGCATCAACGAGGCGATGTGGGGCACGTTGCGGCGGGTGTTAAAGGGGCAGACCTTCAACTACCGCGAGCTGGCCTCGTTCGCCAGCACCACCAACCAGGTGGTACCGGAACTGACCGCCAAGACCTACGTCCTGATGTTGGCATCGGCCGGCTACCTGGACTGCGAGCAACCGGCGGTGTATGGGAAACGTGCCGCGCTGGCCCGCTACCGCCTAAAGCGCGAGATGGAGAGCGGCCCCAGGGCGCCGATGATCCAGCGCACCAAGCAGGTGTATGACCCGAATTGGAACCGTGTGGTGTGGATTGAAGAAAAGGGAGCGGAAGATGAAGTTTTGTAAGTACATGGAATCGGATTGGTTCAAGGCGCTGGAGCGCGAAGTCAACGCCAGCAACAAGACCCGCGTGGCTGAAAAGATGGACGTCAGCCGGTCTACCTTGTCGGCCGTGATGAACGGCCTGGGGGAGTACGGCAAGGGAAAGGCAAGCACCGTTAATTTCGAGCGTGAATTCCGGCGCGCCTACGAGCAGCTGCCATGCCCATACAACGGAACCAACGTGGGCACGGCCTACTGCCGCGAACATGCCCTGTGCGCTGCACCGACCCATAACCCGCTCCAGATGATGCACTGGCAGGCCTGCCAGCAATGCAGCCACAAGCCCCGGCCTGTTCCAGCAGCGGCGCCGGCCCAGGCTCAGCCCATCGTGATTTCAAAGCCTGTCGAACCTGTGCAGCAGGCCGGCATCATCGACAAGGTCACCCTGCCGCTTCCCGAGGTCGGCGCACCGCAGATCGCCACCGAATCTCAACCTGCGGCAGCCATTAACGTTTAACGCACAGGAGGCGTGATGAATATTAGTCAAACTTTTTTGAAAGCGCGCGCCGCAGTGGTCCGCTGGCAGCTGCGCCGTCTGGAAGTACAACGCCGCCGCGCCGTCGCGGAATTCATGCTGGCGGTGGACTACGGCCGCCATGCCGCGCAGGACCTGTATTTCCAGCGCGGCCAATACATCGCCATCCGGAAAGCAGCCCTGGAATCAGCACTTCGTCAAATTAATAAGGAGATCGTATGAGCAGCAATTGGAAGCAGGACCTGGTCACCGCGCTGGAGGCCGGACAGCAGCCGACCTACGAGCTGATGGAGGTTGCGCTTAGCGGCGCTCTGGCCGAGCGCAAGGCGATGGAGGAAACCGTCTGCGACATGGCGCAATGGCTCAGCAAGCTGACTGTGGCGCATCTGAACGGCGGCGCCGAGCTGGCGGGATTGATGGACGAGTTCATCGCCGCACGTGTTCAGGTCAAGGTCGCGGCGCCAGCACCGGCTGCCACGCATTAATCACAGTTAAACCCACATCGAAAGGCGTCAACATGAGCAACTACAAAAACAAAGTGCTGGAGCTGGTGAAGCAGCGGCCTGGCATTCGCAGCGTGCAGATCAGCGACCTGATCGACCTCGACATGGATATCGTCGAGAGCATCCTGGCGCAGGCAGTGCGCGAAGATGTGATTCAGGCCGACGACGGCACGGGAGCAAACGGTCTTCCAACGAAGACCTACAGCTGGGCTGGCGTTGTCCAGCAGGGCGCGGACAAGCAGGAACCGGTGGTCACCGTTAAATCGGAAGCTCTGGCACACGCGCACACGGCGCCAGTCGCCGCTGCTCCCACGGCGCCGGCCGCGCCCAAAATCCATGCGAGTGCGGGCCGCAGCAAGTCGACCATCGCTATGGACTACCTGGTGCTGAACGGTCCCACTGACCGGGCAACATTGATGAACGTGATGGGCCTCGTTAAAAAGTACTCCATCGAGCAGTACCTCAAGCCGCAAATCAAAAGCGGCAAGGTGGTCCGTATCGACGACGTGTACTGCATCCCGGACCGATCCGCCGCATCGACGGGGACGCAAACGCGCGCCACCGACAAGCCGGCGGAAACTGCGCCGGCCGACGAAACGGCGTCGGTATCGGCCGGCGATCCAGTCCATTCGCCAGCCCACTACACCTCGGGCGGCATCGAGGTGATCGACGTCCTCCGCGCGAAGCTGACGCCCGAGGAGTTCCGTGGCTTCCTGAAGGGAAACGTCATCAAGTACATGCTGCGCGCCGAGCACAAGGGCGGTGCCCAGGACTACAAGAAGGGCTGCGTATACGCCACCTGGTTGGCCGAGTCGTCCGCCGCACAAGCAGCCTAATCCATCAACTACCGCCGAAAGAGAATTCATGAACACTGCAACCCCAACCGAAGAATACAAGAAGGATGCCCAGGGCCGCCTGGTGCCGCTGTCGATGATCCGCCCAATTGACCTAGCGCGCGACTCCCTGGTGCTGGAGATCGTCGCCAAGGCCAACGCGCTGGCCGAGCAGATCTCGGCAGCGAAGACCAGTTTCTTTGCCGATATCGCCGCCTTCGTGTCCATGTCCGCCGAGGAGTACGACGTCAAGATCGGCGGTGAGAAAGGTAACGTCAGCCTGGTGTCCTACGACGGTCACTACAAGGTCATCCGCGCCATCCAGGAGACGCTGGTCTTCGACGAACGCCTGCAGGCGGCCAAGGCGTTAATCGATGCGTGCCTGCAGCGCTGGAGCGAGGGATCGACGCCGGAAATCAAGGTACTGATCAACGACGCCTTCCAGGTCGACAAGTCCGGCAACATCAATACCGGCCGTGTCCTCGGCCTGCGCCGCCTGCCGATCCAGGACGAAGAATGGCAAAGCGCCATGACCGCCATCGGCGACGCCCTGCAGGTGGCCGGCAGCAAGAGCTACGTCAGGATTTACGAGCGGGTCGGCGAGTCCGGAAAGTACCGTCCTATCACCCTCGACATGGCGGGGGATTAAATGAATTGCGACTGCATTAAAAAAATCGAAGCCAACTTGGCGGCTGCGCCGTTCATCGTGGCTAAAGCCGGCGACAACATCCGTGTCGAGTGCCAGGCAACTGGCATGCAAATGACCGAAGACATGGGTCTGCGCAGCACCATCAACATCCCGTTTGTCGTCCGTGGTACGGGAAAGGGCTTCAGCAGCGCCAAGGGCAAGGAGATGCCATGCATCGCCAGCTACTGCCCATTCTGCGGCCGGTCGGCGAACCACTATGCGGTCGGTAGTGATGAGGGTATCGCAGCCGCACTCTCGGGCGTTGAAAACGCGCTCACTAATTCCTAAAGCGAAACTGGATCACGGAGTAGGTGATCCAGTATGCCAGGCGTGGTTGCCTGGCACTGATGAGCAGCCAGGAGAAAAACGATATGAAAAAGCGACGTAAAGAACAATCAAACGTAAGCCCGGAAGTCACTCCGACTTATTTGGATGTGACATATCTGGATGAGCAACGAAACCGTCGTAATGCTCAGCGAGAGCTTCGAGTTCGGCAACATATTCAGCGTATTTCGGATCGTCGGAAATCGCCTGGATCTGGTCCTGAAGGAAACGGCGGCTAGGCCGGTCCTTATTATGCGGTGCGGTTCTATCCAGTCGGCGCAACAGCCAAGCAATCACAAGGGTCTGTGCATCTGATTGGTCTTGTAGTAGCCGAATCTTAGCCTCAAGCATCAATAACGAATCTTCCGTCTTATCCATTTTTAGTTTGTTCGAAGAATTTAACGCCAAATGATACTACGTGCCGTCGCCTGACGGACCAATGCGAAACCGGCCCCACAACGGGGCGGTCTGCCAGGCGTGGTTGCCTGGTACTGATGAGCAGCCGAGAGGAAAAAATGAAATTAAGCAAAGAGCAAAAGGACGAACTGGCCAGCAAGTTGTCCGGGCCATGGGGCAGCGTCGATCTCATGTGCGACGGCAATCTGGTGTCGCTGCGAGTGGAGTGCTACAAGGCGCTCTCCTACCGGGTGACTACCTACGTGAACGGATTTTTTAAGGGCACCTGGTGCCGGGGAAAAGATCCGGCACCTGAGGCCAAGTTCCTGCGCAAGTCTGTGCGGCCCAATGTCAGCCCGACCAAACGCAAGCAGCTTGAAAAGGAACTCGGCAAGCGGTACGTCGCCAAGCATGAATACTTCAGCGGCTCGGTCACCGTGTACTTGCCCGACTGGAGTTCTGGCCGTGCAGCCATCAATCACCTCTGCAAGGTGTGTGACTCGGTCGCGGTCGCTGACAAGGACGAGGCGGCGGCGATCCGCGCGGCCAGCGCGGCTAGCGAAGCAGACCCTGCGTTGACTGCCTGAGTTCGGCTCCATGACGAGCGCTCAATACAAACCAGCTGCGCCATCGGCCATGCTGATGGTCACCGGACTGGTCACCGGCAAGTATCAGTATCAGGAAGGCGAGCTGTACAAACGCTGCTCCGGCTGTAACGACTACTGGCCGGCCGACTCCGAGTTCTTCTTCGCCAGACAAGGCGGTGACGGCATCGACAACACGTGCCGGGCCTGCTACATGGAGCGGCGCTACCCCAACGGTCGGAAGGGACAGCCATGCCAGCAGTAAAGACAGATGCAGCGCGCAAGAGCGAACTGGCGATGATCCACGTGGCCAAGAAAGCTCTGGCGCTGGAAGACGACGACTACCGCAGCATCCTGCTCGCCGTCACGGGCAAGACCAGCTCGGCCCAGCTGAACGGCGCCGGCCGCAAAGCGCTGATCGACCATTTCAAGAAGATCGGCTTCAAGGTGGTCGCCAAGACGGCGGGCCGGGCCAAGCCCGCCGTCGCGGCGCCGCGCCAGCGCTACATCAGCAAGATCGAGGCGCAGTTGGCCACCGCCGGCCGGCCTTGGGCCTACGCCGACGCGATGGCCAAGCGCATCTGCAACATCGAACGGATCGACTGGTGCGAGCCGGCCGACCTGTTAAAAATCATCGCCGCATTGACTTACGACGCGCGGCGCCACGGAAGGGAGTAGCCATGAAGATCGAACTGCACGCCGAACAAGTCCGGCTGGAAGACTTGCCGCAGCAGCTGCGCCAGATCGCCGGCATCGTCGGCCTGCAGGCGACGCTGCTCCTGGTGCGCAACTACGGCGGCGTGCGTCTCTATGTGCCGGTCAATATGACGCCAGACCATATCCTGGCCAAGATGATCGGTTTCGAGCTGGCGCTCAAGTTGGCAGCCGAGTTTGGCGGGATGGACCACTTTGACATCCCGCGCGCGGCCGGCGCGCTGCGCGTGGTGCGTAACCGCGACATCGCCGAAAAATTCGTTAAAGGTAAAACCCTGCGCCAATTGGCCTTAGAATATCTGATGACAGAGCGCGCAATCCAGAAGATACTTGCGGAATGCGGCGCATCGCAGGAAGACCGCCAGGCCGCATTGTTCTAATTCCCACCTCGCCCCGTTCGGGGCGTTTTGCTTTCCAAGGTTCCCCCCGAACCCGTACCCCCTTAATCAACTCCGCGCGCGTGCGTAAGCTGGCAACGTTTCCTCCCGACTCGTTTCCACCTTTACACACACGCAAGGAGCGTCATGAAATTCATCCTCTGGTTGTTGGTCCTGCTGTTCATCATCGGCGCCGCCTGGCGCTTCTCCACCGCAGTCAAAGCTGCTCGCACCTGGCTGTCGAGCAAAACCCCACGCATGATTGAATGGTGGCTGATCGCCATCGCACTGTGCGCGGTGATCTACCAGCTGGCGCCGCAGCAGCTGCCGGTCAGCATCTACAAGATCAGCCTGATCGCCATTGCCGGCGTGGTCGGTTACTGGCTCGACCGTAGCCTGTTCCCTTACGCCCGGCCGGATTCCTTCCTGGGCAGCGAATCGACCGCCATGTCGTCGAGCGAGACGCCGCTGGTTTTCGACGATCATCCAGAGCCGCCAAACGATATGCTGTTTGCTGTCTCGATGGTCCGCCGCGCGCTGATTGTGGCCGCCGCAATGATCGCCGTGGGCCTGGGAGCCTAATATGCGCCGCCACACTTCGCATTGGATGAAGGCGGCGCTGGCCAGCCTGGCATGCGCCCTGACTTTGTGCATGGCGGTTCCGTTGCCAGCATCTGCCGCCGAAGTGGTGGCACCTTCTCGCGCCGCACTGGCATATCGTGGCGACCTGACCCGCGCCGCGCATGCCGTATGGGGCCTGGACGCACCGATCCCTGCCTTCGCGGCGCAGATCCACCAGGAGAGCGGCTGGAATCCCAATGCAGTCTCCAAGGTCGGCGCGCGCGGCATGGGGCAGTTCATGCCGGCCACGGCTACCTGGTGGTGCAACCTCAACGCTCTTTCGGCGGCAGACTGCCAGCCCAGCAACCCGGTGTGGTCGATGCGCGCCCTGGTCGGCTACGACCGCTGGCTCTACGACCGCGTCCACGGCGCCAGCGAGTTCGACCGCCTGTGGGCCGCCGACCGTTCGTTTAACGGTGGCCTGGGGCATTGGCAACGCGAGGCGGCGCTCGCCGGGTCGACGCGCCGCGTGGACATCGACGCGGCCTGCGGTCGGGCCAGCCGTGCGGCAATGCACTGCGCCGAAAACCTCGGCTATCCCAAACGCATCCTGATCCAGCTGCAGCCGATCTACAGCGGCTGGGGGCGGCGCGTTGTCCAGGAGGGCGTATGACCGATACACCTGGCCGTGTTGCCGAGGCCATCCTCTGCGCCGCGATCTTCCTAGTTGGCCTGCTGGCCGGTGGTGCGTTTGAAAGCTGGAAGCGCGACAACGTCAAGGACGACCTGAGCAGCCTGCAGGTGGCAACCGCCCAGGCACACGCCGCAACGGACGCGGCCGCCTTGTCCCGGCTCCAGGTCGCTGCCGCGCGCTCTGACCAGCTGGAGCGCAAGCTCCACGACACCGAGGATCAACTCCATCAACTCTCCGAGGAGAAACGCCGTGCTGTTAAACCGCTTACCACTGGCCGTGCTTGCCTTACCGCTGCTGCTGTCCGCCTGCTCAACGCCGATGCAGGAAGCGCACCTGGCGGCCTGCCCGCAACCGTCGTCGGATCTGCGTCAGCCGATGCCGCCGCTTCCACCGATCCCGACGTCGACGGCGAAGAAGAAGCCGCCACCGACGCCGACGTCGCCGGCTGGGCAATCGTCGCCAAGGAGCAGTACGGCGTCTGCCGCCAGCGCCTCCAAAACCTGATCGATTGGTTCGCGCCTCTGCCGGCGCCATCCCCAACCCCTACCGTTAAACAAGATGACTGACATTTTCGACCGTGCATCCGAGCAGGAAGAGCAAGACCGTGCGGTGGCGCTGGCAGCGCAGCGCAATCGTGCCGGCCTGGCCAAATTGACGGCAGCCGATAGTGCCGTGGAATGCGCCGACTGCGACGAGCCAATCCCGCTCAAGCGCCGCCAGGCCATGCCAGGGTGCCAGTTCTGCGTCGAGTGCCAGACGCAGCGCGAGAAGGCTTTCTATGAGCGTTGACCTCGCTGGCGCCCAGATCATCGCTGGCGTGTTCAGCATCGGGGTGCTGTGCCTGGGCTTCTTCATACGCTTGTGGATCACCCGCCTGCAGACCGATCTGGACAGCGCCAAGAAGTCCCACAAGGAACTGGCCGACGAGTTCCACGCTTACCAGCTTCAGTGCACGCGCGACTTCGCGCCGAAGTCGGACATAAGCAATGGCCGACTGGAGATGATGGAGGTCATGCACGAACTGAACCGCAAGGTAGACCGCATTTACGACAAACTTGATACGAAAGCCGATAAGCCATGACCGCATCCCAGAACAACGCCAACCAGGAAGTCAGCGAGGAGCTGCGCCTGCTGCGCAAGATCGACCAGAAGGTGGACGGTATCGACGCCCAGCTGGCAGACGTTAAAAAGCAGGCCGTCATGTACGGTGCTGCGGCAGGCGGCCTGTCCGGCGCCATCGCGGCCGTTGGTGTGATGGCCGCCAAGATCAAGCTGGGCCTGTAACGCATGGCGCATCCACCGGAAGTACGCGACAAGGTCCGCCGCGCCTACGTCTTCGACCGCCTGTCCCTGGAGGTGGCGGCGTTAAAGTGCGGCGTGTCGTATGGCACTGCCAGCCGCTGGAAAGCGCAAGCCGCCCAAGTCGGCGACGACTGGGAGAAGGCCCAGGCCGCCCAGCTGATGGCCGGTGGCAGCATCGAGGACATCGGCCGGCAAATGCTGGCCGGTCTGGTCACGCAATACCAGTCCAGCATGGACGAAATTACCCGCAGCGCCGATCTCAACCCCGGCGTTAAAGTGCAACTGCTCGCCAGCCTGGCCGATGCCTTTAACAAGACCGTCGCGGCCTCCAAGCGCATCCTGCCCGAAACCTCGGAGCTGGCCACCGCCATGGACGTGGTGCAAAAGCTGGCCAGCTTCGTGCGCCAGCGCTACCCGCAGCACGCCAGCGCGTTCGCCGAGCTGCTGGAGCCATTCGGCGACGAGCTGGCCAAGTCATACGGATAAGCCATGGCCAAGCTGACAAAAAAGGACTTTCTCGCCGAACTGGCGGCGCTGGCCAGCGGCATGCGCATGGCCATCGAGGCCGAGTGCGACGGCTTCGATCCGGACCCGAGCCAGATCCAGGTGCGTCGCAAAGCGGCCTTCGCCTCGTTCCGCAGCTTCGCGCAAACCTATTTCCCGCACTACATCAAGCACGATCCCGCGACGGTCCACGACTACTTGTTCGACCGCTTCCAGGCCGTGGTGGACAACGACATCGGCGATCACGACGCCGTCGCCGCGCCGCGTGGCCATGCCAAGTCGACCATCATCACGCAGATCGGCACGCTGTGGTGCATCGTCACCGGCCGTAAGAAGTACCCGCTGATCGTCATGGACGCGCTCGACCAGGCGCTGCCCATGCTCGAAGCCATCAAGGCCGAGCTGGAGTTCAATCCCCGCCTGCTGCTGGACTTCCCGGAGGCGACGGGCCAGGGACGCGTATGGCAGGTCGGCGTGATCGTCACTGCCAACGACGTCAAGGTCGAGGTGTTCGGCTCGGGCAAGAAGATCCGCGGTCGACGCCATGGCCCGTACCGGCCCGACCTGGTCATCGGCGATGACCTGGAAAACGACGAGAACGTGCGCAGTCCTGAGCAGCGCGACAAGCTGATGACGTGGGTGTTAAAGAGCCTGCTGTCGCTAGGCTACGCCGACGACAGCCTGGACGTGTTCATCATCGGCACGATCCTGCACTACGACTCGGTTCTGTCCCGGCTCATCTCAAACAAGCTCTGGCGCGGCATCAAGTTCCGCGCCATCGAGCAGTGGCCATCCAGGATGGACCTGTGGGACCGCTGGACCGAAATGCTGCTGAACGACGGCGAGGAAGTCGCCCAGGCGTTCTACCAGGCGAAAAAGCGGGACATGGACGAAGGCGCAAAAATCTGCTGGCCAGGCGGAACGACCCTCTACAAGCTGATGGTCAAGCGTGCCCGCGACGGCAAAGCCGCGTTCGACTCCGAACAGCAGAACGACCCCGTCAGCGGCGAGGACGCCCCGTTCGCCAACTGCATCCAGTTCTGGGTCAACCGCCTGGACGAATGGGTCTTCTATGGCGCCTGCGATCCCTCCCTGGGAAAGGCCGGCGCGTCGCGTGACCCGTCCGCCATCCTCATCGGCGGCGGCAACCGCGTCACGGGGGTACTGGATGTGGTCGAGGCCAGGATCGCCAAGCGCCTGCCGGATCGCATCATCGAGGACGTGATTGCGCTGCAGCAGGAGTACAACTGCCTGACCTGGGTGATCGAAACGGTGCAGTTCCAGGAGTTCCTACGCACCGAGCTGATCAAACGCAGCGCCGCGCGCGGCATCCCCGTACCGGCCGTGGCGGTGACGCCGCACGCCGACAAGCTGTTGCGCATCGAGTCGCTGCAGCCGCACATGGCCAATGGCCTGATCCGCGTCCACAGCTCGCAGAACACGCTCATCGAGCAGCTGCGCCACTTCCCCAAGGCCGACCATGACGATGGCCCGGACGCGCTGCACATGCTCTGGATGGCCTTCGTGTCGCGCCTGGGCGGATTCGAGCACCGGTCGAGCGGCCGGCGCCGCGCCGGCTCATCCATGTCCGACTATGTCAACGGCTAACGCCTGGCGCGCCAGCCAGCGTTAAACCCCCACAGGAACCACAATGAGCACACCCGACAAGCAAGCCCTCACCAGTGTCATCGCCACCGTACAGCGCGATATCACCCACCCCTTCTTCACTTCCGTTCTTCGGCAGACGGACGACACGCTGCTGCAGCGCGGCGGCAACAAGGGCCTGAAGATCTACGACGAGATCGAACGCGACGCCAAGGTGTTCTCGTCGATGCAGAAGCGCAAGCTGGCCGTGATCGGCCGCCCATGGCAGGTGGACCCGGCCAGCAGTGGCGCGCGCGATGTGGCGGCGGCCGACATGGTCAAGCGCAACCTGGCGCGCATCAATTTCGACACCGTCACGCTTAACGCCCTGGACGCCATCCTGAAGGGCTTCTCGGTTGGCGAGATCATCTGGGCGCTGGACGGCGCCGAGTATGTGATCGGCCGCGTCATTCCGCGCAACGCCCGCCGCTTCACCTTCGACCTCGATTACAAGCTGCGCATGCTCACCTGGGAAAATCTCATGATCGGCGAAGCGCTGCCCGACCGCAAGTTCATCGTCCACAGCTACGGCGGCAAGGATGGTAGCCCGTTCGGCCTGGGCCTGGGCACCAGGTTGTTCTGGCCAGCGTTCTTCAAGCGCCAGAACATCTCCAGCTGGATGGTGTTCCTGGACAAGTTCGCCAGCCCGACCGCCGTGGGCAAGCATCCTTCCGGTGCACCGGCCGCCGATATCGACGCCCTGATGGAGGCGCTGGAGTCCATCGCCCAAGATACGGCCATCGCGATCCCGGAAAACATGGCGGTCGCCTTCCTGGAAGCCGCGCGCTCTGGTAGCAGCGACGCCTATGAGCGCATGGCGCGCTACATGGACGAACAGATCGAGGAGATCGTGCTGGGCGACAGCGGCGGCGGCAAGGCGGGTGGCGCACTGGCGGCGGCTGCCATCACCAAGAAGGAAGTGCGGATCGAGCTGGTCAAGGCCGACGCGGATCTGCTGTCGGACACGCTCAACGCGACCCTGGCCAAGTGGCTGGTCGAGCTGAACATGCCGGGCGCGGGCGTGCCCCGGATCTCACGCATCGTCGAGGAGCCTGCCGACCTGAAGGCGAAGTCGGAGCGCGACAAGAACATCTTTGACATCGGTTATCGGCCGACGCTCAAGTACGTGCATGAAACCTACGGCGGCGAATGGGAGGCCGTTCCGGTGGCCGAAAAGCCCATGGAGGGCATTTTGCTACCGGCCAGTAAGGACGCGGAATTCGCGGAGAGCGACCTGCAGCGCCTGGCCGGCCAGATCGCCCTTGAGGGGGCGCTGACGACGACCATCGCCGATGGCAGCGGCAAGCTGCAGTCGCTGGCGGAAACGCTGCTGCGCCCACTGATCGAAGCGTTAAACAAGTCCAGTTCGTTCGAGGACGCCTTTAACGTCATCGCCGAAGCCTACCCGATGATGGACACCGACAAGCTGACCGAGCTGCTTGGCCAGGCCGAGTTCGTCTCCCAGGTGCTGGGTGAGGCAGCAGATGCGCCCGAGGGCACCGCCAAATGAAGTCTGCCGACTTGCGCGTCGCCTTCAGCCTGCCTCCCGAGCGCGCCATTTCGTTCCTGCAGGCGAAGGGATTGCAGACCAGCGGCGGCTGGCAGGAGGTATGGCAGGAGGCGCACGCGCGTACCTTCACGGTGGCCAACTGCCAAAAGCTGGACGTGCTGCAGGACATTCACGACGCCATGGTGGCGGCGGTGGCGGACGGTACCACGATCAGGCAGTTCCAGGAGCGGCTGACGCCGCTGCTGCAGCAAAAGGGATGGTGGGGCAAGGCCGTGGACCCGACCACAGGCGAAATCACGGCCATGTACCCGAACTCGACCCGCCCGATCCAGTACGGCTCGCCCCGGCGTCTGCAGCTCATATTCGACACCAACGTGCGCACCGCCTACATGGCCGGCAAATACCAGCAATTCGCCCGCACGACGGCGTCGCACCCGTACTGGATGTATACGGCCATCCTGGACAGTCGCACGCGCCCGGCGCACCGTTCGCTTCATGGCCGGGTTTTCCGCCATGATGATCCGATCTGGCAGACGATCTGGCCTCCCAACGGTTTCCGCTGCCGCTGCACGGTCATCAACCTGTCGCCGGCCGACCTGAAGGCCCAGGGCTATACCGTGTCCTACTCGAAGGGGCATAGCAGTCAGGTCGAGGTGCCGGTGTCCACCCGGAACCCGGCCGCCGGCACGGCCACCGTCACGCAGCTGCGTCTGCCAGGCATGGAGCGATCTTTCCGTACCGATCCGGGCTGGAATAGCAATGTGGCGCTCGCGGCCTACCAGCCGCAGCTGGACAAATATAACTACCAGGTGGCGCGGCAATATGTACGTGGGGCGTTAAAAGGTCCGGCGTTCGAGCGCTTCTTCGCCGGCCAGTCCGCTGAGAACTTCCCGGTAGGGGTGCTGCGGCCCCAGGACATGCTGGCCATTGGCACCAAGACCCAGACCGTGTACCTGTCGCCGGCATCGCTGGCCGCCCACGTCGACAAGCACCCGGAGGTCACGCTGGAGGACTACCAGAAGATCCCGGACATCCTCGACCAGGGCGAGGTCTACCAACAAGGCGATGCGCGTCTGGTATACCTGGCGCGCGACGGCGTGCTGTACAGGGCCGCGTTAAAGCGAACCCAGGACGGCATGGAAAACTTTTTTTTAACACTGTTCAGGACTGACGACAGCAAGGCCAATCGGGAAGTACGGAGTCGGCTGAAGCGATTGAGATAGGGGCCAGTCGCGGGGGATCCCCCCCCGCTAGACCTCATCAACCGCATGCGCGGAAGGGTTCGGAAGGATTCCGACGGCTGGCGTAACTAATTATAGGACAATTCAGTATGCTAGACATCAAAGTGGATTCCCGCCAGGCGGAAACGTTGTTGGCCGATGCGATTGCAAGGTTGACGCGGCCTGCTGAATTGATGGCAACGGTCGGCGCCACGCTGACCAGCGTCACTGCGCAGAATTTCCTCGCGCAAGGCCGGCCAGGCTGGCTGGGCCTGACAAACCCGTCCGAGCGCCGCAAAGGCGGAATGATCCTGCAGGACAGCGGCCGGCTGCGCGACTCCATCGCCGCCACGCATACAGACAGCAGCGTCACCATCGGCACCAACGTGGTCTATGCCGCGATCCACCAGCTGGGCGGCCAGACCCGCCCGCATGTGATCCTACCGAAGAACAAGCAGGCGCTCGCCTTCAACGGGCGGGTCGTCAAGAAGGTGAACCACCCAGGATCGAAAATACCGGCGCGGCCGTTCCTACCCATCGACCACAACGGCGAACTGCAGCCTGAAGCTGCGACCTCAATCGAGGCCGATGTCAGCGCTTTCCTGAGTTCCCTGATCCAGGGGTAGGAGCGCAAAAAGCTGTGCGGCCCGGAGAGCCTTTTTTGCCCCGTCCCCATGCCTGTCTACCAAAAATTTCGCGTCGCCGTTCTTAACGGGGGTTTAACGCGGTCCAAATCGAAGCGGAATGCAAAGCTGGCGCCGCACTGGCGACGCGACATCCTCCTTGCCACCGAAAGCCCATCTCGGCTAGACTAAAAAGCGCACCAGGAACACTCCCCCCGAACCTGATCCGCCTTATCTATATAGGTCGCGATGCCCACAATGGGCGTCATGAAACCTATCCAAATATTCAAACCCGGCCAGCACATCGCCGCCAGCGGCGATGCCCACAACTTCTCCGAATCGGACGTCGCGGCCACTGTCGCGGCGTATGACCCGGCTGTGCATGAGGCGCCTATCGTGGTCGGGCATCCCCGTCACGATCTGCCCGCATACGGCTGGGTCAAGGCGCTGTCGTTCGCCGATGGCGCCTTGAATGCCGAACCGCAGCAGATCGACCCGGCCTTCGCCGAACTGGTCGGCGCCGGCCGCTTCAAGAAGATTTCGGCCAGCTTCTACGCCCCCGACTCGCCAAGCAATCCCGTGCCGGGTGTCTATTACCTGCGCCATGTCGGCTTCCTGGGCGCGCAGCCGCCCGCAGTCAAAGGGCTGCGCTCGCCCGAGTTCAACGAGGCCGATGAGAAGGTCGTGTCGTTCGAGTTCAGCGAGCAGAGCTATGCCTGGCAGTCCCTGGCCGGCATGTTCCGTTCCCTGCGCGAATACGTGATCGGCAAGGACGGCGCCGACAAGGCTGACCAGCTGATCCCGAACTGGCAGATCGACCAGTTGCAGCGCGCCGCCGAGGAAGTCTCCGAATCCGACACCGCCGAGCAGACCGCTGCGCCGGCATTTTCCGACCCCACCACCCAACCAACCACAGGAGCACCCATGTCTCTGACGAAAGAGCAAATCGACGCCTTGCAGGCGGAAAACGCCCAACTGAAGGCATCGCAGGACGACATCGCAAAGCGCGAAGCGGCGCTGGCCAAGCATGAGCAGGCCCAGCTGGAACAAGCCAACGCCTCGTTCTGCGAGCAGCTGGTAACCGCCGGCAAGCTGCATCCGGCCCAGAAGGACAACGCCGCGTCGGTACTGAACGGCTTGGCTGCGATCACCGGCGCCGGCTCGGACTCCCGCATCGACTTCTCGGAAGACGGCAAGGCGTGCCAGTTGCCCATGGTCGACGCCGTGAAAGCCCTGCTGTCCGCCCAGCCGAAGATCGTCGAGTTCGGCGAACTGGGTCGTGACCGTACCGGCGGCAAGGATCTGGAAGACCCGAGCGTGATCGCCTCCCGGGCCACCGAGTTCCAGGAGAGCGAGCAGCGCGCCGGCCGCACCATCAGCATCGCCGAAGCCGTCAGCCGCGTCACCGCACGCACCTGACCCCCTTACTTATCCACAGGAGCACATATATATGTCGAACATGCAGCTGGCCAAGAACTACGTCGCCGACGTGGCCATCCCTCCCTTCCGCCTGGTCAAGCCGGGCAGCGCCGACGACCGCATCACCGTGGCCACGGCGTCCACCGACTTCATCATTGGCACCACCATGGACATCGGCCCGGCCATCAATGAGCGCTGCGACGTCCAGTTGGCCGAGGTCGCCTACGTCGAGGCCGGCGCCGCCATCCCGCGCGGCTCGTTCATCACCTCGGACGCCGTCGGCCGCGCCATCGTCGCGGCGCCGGCCGCAGGCGTGAACGCCTCCGTCGCCGGGCGCACCCTCGAAACCGCGACCGCTGCCGGCGACATCATCCGCTTCATGCAGTCCATCGGCCAGATCCAGGGCTAAGGCCGCGCCGCTCCCAGCACCGATTGAAGACGATTCTTTAACGCTTTTTACCAGGAGACTTCATGTCCACCACTGCATTTCCTATCAACCCGACCTTGTCCGCAATTTCGATTGCCTATACCAACAAGGCGGACTCGCTGATCGCCGACGCGGTGCTGCCGCGTGTCCCGACCGGGATGAAGTTCACCTATACCAAGTACGACGCCACCCAGGGCTACACCGTGCCGCAAACCAAGGTCGGCCGCAAATCCGAGCCGAACATGGTGGACTTCGGCGGCACGCCCGTACCCGACGAATGCGCCGACTACGGCCTGGACGACCTGATCCCGAACAGCGAGATCCAGGCGTTCGATGAAATGCCCAAGCCGGCATCGGGCGGCCCGATTGATCCGAAACAGATCAGCACCATGCTGCTGTCGAACCTGATCCTGCTGGACCGCGAAGTGCGCGTGGCCAACACGGTATTTAACGCAGCCAACTACCTGGCCGGCCAGCAGCAGACCCTGGCAGGCACCTCGCAGTGGAGCGACTACGTCAACAGCAACCCGCTGAACGCGCTGCTGGCCGCGCTGGATACCCCGCTGGTACGTCCCAACAAGCTGGTCATCGGCCGCGCCGGCTGGACCGCGCTGCGCCAGCACCCGAAGGTCGTGCAGGCCGTCTACAAGTCGCAGCAGAGCGCCGGTACGATCTCGCGCGAGCAGCTGGCCGAACTGCTGGAGCTGGAAGAAATCTGCATCGGCTCGGCATTCGTGAACACGGCGCGCAAAGGCCAGCCAGCCGCCTACAACCGCACCTGGGGCAAGCATGCCGCGCTGATCTACTCCAACACCGAAGCGGCCATGACCGGCCAACCGACCTACGGCTTCACCGCGCAATTCGGCACCCGCATCGCCGGCGACATCCCGGAGCCGAAAAGCGGCCTGCGCGGCGGTGTGCGCATCCGCTGCGGCGAGTCGGTCAAGGAAGTGATCTGCGCGCCGGACGTGGGCTACTTCTTCCAGAACATCATCCCGTAACGGTAGCCCGGAACACCGTTCCCAGCCTGGACAGTCCAGGTTGGGTCACACCAACTACAGCACTGGAACCGATCATGGCCACGAAAAAAGGCACCCCCAGCACCAACAGCAACGCCGCAGCGAACCTGGACAACGACGCATCGTCCGGCGTTAAAACCTATACCGTTGTCAATGCGGTCAACCACGACCAGCAGCTGTACGAGCCTGGCGAGCCGATTGACCTGGACGACGAAACCGCCGCCCCGCTGTTGAAGGTCGGCGCCATTGCCGACGACGGCGACACCACCACGGCCTGACGCAATGTTCGCCACCAGCTCCGACATGGTCACGCGCTTCGGCGCCCGCGAAGTTGTCGCGATCACCGACCGCGACCTCACGGGGGCGATTGATAACGTGGTCCTGCAGCAGGCGCTGACGGCCGCCGACGCCGAGATCAGCGGCTACCTGGCCGGGCGCTACACCTTGCCGTTCGCCGTTGTACCGGCACTCCTGGTCGGCTACGCCTGCGACATTGCGCGCTATCGCCTCACCGGCACGGATGTGACCTGCACCGACGACATTCAGAACCGCTATCACCAGGCGATCAAGTATTTAACGCTGGTCGGCCGAGGCGATTTGAGCCTGGGCATCGACGTGGCCGGCGGCACTGTCGGCGCCGCCGCAGAGAACGGCCCGGTCGTGCGCACCAGCGCCGGCCGGCGCCGCGTCACCTGCGACTCCATGAGTGGATACGAATGATCGCAGACATCGAGACCGCCATCATCGACCGGATCAAGACGGCGGCCGGCATGCGCTATCTGCGCTCGGTGGAGAGCTACGGCGGACAGTTCGACGATGACACGTTCGACGTGGTGCGCGTCCTGCCCGCCGTGTGGGTGACGTTTGCCGGCGCGGGAAAGCCGGTACAGGCAGGCGAGAACCGCTTCCTGAAGTCGGCAACCTTCGCGGTGATGTGCGGCGCACGCAGCGTTCGCAGCGAGCGGACGACGCGGCACGACGGGCCTGCCGGCGAAGTCGGCGTCTATACCATCCTGCAGGACGTTGAGAGCCTGCTACTGATGCAGGATCTCGGACTGGCGATCGACTACTTGCGTCCCGGCGCGGTGCGCACGCTCTACAACACCAGGCTGCGCAGCAACGGCCTGGCCGTCTTCGCTCAGGAATGGCACACCAAGTACGTCGTGACCAAGCCGACGGACGATGAGGTCGACTTCCTGCGGGTCGGCCTGAACTACAACCTCAAGCCTGGCGACGACAATCCCGACGCCAGCGACCTGGTCACGCTGCAAGGCTGACGATTCACATTCACCAAGGAGGACCAATGAAGATGTTGCAAGTACAAGCCGCCCCCGGCCTGACCGTTCCGATGGAAGACAAGCCGCGCACCTACATCAATGACGCCGAGTCGGTCGCGGTGCCCGATTCCGCCTACTACCAGCGGCGCCTGGCGGACGGCGACCTGGTGCAGCAGCCTGATCCGGTCGCGCCTGCAGAAACGCCGCTGGCGGAAGATTCCGACACCGATCCGGCCGCAGCACCAGCCGGTAAGAAAGCGCCGAAAGGCGCCTCCACCAACACCACGGGAGCCTAAGCATGTCCAGCCCTAACGTTTCGTTCTCCACCATTCCGGCTTCCATCCGCAAGCCTGGCAAGTACTTTGAATTTAACACTGCCCTGGCGGTCCGCACCCTGTCGGCGAACAGCCAGAAGGTGCTGCTGATCGGCCAACGTACCGCCACTGGCCAGGTGCTGGCCGGCGTGCTGACCGATGTTTTCAACGATGCCGACGCCGGCAAATACTTCGGCTACGGCTCCCAGTTGCACATGATGGCCTCGGCCGCCATCAGTACCTATCCGGGCATGTCGGTCCAGGCAATCGCCGTGGACGATGCCGGCGGCGCCGTCGCCGCGACTGGCACCATCACCATTACCGGCGCTGCCACCTCGCCAGGCACGCTGGCCGTCGCCATCGGCAACGATGTCGTCAACGTAGCCGTCGCCGTCGCCGACACGCCCACCATTGTGGCGGCGGCCATCGTCGCCGCCGTCACGGCCCGGCCCGACCTGCCGGTCACGGCCGCTGCAGCGGTCGGGGTGGTCACGCTGACCGCCAAGAATAAGGGCACCCTGGGCAACCAGATCAAGACCTCGGTGGTGGCCACCGGCGCCGCCGGCATCGCCGCTGCGGTCGTCGCCATGGCCAATGGCGCCACCGATCCGACCATCGCGGCAACGCTGGCCATTGTCTTCACTGCCGGCCATACCATCATCGCCTCGGCGTTTAACGACGTCACCAACCTGCAGGCGCTGCGCACGCACCTGGACAGCGTGTCCGGCGCGCTGGAGCAGCGCGGCGCCACCGCGACCGCTGGCCACACCGGCACGCTGGCACAGGCGACGACCCTGGCGCCGAGCATCAACAGCGGCCGGATCTTGCTGGGTCTGGTCCCTTCGACCCTGTCGCTGCCGTTCGAGGTGGCGGCGGCGTATGCCGCGCTCATGGCGTCCGAGGAAGATCCTGCGCGTCCGCTCAATACGCTGGCCCTGGGCGGCATCGGCATCATCCCGCTGGCCAACCGCCTGTCGCGTGCCGAGCAGGAAAGCGCGCTGGCCAACGGCGTGACCCCCTTCGAGGTCGGCCCAGGCGATAAGGTGCAGGTTGTACGCGCGGTGACCACCTACACGCTCGACGCCAACGGCGTGCCGGACATCTCGCTGCTCGACATCACCACGATCCGTACCCTGGACTACACCCGCAAAGCCATGCGCGACCGCATCGCCCTTCGCTTCCCGCGCGACAAGCTGTCGGCCCGCACGCCGGACAAGGTGCGCTCCGAACTGCTGGCGGTGATGCTCCAGCTGGAGGAGCTGGAAATCCTGGAGAACGTCGACCTGTGGAAGTCCGGCCTGATCGTGGAGCGCGATACGCAAGACCCGAATCGCCTGGACGCCAAGATCCCGACGGACGTCGTCAACGGCCTGCACGTCTTTGGCGGCCGGATCGACCTGATCCTGTAACGCCTGGCGCAAGTAGAAACCGTCTCAATCACAATAGGAGCACTTATGGCACTCGTAGAATATCAAGGGGTGATCGTTATGGAGGTCGACGGCGTTGAAGTCGATATCGAAACCGTCGACACCACCGAAAAGACCGGCCGCAAGGTCGTTAAGTCGATGAACAAGACCGGCCGCGCACGCGGCTACACCAAGGGCATCAGCGACATTGAGCTGAAGGTGTCGGCCATGATCCCGCTGACGGGCGACCTGGACTGGGCGAACATCGTCGGCGCCAAAATCACCATCTACCCGGTGGGCGGGGGCCAGCGGACCTCCTACCTGGACTGCTTTACCACGGAAGTGGGCCGCAAGTACAAGGTCGACGGCGAAGCCAAACAGGACCTGACCATGGTCGCACTGCGCAAGGTGTTTGAATGACCGACATCCTCGCACAGCTGAAAGCTAGCGGCAGCACCTTCAAGACGATCGAACTCGGCGGCGTTAAGCTCGGCCTGCGCATCCTGAACGACCAGGACTACCTGGACGCCGATCTGGCCACGCTCGCGTTCATGAAGGCCAAGGGCGTCCAGTTCGCCACCGAGTCGGCGGAAGCCTTCGAGCACGAGAAGTCGTCCCAGCTGCTGTTCCGCGCCCTGGTGGACCCGGATAGCGGTGAGCGGGTGGCCAAGGCGGTGGACAACGTCCGCTCCACGTTCTCCCGCGACCAGAAAGCCTACCTGATCGGGCAGTACCTGGAGCATGAACGCCAATGCGCCCCCAGGGAAGAGACCATGCCGGAAGAAGAGTTCGCCGCCCTCCTGGAGGAAGTCAAAAAAAAGCCCGTGGTGACCTCATTGAACGATTTAAGTACGGTAACGCTGAAAAGGCTTATTTTGTCTTTGGCAAGCCAGCCAACCAGCTGACCCAGGGCGAATGGCTTTACCTGCTGGCCATGCTCATCGCCGAGCGCGATGAGCTGGCCGAGGCGGCCGCGAATGCTGGCGCGGACCAGGGCGAGGACGAGAATGGCGTCACCCGCAGTCGGTTCCGCAGCACCCGGCGCCGTACACAATCCTCAAATTAGGTCACCTAACCAGGCCGGCGCGCGCAGCTGCGCGTAGCCCGGCCAGCTTCAAGAAAGCACGACGATGTCCAGGAACCTGCAGATCTCCCTGACCATGATGTTTAACGGCAGTGCCGTGAGTGGCGGTCTTGGCGAAGTCAAGCGCCGTGTCGGCGAACTCGGTGCCGGCATCGACGGCGCCCGCCGCAAATTCACCGAACTGGGCGCGCGCGGTCGCCAGGCGCTGTCCGAGCTGAGCAGCAAGGCGCGCGAGGTGCATGCTTCTATGAACGGCTTCGGTGTCGTCTCTCAGGTCGCTGGCGCATACGGCGCCATGGTCGGCGCCAACACGCTCAAGTCGGTGATCGACGACAACCTGGAATTCGAACGCACGCTGCTCAAGATTAAATTTAACGCCCAGGCCACCACGAAGGAACTGGCGCAGATGCGCAAGGCATCCCTGGACCTCTCCAAGGACTCGCTCAACAGTCCGCTGGAAGTGCTGCAGATGCACCAGCGCTTCGCCAACGCGGGCTTGAAGAACGAGCAGATCCAGAAACTGGCGCCGGCCGTGGCCAACGCCGCCCAGGTGTTCGAGGCGCCTGCAGGCGAGATCGCCGACATGGTGTTCGACATGGTCACCAAGAGCAACATCAAGGAAGACCGCGTTCCGCAGATGCTGGACATGCTGTATTACCACGCCACCAGCGGCCGGTTTGAGACCAAGGACATGGCCCGCCAGGCGCCGCTGCTGCTCAACGCCGGCCAGAACGTTGGCCTGCGTGGCGAGGGTGGTCTGAACCTGCTGGGCGCGCTGACGCAACGCCTGATGCGCAACGCCACCGTCCAGACGCCGTCCGAGGTGACGGTGATGGCCGAGCACGGCCTGTCCGATTTGACGTCGCCGCACTACGTTAAAGGCTTGAAGCATGTGGGCATCGACCTCAAGAGCTTCTTCGACAAGCAGGGCCATTTCAAAGGCCAGGACGGCGTTGAAGGCATCGTGGCCCTGGCGAAGGCGATGAAACAGAAGGGGCTGGACAATCCGTTCAAGCTGGGCGAAGCCGGTTTCCGAGAGCAGCACACCAGGATGTTCTGGATTGAGATGATGCGCGCCCTGGAAGCGAAGGACACCGACGCCGACCCGAACCTCCTGGCCATGGTCAAGCGCGGCGAGGCCGCCAAGGAAAGCGGCCAGCTCAAGCAGAACCTGGTCGAAATGCGACAGTCAAACCCAGGCAAGATCAAGGGCGCGGAAATCGAGCGGCAGAAGGTTGCGCTCGGCAAGCCCGCAGTTGGCTTTACCTCGGTGGCGGCCAGCGTCACCAGCTGGGCCAGCGAGAACATGGGCACGGCGCTGCTGGCCGGTGCGGGCGCTCTGCTCGCCGGCAAGCTGGGCTACGCCAGGCTGAAGAATGGCGCGGCTGGCAAGGCTGGCGGCGTCGCCGAAGGTGCCATGGGCGGGCTGGCCGGCGCCATGGGCGTGCAGCGCGTGTTTGTCACGAACTTCCCGTCCTCCATGCTCTCGCCCAAGGAGATCCTGGAGGGCAAGCGCGAGCGCATGCCGCCGAAGGGCGGTGCGCCGGACACCCCCGCTTCCCCGCCAAATAATCGCGGCCGAACACCTGCCAGCGCCGGCCAGCCGCCTTTAGGAAAGATCGGCAGCTTCCTGGGCGGTATGAAGGGTGCTATGAAGGTAGGCGGCCCGGTTGCGCTGACCATGGGCCTGATCGAAGGCGGCATGATCGCGGCGGACGGTGACATGGATGCCGACACCAAGCGCAAGGAATATAAGCGGGTGGCCGGCAGCACGGTGGGTGGATTTGCCGGCTCGGCGATAGGTGGCGCCATCGGCGGCCTGTTCGGCGGCGTGGGCGCTGTGCCTGGCATGATGATCGGCGGCGCCATCGGCAGCTGGGGCGGCGAGAAGCTGGCGGCGATGTTCGACAAGATGTCCGAGCACAACAAGCAGGCCATGGACGAACTGACCAAAAAGCCGATCCCCGTCGACGTCCGCGTGACGGTCGAGAACGGCAACATCGCGGCCGAGATTGACAACCGGCTGCAGCGCGAAGCACTGCGGAAATAGCCTATTCCCATAGGGGGAGATAGGCTCCCCCCGAACACCATCCACCTTATTGGCGGTCATGCGCGCGCGTAAGCTGCGCTCATGACTTGGGCCGACAATCTCCTACCTGCCAGCTTCCGTGGCGTCGAATTCGACATGCTGTCCGTCGACGACGGCGTTACGCGCTCGCTTGCCCGTCACTCCTACCCCTATGTGGACGGCTCGGACGTCGAGGACATGGGCCGGGACGACCGCACGACATCGGTGCGCGCCATCGTCTATGGGGATGACTACGAAAGCCAGCTGCAGAACTTCCTGCAGGTGCTTGACCAGCGCGGCGCCGGCCCGCTGGTGCACCCTGTATTCGGCCGCATGGAGTCGATGCAGGTGTCGAGCTATCGCATCGCGCACCTGGCGGAGTCGCCGGATTCCTGCACCATCACCATTGAATTCGAGGAGTCCGTCACCGCCGCGCCCTTCTTCGACCGCGCACTGTCGAGCCAGAAGGCGGACGCCATCGACGATGCGGCCGACGACGTGGAGGAAGGCGCCAGCGAGCAGTTGACCAACGGCTGCGGCGAATTGACCAGCCTGGCTGACGCCGGCTCAATGAGCGCCCTCAGCCGTATCAGCGCATTGCGCCAACAGGCCGTCACATTCCTGCTGACCCTCAACAACCAGGTTCACGGCGTGCTGACGTCGATCACCGATCCCATCCGGGACGTGCTGGGCTTCGTCACGGACGTCACCGCGCTGTGTCAGGCGCTGGTCGACCAGATCCCCCTGGAGGTGGAGTCGCTGCAGAACTTCGCCAACAAAGCGTTCAACCAGGTCGACCGTCTGCTGTCGTCCGACTCCCTGCTGCCGGTGGTTTCGAGCACCACCAACAGCCCGGCGAACTACCTCGCTTGGGAGGCTACGCAGGCAAGTTCGACAGTGTTTGTGCCGGCCAGTAGTGGTGCCGGCCAGCTGCCTGGTACTCCTGGCGCCGCTCCGGCCTACACCGTTCCGGCTTCGTCCGTCTATCCCGTTTCGCCTGCCGACAGTCGGGCGGACTCCCAGCTGCTGACCGCGCACGTGGCGTGCCAACGCGCCATCGTTAAGGCGCGGGTGCTGGCCATCGTGCTGGCGTCGGAATCGGCCACGCCGCGTCTGACGCCGTATCAGGTAGAGCAGATGGTCAGTACGGTCCGGGCGGCGATCAACGATGCGGTTGCACAGGTACGCGCACGCTACACCGTAGAGCAGGCCAGGCCAATCACGGAGCCGCTCAAGACGCTCGCCCTCACCGCGCAGGAATCCGGTCGCGCCGTGATCAATGCCCGCCCGGCGCTGATCGTTAAACCAGTCGAGGCACCCGTGCCGCTGCGCCTGCTGGCACACAACTGGTACGGGGACCACGGCCGCGCGCTTGAGCTGCTGCGTTTGAACAACCTGCGCCGCCCGAACGGACTTAACGCTGGAGACAAGCTCAATGCCTACGCAAAATAACGTGCACCGCGACGACGAGGTTGTCTCCCTCAAGATCGGCGGCCAGGCGCATAGCACGTGGGAAGCCTACGAGATCGACTCCGACCTACTGATTCCGGCCGATGCCTGGCAGTTCACCATCGCGGCACGCGATCAGAAGCTGCCGGCGAACGTGGTGGCCGGCGCCCAGATCGAGGTGAGCGTCGGCGACGACGTCGTGCTGACCGGGCGGATCGACAACATCAAGCAGGCTGTCCGCAAGACAGGGCGCAGCTACCAGCTGGCCGGCCGGGACATGGCAGCCCAACTGGTGGACTGCTCGGCGCCTGTGTTTGTACGCAAGATGAGCACGCTGCGCGAGATCGTCACATCGATTGTCCGCCCGCTCGGCATCAGCAAGGTGCGGCTTCAAACGACGGCCAGTGGCGTGACGCGAGAGAAAATCAATGTCGAGCCTGGCGACACTGCTTGGGAAATACTGCGCAACGCCGCCGAGGCGGAGGGACTGTGGCCATGGTTCGATCCAGACGGCACGCTGGTCGTTGGCGGCCCCGACTATTCGACGCCTCCGGTCGCCGTTCTGGTCTGCGACGCGGACGGCAGCAACGTTGAGCTGATGGAGCGCACCGACAACGTCGCCGACCGGTACTCGGAAATCATTGTGCTCGGCCAAACGCATGCGACCCAGGAAGAAGGCGGCAAGCACAACCTGCGAGGATCGGCCAAGGATACCGGCGTGACCTGGCCACGCCCGAAGATTGTGGTCGACCATGAAACCGACAGCACCCAGCTTTGCAATGAACGCGCATCCAAGCTCATGGGCGATTCCCGCCTCAAGGGCTTCGAGGTGCGAGCGACCGTCCAGGGGCATCGTATCAACGCACCAGGTGAGGCGGGCGACGGCAAGCTCTGGCAACCTGGCCAGCGCGTGCGGATCAAATCCGATCTGCTCGACCTCGACGGCGTGTTCTTCCTGATGGCGCGCAAATTCCTGCGCAGCCGGGGATACGGGACGACCACCGAGCTGACGCTCAAGGAAGACGGCGTGTGGGTCGTTGCCGCCCATCCCCACAAGAACAAGCATCGCCGCGGCCGTAATGAGCTGACCGGCGACGTGATTACTTTCGAGGACGTTAAATGAGCAGTGAATTGATCAACCGGGCGATCAACAAGGCGCTGGGCCGCGTCCGCACCGCGTTTCGCGCTGTGTTGACGAACATCGCCACGACCACGCCCATCCAGCTGGTGCAGGCCGACGCCATGGCCGGCGAACAGCTGCAGGACAATGAGCTGGTCCAGCACTACGGCTTTACGTCCGTCCCGCTGGCCGGTACCCAGCTGATCGTGCTGCCCATCGGCGGCAAGACCGCGCATGGCATCGTCATCGCCACCGAGCATACCCAGTATCGACTCAAAGGGCTGAAGAACGGCGAGGTCGCGATCTATGACGACCTGGGGCAACAGGTTGTTTTAACGCGCCAGGGCATCGTCGTGAAAGGCGCCGGCCTACCCATCAAGATCACGGACACGCCTTCGATCACGATGGAGACCGAACTGGTGCATATGACCGGCAACCTCAATGTGGATGGCAACATCGACAACGACGGCAACCTCAGCACCAAGGGCAATGCGTCGGTGCAAGGCGCAGCAGCGATACAGGGCGACCTGGTTGCCCAGGGCGACATCAAGGACCATGGCGGCAAGTCGATGGCCGGCATGCGAGCCACTTACAACGCCCACCACCACGGCACCTCGCCGACACCTGACCAGGTGATGTGATGGACATCTTCATTTCACCTTCGGTCAGCGATTACCAGCTGCTGCAGGGATCGCCGGTACGCGATCCGATGGCCGGCCTGGCCAATGCGGTCTATCTGCGCCTAGTGGTTCCACTGGGCAGCTACTGGGCCGATCCAACCCTCGGCAGCCGCCTGCACGAATTGGAGCGCGAGAAGGATATGGCGCGCTACAGCGTTCTGGCCAAGCAGTATGCCAAAACCGCGCTTCAGCCGCTGATCGACGACGGCCGCGCCACGGATATCGAGATCGGGGTCAGCAGGATCAAGGACGGCACAGGCGCCGGCCGGGTGCTGCTGGCCATCCAGGTCACGGCGGCCTCGGGCGAAGTGCAGACCTTCCAGCACGCACTCAAAGTCATCTGATCAGGAACCCTATGCCATATATCGCAAGAACATTCGAGCAGATCCGCGACGACATACTGCGCGACATCGTGAACCAAAACCCACAAGCGGCCGTTGGCGCCGACTCGGACTTCCGCATGCGCGCCAACGCGGTCGCCGCAGCGGTGGAGGGGCTGTACGAAAATCTTTCCTGGGTCGGGCGGCAGATCATGCCGGACACCTCGGACGACGACGTGCTGCTGCAATATGCCTCGCTCTATGGGATGGCGCTCAAGCCAGCGACCGCAGCCATGGGAAGCATTTCGTTCACTGGCGCGCCGGGCAGCGCGGTCAATGCCGGCGTCGAATGCAAGGCGTTGGACGGCCAGGCTTACGTCACAACGTCCTTCGGCAATGTCGCGGCCGACGGCACGCTGGTCCTCGCAGCCCAGGCCAGCACCAGCGGCAGCGCCGGCAACCAGGCCGCCGAAACGGCCCTGACCTTGACCAGTGCGCCGGCTGGCGTGTCCTCCACGGCGGCCGTCGTCACGATGCTGGCCGGCACGGACACCGAAACCACGACATCCTTGCTTAGCCGGCTGCTGGACAGGCTCCGTCATCCGCCGGCTGGCGGCAATAAGTACGACTACCGGCGCTGGGCCATGGAAGTGCCTGGCGTAACGTCCGCCTGGTGCTATCCGCTGCGGCGCGGCCTAGGCACGACGGACATCGCCATCCTGTCCAATGGCGTGCCCGCACCCCAAGCGCTGCAGAACACCGTTAAAGCCTACATCGAGAGCGTCAACCCGGCCGGCGGAGACTGCCAGGTGCTGACACCGACGCTGCTGGTGGTCAATGTCGTGGCAACGGTCACGCTGCTGCCGGGGACGGTGCTGGCGAACGTTCAGGCTACCGTGCAGAGCGCGCTGGCCGCATACATTGCCGGCCTTGCGCCGGGGGAAGGTGTGCTGCGCAGCCGCGTCCTGGCCATCATCACCGACGTGCCAGGTGTTACCGACGTCAACCTGACCAGTCCTGGTGCCTCGGTGGTGCCAGTGGTGGATGCGACAAGTGTCCAGATGGCGGCACTTGGCACGGTGGTGTTGTCGTGAGCCTGCACCTCAACTTCCTGAAGCTGTTGCTGCCGCAGGATGCCTACGACCGTGCGGCGCCAGTGCTCAGCAGCGACCTGGCCGCCGAGGCGCGCCAGTTGGACCTGGTCCAGGACGCGGCGAACAACCTGCTGCTGGAAATGGACCCGCGTACTACGGTTCAACTGTTGGACGATTGGGAACGGGTCTACGGCCTGCCGGATCAGGGCTTGATGTCCGCAACGACGATCCCGGAGCGCCAGGCCCGGTTGACGGCCAAGGTGTTGCAAACGGGTGGCATGTCCAAACCATACTTCCAGGCGCTTCTGGAACAGGCGGGCTACACCGTCATCATCGACGAGCCGCGCGGCTTCTTCGCTGGCTTGAACGCTGGCGGTGACCGCCTCTACAACCCGTCGGCGGTCAGTTGGTACTGGCGTGTCCGTTTGCGGCGCAACGGCCAGATCATTTCCTCCGCAGATCGCAGCCAGGTGCTTGCTTGGCTGGACAGCGTCAAAGCGGCTTATTCATTTGTAGATTTGGAAGATTGATATGCAGCGGATTAATTCATCAGACCAGCTGTTCCACGACGGTGATCCGTTTAACGGCATTCAGGGCACGGTGGTGACAGCACAGTGGCTCAATTCCGTTCAGGAGGAAATCGTCAGCGTCATCGCGGCGGCCGGCGTTGCTTTAGACGCTGGGCAGTCCAACCAGCTGTTAGGCGGCATCCGATCGGTGATAAACAACTCTTCCGTGAATGTGGTCACGACCGGCGGCACGACCATCCTGAGCGCCGCGCAGCTTGCTCCCGGATTTATCGTTGTCACGGGCGCCTTGACCAGCAACGCCAGCCTGATCGTCCCTGCAGCATTCGGCCGGTGGATCGTTGTCAACGCAACCACCGGAAATTTCACTGTGGGCTGCTATGCCTCTGGTGGTAGTGGCGTCCTGATCTCCCAGGGCGCGCTCGATTCAGTGGCCTGTGATGGCGTCAACGTTAAATATCAAATGGACGATGCTGCCACGAAGGTCAGCGTACAGAACTCCAGCAATGTGTATGCGGCTGGCAGTGGCACCGCCAACGCGCACGCAGCCAACTACACACCGGCCGTCACCACGCTCACCGATGGAATGATTCTCACGTTCAAGGCATCCGCGAGCAACATTGGTGCGACCACATTTGCACCGAACGCAATGGCCGCCAAGCCCATCGTCGGCGGCGCACATGCAGCTCTCCAGGGCGGAGAGATCGTCACTGGTGGCGAGGTCGAGGTGATGTGGAACGCGTCCCTCAATTCCTGGGTGCTTCTTGGCTGTACCGGAGGCGCCCTGCAAGTTGGCACAGCAACCCAATCGCAGCACGCAGTGACGCTTGCACAAGCGCAAGCGCTTGCAGCTGCTTCCGTTACTTCTTCCACTCAACTCTACTTTATGGGGCAAATCTAAATGGCAACAGGAAAACTTGGCTCTGCCGACCTTCCAGCTGGTGGCGCTGACACGCTGCTGTTCACGGCAGCTACCATCCAGACATTCAATGTCCGGTTCGCGAACAGAAACGCTACCGTCGTCAAGGTGCGCCTCTCCATCGGCACGGGCGGCGCCCCCGCAGCCACTGACTATGTCGATTATGACGTTAGCGTTGCCGCTAACGGGATTCTTGAGGACACCGGATTAGTATGCTCGTCCGGTGAAAAGGTGTGGGCGCGTAGCGATACAGCCAACGTGAGCGTTCGCGCCCACGGTATGTAAGGAGAAAACAATGGGCCAGGTAACGCAACAAACCGTAAATGTTTCCCCGACGTTTAACGTTCCGACGACAACTGGGACCAAGCTCACCCCTCCCGGATATATGGGGGAATTCGGCAATGGTCTTTGGCGCGTATTCCAGAAAAGCGGAACTTTCACCATCCCCGCTGGCATCACCTCTATTCGTGTCAGGGTAGTCGGTGCCGGTGGCAGTGGAAAGCCAAGCGGAACCGGCGGTGGCGGCGGTGGGTACGCCCACGGTGTCTTCAGCGTCGCGCCAAGCACTCCTTATACGGTCACCGTAGGTGCTGGCGGCCCCGTCAACGGCGGCGTTGCAGGAGGAAGTTCATCGTTCGGGGCATTGATCAGTGCAACTGGAGGTGGTGGTGGGCAAACCGGCGCTACCTCGGCCACTGGCGGGACAGGAACTGGTGGCACCTTCCAGGCAAGCGGCGGCGCTTCGGGTGCATCTTCTGGCAGCGGTGGCGGTGGAGCAGGATCACAGCTCGGGGATGGTGGAAAAAGCGCAGCGTACTCGCTCAGTGGCGGAGGTGGCGTAGGAGGCGGAGACCTAACCGGTATAAACAGCTCTGCTGGAGGGTCTCCATTTGGGCTTCCTGATTCAACTGGCAGAGGGGCGCCAGATATTATCGGCAATATCGCGAGCAGTGCCAATGGCGCCTCGAATCCCATCAACGCCGTTATTCGTTTCCCATTTGACGGTTTCACCGGCGGCGGTGCTGGCGGAAGTGGTTATAACGGCGGCATCGGTGGCGGCGGTTCCGGCGGCACTTCGACAGGGTCGGGTTTTGGTGGCATCGGTGGCGGTGGCGGTGGCGTAAATACCGCAGGCACTTGTCAAGGCGGTGGCGGAATTGGTGGTGGTGGCGGCGGTGGAGCTGCGGCTGGTGCCCAATCTGGCGGTGACGGACTTGTTATTGTGGAGTGGTAATCATGACTAAATATGCACGAATCGAAAACGGCACTGTGATGGAGATTTTTTGTCCTCCGTCAGGTGTAGTCATCACCGATTGCTTCCACTCGGAAGTAGCTGAACTTTTCTCAATTTGCCCGGATGATGTGACTCCGGGTAGTGAGGTGGATGGCGCCGGCAATTGGACGGTCATCTTGCCGCCGGCCGAAAATACGGCATCCGCTAATCAGCTGGAAGCGCCGAAGGTCAGCCCAGTTCAATTCAAGCTGCTCTTTAAAGTACAGGAGCGTGTCGCAATCAAGGCAAGTGAAGACCCTATTGTTAAGGACTTCTTCGAGATTGTTAACGATCCGCGCTTGACGTTTGTTGACCTGGGCCTGGAGTCCACCCAAGAGGCGCTGGCCTATCTGGCAGGGAAGAATCTGATCGCGGCGGATCGGCCGGCGCAGATCCTCACGGGCATCATCCAATAAGGGAAAACCGTGCGCCGAATAACGCTTTTAATCTTGTTTTTGGCATGTCAAGTCGCGCACCTGTTCGCCTCGCTTTGGATGCTGACAGCCATTGTTGTCGGAAGCCAGCGCGCTTGGCGCATCATCGTCGCCTATGACCGCGTGGGCAATGCCACAACCGGCGGAGCCGACACCGAGACCATTTCCAGCCGAGCAAACCGTGGGCGCCGCGAGGGGCGGCGTACCTGGTGCCTGCTGTGCCGTCTGCTGGACAAGCTTGACCCCGACCACTGTACGCGGTCGGCGGGGATTTAACGCAGTACCAACCTATAGGAGCAACATGGAAAATCAGCACAAGATGATCAAGGGCTATCGCGATCTTTCGGCCGAAGAAATTGCTGCGATGAACAAGGTGAAGGAAGCAGGCGCGGCCATTGGCCAGCTGGTCGACGAACTGAAGGCGGTGCAAGGGCTTGACCAGCGCTGGATCAGTATCGGCGCGACCAACCTGCAGCAAGGCTTCATGGCGCTGACGCGCGGCGTGGCACAGCCAACGACGTTTTAACGGTTGAAGTTTGAACGGAGCGGCCGGCGCGGTGCGTCAACACCCCGCCGACCGTTCGATTGCAGTCAGTACCTGCGCACAAACCAAGGCTCCACCACTCTGCAGAGGGGCGGAATCTTAGCACAGGGGCGTTAAATGCAGGAAATCAGGTGTGGCAACTGCCACAAGAAGTTAGGTGAAGGCGTCTACAGCCGGCTCAATATCAAATGCCCGCGCTGCAACGTCTTAAATCAACTGAGGGCCACGAGCACCGATCCAGAGCGCCACCGAGCGCCACATGGAGTTCCAAGCAGTGACCAACCCCATCATTCCCTGGCTCGGCGGCAAGCGTCGCCTGGCCGACAAGCTGATCCCACTGTTCCCTAAGCACGAATGCTACGTCGAGGTGTTCTGTGGCGGCGCGGCGCTGTACTTCCTGCGGCCGTTCCCGGCCGCGACCGAGGTCATCAACGACATCAATGGCGATCTGATCAACCTCTACCGCGTTGTGCAGCACCACCTGGAGGAGTTTGTCCGGCAGTTCAAGTGGGCCATCAGCAGCCGCCAGGTGTTCAAATGGCAGCAGCTGACCGACACGCGCACCTTGACCGATATCCAGCGCGCCGCGCGCTTCTACTACTTGCAGCAGCATGCCTTCGGCGGCAAGGTCAGCGGCCAGAACTTCGGCACGGCGACAACCGGGTCGCCGATCAACCTGTGCCGGATCGAAGAGGCGTTAAGTGCCGCGCACTTGCGCCTGTCCGGCACCTATGTGGAAAACCTTACCTGGCTGGACTGCATGAAGCGCTATGACCGGCCACACACGTTCTTCTACTGTGATCCGCCATACTGGGAGACCGAGGGCTATGGCGTGGATTTCCCGTTCGGTGAGTATGTGCAGATGGCTGAGTTCATGCGCACCTGTAAGGGTAAGGTGATGGTGTCGATCAACGACCACCCGGCGATCCGCGAGGCTTTTAGCGGACTGCATATGCTGGGCCTGGACATCAAATACAGCGTATCTAACACCCATGGCCAGCCGGAAACCAGTAAGGAGCTGGTGATCTGTAACTGGGACGCGACCGCGACCGATAGCCTGTTTTAACGAAAGGAAAGGCCGGCATTAGCGCCGGCCTTGTGCTCAAGAAAGCACTTGGGGCTAGCGTGCCGGATTGATGACCGTGACCGATTCAAGCGACTCGCGCTCTACGAAGGTTTGTCGTCCCATTTCACCTGTGATGCAAATCAGGTTTGGTGTATTTAGGGAGTTCCAGTGGACGAGAGAGCCTTCGTACTCGGCACCGCTCTTCGTGCGAATGCGCAATCCGTCGTAGACTCCGCCTTTTGGCTGGGCGTGTTGTTGAAGTAAGCCAAAAATTGTATTGCTCATAACGTCCCTCTGGTGGTTGTTGAGCGTTAAAGTCTAGCATATTGCTCAGAGGTAATAGCTCGCTAACGTCATGTCCGATTGGCCGCCATCTCTGGCTGAAATTTACGTAATTTTTGGCGCTTGCAGGCATCGCCAAGCGCCAAAATATTCGCAAATCGGTGCCAAAATCGCCGCGCCGTTACAGTTTGGTGGCAGATTAATTGAAAATTGCCACCTAATTGCCACCACTTTTTCGACCGCAGGGCAATCGCCGCCCGAAGCCACAAAATTGCCACCATGCATCGTTAATTGCTTCCATGACTTGAGTATATGTTGATTTCCGTGTGGCAATAGTAAAATGGGGTTTTTCTTTTTCGACCTACGAACATGGCTACCAAGTCCAAACCAAACCCGAACGCTCAATTCCTGAAAATGATGATGAGCCTTTACTTCACCAATAAAGTTGAAGCGCATTCCGGCACGGATGAGGCGGAGACCTTGCCACCAATGGAAGCGCTTGTGTTGGGCTTGATGTGCTTGGAAGGGACTTACAACAGCCGGGCCTTCAGCAATAGGCTGTTCTCGTTCCGGACCTTCGATTCGCGCGAATGCGACGTCATGACTGAGTCTGGGATTCTCAGCCTGGTTCATCGCGGCTACCTCAAGCCGGCGTCCAAGAAGGCCGAGTACGCGTTAGAGAATCGAAATTACAGCGTGTGGGGACTGGGCGACATCCCCTTCGTCGTCACCGCGAAGGGGGCGAAGCGAATTGGCTTCTTAGTCGCCAACATGACTGGGGAAGACGTCAAAGACGTAATTAAGAAGTTGCAATTGGAGTCGAAAGAACAGGCAAAGGGTTGGGCGCCGGCGTGACCTTTTGCGCTTACTTCACGGCGGCGACACCGCCGCCGGAATAGGGCGTTAACCGCGACCGCTAGCCTGGTTGCGGTCTTTCTGCAGGTTGTACAACGTTGAGCGTGATACGCCCAAGTGCTCAGCTATTGCCGCAACCGACATTTCCCGATTCTTCATCATGGCAAGTGCTATACGTTGTTCACTTGCTCTTAGAACGGGCGGCCTGCCGCCGTTGCGGCCCCGAGCTCTCGCTGCCACCAGGCCCGCCAGCGTTCGCTCTCTGACCAGTTCCCTCTCGAACTGGGCGAGAGCTGCAAACATATGGAAGACGAGCTTGCCTGCTGGACCGGTGGTATCAATCGATTCGGTCAGCGATTTGAATTTCACGCCGCGCGCTTCCAAGTCAGCGACGATTTGCACCAAGTCCTTCAGGTTCCTGCCAAGGCGGTCGAGGCGCCAAACCACAAGCGTATCACCCTCGCGCAATGCTTTGAGACATTGCGCTAGCTCGGGCCTGTCGGCCGTCTTGCCACAGGCCTTCTCCTCGTAGAGGCACACTACGTCGGCGGCGGTGAGCGCATCCTTCTGCAGGTCTAGCGTCTGTTCGACAGTGCTGACCCGAGCATATCCGATTACTGCCATTTCATACCCTTTCATGGATGTAGATAGTTGAACTGAATGTTCGACATCTACAGGGGTATAGGCGTGCATCGGGGCTGTCATTTTCAGAAGACGACTGCACCAATTATCAGGAGTCGATAACACTACATCGGCGAGAGCGAAAACTTCCCGGC